>JAUVYQ010000018.1 GCA_030603035.1 Phycisphaerae bacterium | reverse complement strand
CGGTAGGTATGAAAAATGAAGGTTAGAAGTTCTGTAAAACGTATATGTGAGAATTGCAAGATTGTTCGTCGCAAAGGCGTCGTGCGGGTGATTTGTACAAACCCGCGACACAAACAGCGACAGGGTTGACCGAGTTTATAGTTATGAGTTCGTAGACTACAAACTACGAACTACGAACTAAAAAAGGAGCTGATATGCCGCGTATAGTTGGTGTTGATATTCCCAATGACAAATCCATATGGATTTCATTGACCGGTATTGGTGGTATAGGTAAATATACCTCGGAGCAGATTTTGAAAGAAGCCGGAATCGAAAAAAACGCAAAGGCCGGCAAACTCTCCGAAGATGAGCTTAGCCGCATAACTCAGATTATCGACCGCAATTACATCGTCGGAGGACAGCTTCGCAGACAGGTAGCTCAGAATATCACTCGGCTGCGCGATATAAACTGTTACAGAGGCATTCGCCACAGAAGGGGTTTGCCCGTGCGGGGTCAGTGTACTCAAAGCAATGCACGCACTCGCAAAGGCCCGAGAAAGACAGTCGCAGGCAAGAAGGGCGTAAAGGAAAAACGCTAAAAGAAATTCATAATTGATTGCTGAAATGAGCGGCACGATATACGCAATACGAGAAAAATAATGGCAAAAAGTGCAAAACGAAAAGTTAGAAGAAATGTCGCCAAGGCTATTGTGCACATAAAAGCGACATTCAACAACACGTTGATTACGGTTACGGATTTAGATGGTGATACGATTTGCTCGGGTTCAGCGGGCTGCGTCGGGTTCAAGGGCTCTCGCAAAAGTACGCCTTTTGCTGCTCAGCAGGCTGCACAGCGTTGCGCCAATATCGCTGTCCGTAATGGTGTGCGCGAGGTCGAAATCAGGGTTAAAGGACCTGGTTCGGGGCGTGAATCTGCCATCTCAGCCATCCAGCAGGTGGGATTGCGCATCGCCTCGATAGAAGATGTCACGCCTCTGCCGCACGATGGCTGTAGACCACCGAAGCGAAGACGTGTATAGGAAAAATCAAAATTCAAAAATTAAAAAGCAAAATGACAGGTGATGAGTGGTAATTATTTAACCAATTAACCAATCGCTATTTAACCAGTTACCGTTATTCTGGAGATAAAGGATGGGACGTTATCTTGGTCCATCTTGTAAATATTGCCGTCGTGAAGGAATGAAACTGATGCTCAAGGGCATTAGATGTGAAACGGCTAAGTGTCCGGTCGAAAAAAAACAGCGTAATTTGGCGCCCGGTATGCACGGTTGGCGCAGGGGCAGGGCAAGTGAATATGCTGTTCGGCTGCGCGAAAAGCAAAAAGTCAAGAGATACTATGGACTGCTTGAGCGACAGTTTATGAGGTATTTCCACAAAGCCGAGCGGATAAAGGGCAATACCGGCGAGACCCTCCTGCAGTTGCTGGAGAGACGTTTGGATAATGTGGTATATAAGTTGAATTTTGCGCCGTCACGCAAGGCCGCAAGACAACTGATTACTCACGGACATATTTATGTAAATGGACGCAAGGTCGATATCAGCGGTTATACTACAAAAGTCGGTGACAGGATAGCAGTCAAAGGTTCTGAAAAAAGCGTCAAAGAAGTAAAGCAGCAGTTGGAGAGTAACCCGAATTTTACCACACAAAATTGGTTGCAGTTGGACCGTGAAAAACCCGAAGCTGCCATTGTTGCATTGCCGGCCCGAGGTGACGTGCAGATTCCTGTCGAGGAGCAGTTGGTCGTAGAGTTCTGTTCGAGATAATAGAAAACTAAAAACATAAAACCAAGTAGTTGATAGTTCATAGTTATGAGTTCATAGACTACGAACTATGAACAATGAACTACGAACGAGTTTTGAATTATGTTTTTTCGATTTTAGCTTTAAGTTTTTACTTATTTGGGAGGCCTATATGCGAGTTACGTGGCGTGGTTTGGAGTTGCCGACTCGTGTTGAACGAGACACGACGGTATCGAGCGATAAATATAGCCGGTTCTTTATCGAGCCTTTCGAGCGTGGTTTCGGCACCACTATTGGTAATAGCCTCAGACGCGTATTGCTCTCCTCTTTGGAAGGCAGTGCTGTGACATCCATCAAAATAGCAAAAGTCGACCATGAATTTTCCTCGATAACTGGCGTGATGGAGGATGCCACCAACATCGTTTTGAATGTCAAGAATCTTGTCGTTCGCCTTCACGGCCAGGGCCCCAAGACGATGAAGGTTTCGGCAAAAAAAGCCGGAGTTATAACTGCAGCCGATATAGTTGCAGACCCGGCCATAGAAGTGATAAACAAAGATATGGTGTTGGCCACTTTGACTGAAAACGTAAATTTTGAAATGGAAATGGTAGTTGAGAACGGACGTGGTTATCTGCCGGCTTCCGAGCGAATCGCTGCTGCAGACAGATTCGACCAGGAAATCGGAAGAATACTCCTTGATGCCGTATATTCGCCGGTTACCAGGGTTCGCTACACAACCGAAGACACCCGCGTAGGCCAGAAGACCAATTATGACAAGCTAATTCTGGAGATTTGGACAAACGGGACAATCACCCCTGAAATGGCGATGGTAGAGGCCGCCAAGATATTGCGAAAGCACATCAATCCGTTCATACAGTATTTCGAGATTGGGGAAGAAATCGTTGTCGCTCAGATTGCCAAAAAAGTGCCCGAAGAAGAAACAGTTGATGAGGAATTGGTTGAAAAACTAAAAATCACAATTCAGGAGTTGGAGCTGTCGATAAGAGCGAATAACTGTCTTGAATCGGCGAAAGTGGAAACGGTCGGACAGTTAGTGAAAATGACGGATGCCGACCTGCTAAAAATTCGTAGCTTCGGTAAAACTTCTCTGCGGGAAGTCAAAAGGAAGCTTGCCGATATAGGTTTGTCGTTAGGAATGACGGTTATAGATAACGGATAACGTATGGTATTGTCATTCCTGCGCAAGCAGGAATCCATAACCATAAAAGAAGGGGTATTTGAGAATATGCGTCATAGAGTAGCAGGACGCCGGTTAAGTAGAACACGTGAACATCGTCTGGCGATGCGAAGAAATTTGGTCGCGCAGCTATTCCAGCACGAGACGGTTTCAACGACAATCGAAAAGGCCAAAGAGGTGAAGGCCTTTGCCGAAAAGTTGATTACACTGGCCAAGAAAGGCACGTTGTCAGCCAGACGAAGGGCAATTGTCCTCCTCGGCAATCGTGACATCATAGATTATGAAGACGGCAAAGCAGTCAAGAAAGGCACGATAATCGGAAAATTGTTTAGCGAGCTTGGCCCCCGATACCTTGACAGGCCGGGCGGTTATACAAGAATTATCCGTCTGTCACTGAGAAGGTTGGGCGATAACGGCCGGCTCGTCTTGCTGCAGCTCGTAGGCAAGGACGAAGGCTCAAAAAAGGAAACCAGAGCCGCTGCAAAAAAGCGTTCTCGTAAAAAGGCTAAAGAAGCTGTCGAAGCCGAAGAGATTGCCGAAAGCAACAGCCGGGAAGACCAAACCAACCGGCAGTAGTAACCTATCCTTGGGAGGATAACCCTGAAATGAGTGTGGATGATTGTGTCTTTTGTAAGATGATAGCTGGACAGGTTCCGATTACAAGGATTTACGAAGACGAAGTCGTTCTTGCTTTTTTAGATATCGGTCCCGTAAGTGACGGCCACACTCTGGTGATTCCCAGGCGGCATTTTGAAAGATTGCACGATTGTCCCCCGCAGCTTCTCGGCCAGGTTGGTTCACGTCTCGGCAAAATCGCCGGAGCCGTAGCCGCCGCAATGAACTCTGACGGCTATAATGTATTGTGCAACAATGGCAGGGCGGCCGGACAGCTTGTTGAGCATTTGCATTTTCATATAATCCCTCGCAATACCGGCGATGGTGTCTTCGACCGCTGGCCGGCTTATAAATATCAGGACGGAAAAATCGAGGCAATCGCCGCCAGGATTCGAGAAAATTTATAATTTCAGGCCTTAACGCGCTTGATAAGAAATAAGTTTTGTGTTATTTTGGGGAGCTTTAAGTTTTAAGTTTCCAGAGATACGCTTCACGATATACGAAATACGAAAAATGACCGCGGGGTAGAGCAGTCTGGTAGCTCGTCGGGCCCATAACCCGGAGGTCGCTGGTTCGAATCCAGCCCCCGCTATTAAGACCTGGAGATAACTTCTATAATAACAGGAAGTTATCTCTTTTTTTTGTTCCTTAATTTCACCCGATATGAATCTGCGACCTTTGAGCCGAACAGCTTTTGCAAAGAGATTATGTTACTGAAAATGAGGGATTTAGAGTACCGGAGTCCATGGAGTACAGATGTTGACTTTGCCCTGTTCAACAGGTAATATCCTTATGTTGAGTATCAATTAAACACTTTTTGATAAAAGCACTCTGGCTCTGGAAAGATATAGGCTTTTGCAAACAGGAGGCAACGAACATGGCAACTCGTAGTTATCAAACACACTCACGTTGTAGCCGGCGTGACTTTCTCAAATCGGTTGGCTGCGGTGCGGTCTCATTGGCTTTCTTTGGCGCTTCGGGGCGGTCTCTGCAGGCCGCAAAAAGGGACAAAAGGACAAGGCCGAACATCGTCTTCGTGCTCAGCGATGATCATCGCTACGATTTTATGGGATTTATGAAAGAAGCACCGGAGTTCCTGGAGACCCCGAACATGGACCGCATGGCGCAGCAGGGCGCACACCTGGCCAATGCGTTCGTCAGCACCTCGCTGTGCTCACCGAGCCGAGCGTCGATCCTTACCGGCCAGTACATGCATCACCATCGCATCGTGGACAACCAGCGGCCTGAGCCGAAGGGGACAGTGTTCTTCCCGCAGTACCTGCAGAAGTCCGGCTATCAGACGGCCTTCGTCGGTAAGTGGCACATGGGGCACGACCACGACTCACCGAGACCCGGCTTCGACCATTGGGCCAGCTTCAAGGGCCAGGGTACATACTTTGACCCGGCGCTCAACGTCAACGGCAGGCGTCGGAAGTTCCAGGGGTACACTGCCGATGTCCTGACCGACCAGGCGCTGGCATGGCTAAAAGACGGTCGAGACACCCGCCAGCCGTTCTTTTTGTACCTCTCATTCAAGGCGGTCCACTACCCATTCCAACCCGCCAAACGCCACCAGGGCCGTTACGCTAAGGCCCAGGTCAAACGCCCGGAGACGATGGCTAACACGGAACGCAATTATCAGACGCAGCCGCATTGGGTCCGCGAACGGCGTTACAGCATCCACGGCATCGACCACATGGAGACCGGACAATACGACAATGATCCGGTCCCTTCGTTTGACAGTCTGTATAAGCAATACTGTGAGACCGTGCACGGGCTGGACGAGAACCTCGGGCGCGTGCTGAATTACCTGGACGAGTCGGGCCTGGATGATTCGACTCTTGTGATTTACATGGGTGACAACGGTTTCGCACTCGGTGAGCATGGCTTCTACGACAAGCGTGACGCTTTTGAGGAATCAATTCGCGTGCCGATGCTCGCGTATGCACCGAAAATGATCAAGCCCGGTACCAAGGTTATGCAAATGGTACAGAACATCGACATCGCCCCGACGCTGCTGGACATAGCCGGCGTGCGAATACCGAAGGCGGCGATGGATGGGCGTTCCTTCCTGCCTCTGCTCCGGGGCGAATTGGTTCGCTGGCGCGACCACATCCTTTACGAGTATTACTGGGAATGGAACTTCCCCGCCACACCGACGGTGTTTGCTATTCGCACTGACCGGTATAAGTATATTTTCTACCACGGCGTGTGGGACCATGATGGATTCTACGACCTGCAGACCGACCCTCATGAACGGCACAACCTGATCAATGTCCCCGCCTATCGTGAGCAGGTCGAGGCGATGAAAAAACAGCTTTTTGATGAGCTTGAGGCCGGTGGCGGGCTTGGTATTCCGGTGCGCCGGCCCTTAGGTGAGCGTCTCGACCAGCGTAAAAATAGGCGATGAATTTCTCCATCGTGTTTATTCCTGCTGCGGGTATGCCCCTCCTGCTCCAGGGTATTCTGATGGCATGTATGGCACTTGCAGGGGGCGAGGCGGGCTTCGCACTGTAGATATAATTTATAGGACTTCACTGTTTACCGCCAGCGAAAATGGCAGTAAAATCCAATTTATTCCTCATTTTCGTTTGTTGTGCTTGGCAACCCCCCTGCTTTCTTGCCTGCACTTGTGGTCGCCAAGGTAACGCAGGCACAGGTGCGAAAGCAAGAAGGGGGGTGTAAGAGGCAAACAGAAGCCTGAATTTTTTGAGCGGTCCAGGTGAATCTACTGACAATTGTAGTTATAGCTCTTGGGCTGGCGATGGACGCCTTTGCGGTTTCCGTTACCATTGGAGCGGTATATAAGAAGCCGGGTATTGGTCATGCCTTTAGAACGGCCCTGACTTTCGGCGGCTTTCAGGCCGCCATGCCCGTAATAGGTTGGCTCACCGGTATGACCGTGAGGAAATTCGTCGAAGGTTACGACCACTGGGTAGCGTTCTGCCTGCTCGCAGCGATAGGCTGTAAAATGATTTACGGGTCTTTCAAAATCAAACGAGTTCAGTCCGGCAAAATGACGGACTCTGATTCGCTGCGCATCCCCGTGCTCTTGGCATTAGCGGTGGCTACCAGTATTGATGCGTTTGCAGTGGGAATAACTCTTTCTTTTCTCCTGACACGCTCTATAGCAATCACCGTAATTATAATTGGAGCGGTAACCTTTGTTCTTTCGTATGCTGGGGTTTATATTGGAAAAGGCTTCGGCTATTTTTTCGCGAATCGCATTGAAGCTCTCGGAGGCCTGGTTTTGCTCGGCATCGGAACTAAAATCCTTTTGGAACACTTGTTTTTCTTAAGCACGTGATTGGTTATTGGTGATTGGTTATTCGAATATACCAGTTACCATTTACTATTCTACTTTAGGGCGAATAATAATTGTGACATTGCTTTAACCGACGGTAATTTCGATTGGCCCATAAGCGTTCTCGATTGGGACCTCGCCATTGTGGCCAATCCGTGGCATAAGCCTGAACGCCAGGCAGCGACCACGTGATTATCACCAATGCTAACGCATATCTGATTATTATTTTGTTGCCTCTCTAACTCTATTCCCAATAACGTGAGGTGTGAAGCGAAAAACGAGATATGCTTCACGAGATACGCTTTTCGCATACTCCGTATTTTAACGGAAATTGGGTTAAAAAACAACATTTTGCTCTATTTTTGCTTGACTTGTAATGGCCAAAGCGTATAAATGTATTACCTTTCACTGCTCCCAGAGCACCGAAAGCAGGAGTTGATATGGGAAATTCCAGTTCAATTGGACGCCAATGCCCGCCCCGTTAGAAATAAGTTGCGGGCGGCGGTTGCCGTGTAGCTGGCAAGAATTTCTAACGGGGGGACAAGGTCAAAATCTATGCGGGACCGAAAAGGAGAGCATACTGGAAGCTTTAAGTTTAAAGTTTTAAGTTTAAAGTTTCCCGTAACACGTCGTCAGTTCTTGAAAGGCTCGATTGGCGCAGTCGCGGCTTTCACAATCGTGCCGAGGTACGTCCTGGGTGACCCGGGCTCACGGACCGCCTCGGCGGAAGAGAAGAAGGATCTCGGCGTACAATTTGCGGAGAATCCGCCGATGCAGGTGATCTCGAAGACGCCCCCGGCCCCGGCTCCGATTACGGACACTTTCGAGATTCGCGAAAGGTTTACGCTGATCAAGACGCTGGACGAGTTCCGGGCCGCAATCAAGAGAGACAACCAGAAAATCCGTATGAAGCCGGGCATCTACCGCGCCGAGAAAGTCGATCCGCCCATGATGGCCCCCATCCCGCGTGTAAAACCGGGCAAAGACGGGAAACTGCCGAAGAACAACCAACAGCATATCTTCGCAGTCAACGGCTCGAACAATTATTTCGACCTGCGGGGCGTCGTGTTCGAGACCCCGGTTTCCGTCCAGAGCAAGCTCTCCGGCAGGGCACACGTCTCCGATACCTGGCACATCAACGGGGCCGACAACACTTTCGAGGGCGGGTACTTCCGGAATGTCATCGACAAGCCGTATCCCCAATACAGGGTTACCGGAAGCGAATTCGAGGTTTGCAACGACAACAACACGTTCCTCAACTGCATTTTTGTCATCAAAGGCTCCGTTCCCTACGGGTATTCCGATTACTATGGTAAAGGCGGCCCGAAATTCGGGCGCCTCAACAAGCACTCCTTCATGTCGATTTACCACGCCAACAACACCAGACTCATCGGCTGTAAGGTCTACATGAAGTCGTTCGGGCACTGTGTCCATTTTCACAAGGTAGACGGTGTCCTGATTAAAGGGTGCTTTTTCACCGGCACGCTGCGCCCGACCAATGACATTTTCAAGGAGAAAGTCGGCCGGGCGGTCGAGTACGGCTTCAACATCATGTACCGCGGCAAGCGACCCATCCCGCGCGACCAGATGATTCCGCTGACCGAGGACGGGGTACGTTCCTATGGCGGGGTCAAGAACATAACGGTTATCGACACGACCGTCGAAAGGCTGCGCGGCTGTTTTCACCTGTTGTGCGTCGGGGACGTAACGCTGGATAACGTAACAGTGCTGGAAGCCGGCGACTTCAGTTACGGCCTCAGCTCCGGCGATAAAGGCAAAGTGGTGATGAAGAATTGCCGCGGCGATGTTGCGTACAATCCCCTGTTCAACCTCACGAGAGGCGCAGTCCCAAAAGACGCCTTTTACGAAATCACGATTCTCAGCCCCGCCGAAGGGATTCAGCAGACGGTGCGAACAAGTCTGGGCACCATTTGCGGCGACCACTGTACGTTTATTTTCCACGATGGAACGACCCGGCCGCTTCCGAGCCAAGTCAATCGCCTCGGTTGTGGCGGCAGGAAAGGCCTGAAGAACTCCACCGTGACCAATTACACAACGGCGAGATTGATCCTGAACGAACGTGTCCGCAACTGCGTGATCAAATCCGTCGGCCCTGTGGAGGATAATGGAAGACAGAATACCATCATCAAAATCGAGCCGGAGACGACGGCTGACTAGAAACGAGGCGATTGGGATCAGCCCTCGACGGCGTGTTGCCAGTAGAATTTAAGATGTCGGCCAGCCGCGCCGAATTGTGGGCGCAGCAGACAAACTTGTCGCGGGACGCAAGGTGCGTCGAGGAAACTAAAAACTCAAAACTATTGTCTGGTGTGTGGGAAGTGGTTATATTAAAGTACTCAAATGTTTGAGCGCCCGTAGCTCAGGCGGACAGAGCAACGGATTTCTAATCCGTAGGTCGCAGGTTCGAGTCCTGCCGGGCGTGTTCGCCTCAGCTAATGGAGTTCTCCGTGCCGCAGCCCTGCCATAGAAACAATGGCCTTGAATTGTCGAGTCCGGTTCTTGAATATTCAGCTGCTCAGCCACGAGCTCTCAGCAGTTTGAAGGCATCCTCGCCTCCATTGAGCAGGTGAACCAAAGGCTGCGGCCTGTCAATACCTTCAATAAACTTCGGTCGAGCTGCCCAGGGTGTAACGCTCAACACTGCCGTCAAGTCCATCCAGTGCTGCAGCCGGGCAACCGGCAGGTTCCAGGTCATGTGAAAGTGGTTGGCTGGCGGATACTGTTTATACTCAGTCATACTGGCGTACTTCGGCACGACAAACGTATGCGGCCAGGTGGACGTAGTCAGCTCACACATCGCCCGCGCAAGTTCTTTCGGCACTTCCGTTGTACGCGCCTCATCCCATATCATACTGAACCCGGCGTTAGATGGGGTGGCGCCGCTGTAAGCCATTCGAGCCGCGATACCTTCGATTCCGCCCGGCGTCATAAACGTAACTGAATTACCGCCGCCCGGGAAGTAGGAAACATCGGCCAGAGGCATTCCAACGCCATCCATAATCTTCCTTATAGATGCTCCGGGTTCTGCCGCCCAATCGAATGCCGCACTGCCGGAATTGTCACCATCAACCAGACCTTTGCAGCAGTAGTCTGCTTTTTTATCCAGTTTTTTAATATCGATTTTTTCAGCCAGCTCTTTGATTTCCCACGCTTCCCACACCTTTCTGAAGTCCATAAACAAAGGCGGATTTCCGCCGGAGAGATACGTCATAAACAGCATTGTCAAAAGTCCCTGCACGTCAGCTTCGGTCGCAAAGGGCAGCGGGGCTTTGCGACCGTTATGGTCAAACGTGCTGTTAGATAGAGACTCCATCACATCTGCCACAGGCAGCGGCAGGCCGCGATTATCGCTGCCCCATTCCAACTGGCTCATAAAGCCGCCGCCGACCGCATTCAAGTCGGCCATCAGGTCGCGAACGATTAAATACATTGCCAAACTCATATTGAATCTTTCGCTGTCGGCTTCGTTGCGCAGTTCCAGGCGATTACCGACGTATCTGTTAATCCACGCTCGCAATGCCTTGAGTTCCTTCTCATCATATGCTTTCTTATTGAGCATATCAGCTAACAGCTTCATATCCAGCCGTGTGATTTCCAGGCCGAAGGTGTTCCTTGTCGGCAGTACGTGGGCTAAAGCTGTTTCCATTCCCATCGAGTCGTGCCCTAAAATCATAACTCTGCGGCCCCGCAACCCGACAGCCGTTACCGCCGCGTAGCACCAGTCGATAAGGTTTTTGGCCGTCTGCTCGGTCATCTTTGGGTTTATTCCCGCATCCGGCCAGGTCCCGACATTTAAGGCAACCATTCGCCCATACTGGCTGATAGCGCCATTGAGCGCATGGGCATAGACCACGCCCGGCTTGGGACCGCTATTGCCGCAGGTAATATTTATGGGCGTGTTGGCGCCGAACTGCTGCAGCAGCGAGATAGTGGTAAGCTGCGGGAAGGCCCAGGTATCCGGCACACATACTAAAATATCCACCCCGGCTTTGCGAAACTGCTGGGCAACGATGTCAGCTTGTGCTTCGCCGTCTATCAACACAGTAGAATAAACCACCGGAACAGATGTCTTGTCAGGCATAACCACGGAGCCGCTAATCACATCAGCCGCCATTTTCGCAATGTTTTGACAGCGAGTTCGGCTTGCCTTATCAATACGTGGGTCACTGGTGGCAAAAACACCAATAACTGGGACCTTAGGCGTCGCCTTCCTTATATTCGGCAAACGCACCGCTTCTCCTTGGGAGTCCTTGCGGACAACTTTCTTTGCCATTTCAGAAACTCCTTCATCTCGAATCTTAAATCTGAAATTTGAAATCTTAAATTCAATATTCAAAATTGGACGTATCTTCCAGCAGTTTTCTTACGAAGTCCAAAAACTGGGCTGCGTATGCTCCATTAGTAACTTTGTGGTCAACCGAGAGGGTCATATTCATTAACTTTCGCGTCACGATATTGCCGTTGTCCGGCACGCAGGTCTCGGTTATCTGACCGATGCCCAGGATACTGCACTGGCCGGGTACCACTATCGGAATAAAGGACTCTATCCCGAAGGCGCCGAGGTTGCTTACCGTGATACAGCCGCCCTCTAAATCTGTGAGAGAAAGTTTATTGCTGCGGGCCTTTTCAATCAAGGCCTTACTGTCACGTGCAATCTGGGTGACATCCTTTTTGTTCACGTCCTTGACAATCGGTGCAACCAGACCGCCCGGCACGGTAATCGCCAGGCCAATGCCGATTGCTTCTGCCAGCCGGATAGTGTCACCGGCTAACTGACCTGTCATAATCGGAAATTTCTCCAGCCCGATTGCGACCGCCCGCATAATAAAGTCATTGTAGGAGATTTTAATCCGGCCCTTGGACGGACTGGTCTTGTTCAGTTTGGTCCGCAATTCAACGATGTCGGTAACATCGGCTTTTACAGTCAGATAGAAGCAGGGTATCTCGCGCTTTGATTGCAGCATTTTTTGTGCGGTTATTTTCTGAATTCTGTTGAGCGGTATGGTTTCACCGAGTTTAATTTCTGGTGCAGCTACTGCCGGTGCAGCCGGTTTTGATGCGGCGGCTTTTCTGACATCATCCTCGGTAATTCTGCCGCCGGGGCCTGTGCCGGTAACTGCCGCCAGACTCACGCCAAGCTCCTCGGCCAATTTCTTTGAACGCGGCGATGCCTTTGTTTTGCCTGCTGGCTTAGTCGGCTCCCGCTCCGGCTTGGCCGGTTCACCCCGCCTCTCCGAGAGGCGGGGTTCAGCAGCAGCGCCCCCAGCCGCAGCTTGAGCAGCGGCTGGCGACTCGGCAGCCGCCGCAGCAGGTACGCTGCCCTTGAGCGAATCGATAAAACTTTGCGGTATCTCTTCGTTCTTTTCGCCGAGAACCATAAGCACATCACCGACCGGCAGCGTTTGTTCCACTTCAGCAAGGATATGCTTTACAAAGCCGTCAGCCGGCGATTCCATCTCCAGCGTTGCCTTGTCGGTCTCTATCTCGAAAATCACATCGCCTTTTTTGACCTCATCGCCAACCTTGACCATACAGCCAACGATAGTTCCTTCTTCCATCGTTTGGCCAAGCTGTGGCAATCTTACTTCTCTCGCCATTTATAGAATCCTCATTCATTTCGCATAACGTGTTTACTTACACAATTGCCTTAACGGCTTCAACGATTTTATCTACACTTGGTATACTTGCCGTCTCTAACGGCTCACTCATCGGCGGCGGCACATCGGCTGCCGCCAGATTTACCGGCGCCGCATCCAGATAATCGAAGCCGCGGCTGCCGTCGTCAAACTCATATTCCATAAACGCGCCGGTTATCTCTCTGCCGGCGCCGCAGGTGCAGAAGCCCTCACTGACCGTGACCAGTCGCCCGGTCTTGCGAACCGATTCGGCTATTCTTCCTATATCCAGCGGCTTTAGCGTTCGCACGTCGATTACCTCGGCGTCGATGCCGTATTGGGCGGCCAGCACTTTAGCCGCCTCCAGCGACCGCATCGCCATCCTGCTGTAGCTGACGATGGTTGCGTCTTTGCCGGGCTTTTTAATATCCGCCACACCTAGCGGGATGATGTAATCGCCCTCCGGCACCGGACCAAGCTGGCCATAGGTCGCCTTGTGTTCGATAAAGACCACCGGGTTGTCACTTCGGATAGCGGCCTTGAGCAAACCCTTTGCGTCGTAAGGCGTTGACGGCATTACCACAAACAGACCCGGCGGATGCATAAGCCAGGCCTCGAGCGACTCTGAATGGTGGGCGGCGATACATCTGCCCACACCACCTTCGGTTCGCAGCACCATCGGCACCTTCGCCTTGCCGCCGAACATATAGCGATTATAAGCACCGACGTGGACGAGCTGGTCCATTGCTATCGTAACAAAATCGACGTACATAATCTCGGCCACCGGCCGCATCCCCCGAAGGGCCGCACCCACCGCGGCGCCTGCAATGGCCGCCTCGGATATAGCGGTATCAATGACCCTGTTCGTGCCGAATTCCGCCGACAGCCCGCGGGTTGCCTGATACGCTCCGCCGTAGAGGCCGACATCTTCACCCATCACGATAACATTTTCATCTCTTCTCAGTTCTTCTGCCTGGGCGGTGGAGACGGCCTGGCCAATCGTCATAACATCCATACCGAACTGAGACTTGATTTGTGCCCTAACTTGCTCGGCGGCCTCTTTCTTCGTTTTGCCGGTTATTGATGCGAGAGCCGCCTCAAAGGCAGCGGTCGCTTCCATCACCTTTGCGCTAACTGCCCTCTCGGACTCGATAAGCGAAGCCTCGTAACTCTCCTCCACATACACATCTCTGGCTAAATCCGCAGGCTTCGGCCAGGCACTGTCCAGACCGAACTTCGTGGCTGCTTCGATTGTCGCAAAGCCCTTGTCCTTTATCTCGTCCAACTGCTCCTGTGTGCAGAGCTTTTCGTCAAGCAGTTTTTTGCTCAGGACGATAATGGGGTCGCGTTCGTGCCAGGCCTTTTCCTCTGCCTTGGTGCGGTAGGCACGTGGGTCGCTTCGGCTGTGCCCATACCACCGGTAGGTCTTGGCCTCGATAATCGTCATCTGCATATCTTCTCTGGCCCTTTTTACCGCTGAGTGAACCGCAAGAAAGACCGCTACCACATCCTGGCCGTCAGCAATCATCGCAGGCACGTCATAAGCAGCCGCTCTTTGTGCAATGTCCTCAATGTTACTTGCCCTCCTCGTGCCTTCAACCTCACTGCCGGAGAACGGCACGCTCATCCCGTAAAGGTTATTTTCTATTATTGCTACCAACGGCACTTTCAAAGTTGACGCCATATTCATCGATTCGTGAAAACTGCCGCAATTGGTGGAGCCGTCCCCGAAGAATGAAAGCACGACTCTACAGGTTTTTTTACCGCCGAGTTCGCAGAGACCGCCGAGTTTTTTCAATTTTAATTTTTCCTCTGCGTTCTCAGCGTTCTCTGCGTTTAATCTTTTTTTGTATTTGTATTTTTCAGCTAAAGCCGCACCGACTGCCGGTGCCTGATTACCGCCGACGATACCGGTTGAGCCGAGATTGTTTTGTTTATCCACTTCAGCAATGTGCATCGAGCCGCCCCGCCCCTTGCAGTAGCCGGTCTCTTTGCCCATCAGCTCGGCCATCATCTGATTCCAGTGGTTCTGCCGGTCATCCTCGCTGTCGGCGTATTTGTTGCCGATGGCGCCGCAGTGGCCGTGGCCACGGTGCGTCGAGCCGAGCACGTCACCACGTTCAATAGCGGCAATGGCCCCGACGGCGACCGCCTCCTCTCCGGCATAAAGGTGTGAGGCGCCTTTGATAATATTCTGCCCCAGAAGCTCAAAAACCTTCTCCTCAAAGAAGCGAATCTCGTAAATCGTCCTGAGCCAATCAGTTGCATCGTCGAGAGTAATAAGCCCATCTTTTATAAGGTCTTTCAGCTTCGCAGCCGCCTTCTTTCGAGTGTCCTCAATGCGGAAATCCATACTGTAAATCTCCTCTATATCTCGATTCTCGCATTTTTTTACCGCCGAGTTCGCAGAGCCTGCTGAGTTTTTTAATATTGTCATTCCTGCGAAAGCAGGAATCTATCTTCTTTTCCTTTTATTCCTATTTTTCCTCTGCGTTCTCAGCGTTCTCTGCGTTTAATTCTTTTGTCGCATCCAGCGACGAGACACGAATATAGCACATCTCGCCCCCAAAAAACAACCGAAAAACATCTCGATTCTCGATTCGAGCATCGAGTATCGAGCATCGAGATTTTCCCTTGATGTCACGCCACTTTTTGTGGTAGAAACTCACGGTGGAGTTGAACTAATCGTCATGGTTAAATGATTTTCCCCGCAATACGATTTATTTTATTTCAGTTTTAGATAAAACCTGCTTTGCCATTTGATGACAGGGATGTTTGTCGTCAGGCTCCATCTTACAGATTTTCTGGGCCAGTTCCTGGGCTTTTTGCATGTTGTTTTCTTTCGATAACTGATGCATAACAATAGCCATCGCATGGATTTCTTCCGGATTCTCCTCGAAAGTTTGCCGGGCATAATTATACGCTACTTCGGGGTTATGAATTCCCAACGCATAAAGCACAACAAGATGTCTGCCGACAAATCGGTTCTGTGGATCCCTTGATTGCATCATAAAATCTGCAAACTCGGTAATAAACTGATTGGCCAGTTCTTTCTGACCGGTCAAATAGAACAGCGTCGCGATGTTTTTGCGCAGATTCAGACTGTTTCGGCTGAATGGCTGTTCGCACAACTCCAGCATCCGCAGCATCGAAAAAATCATCACCTTTACATTTTTCTCCTGCATTGCTTGTTCATATTGTCTTTTGTAGTGTACATATCCTTCTTTTCGTGTTTGAAAGTTTTGATATTTCTCAAATCGCTTCCTTAAATCCTCACCGGTAACTTTCTGGATTACTGAGTATAAAGAGTCAGTATTTTTATCTTCCAATTTTTTGTACTGAGCAATGATTTTCTTAATGATTTCAATCCCATATACATCCACTAGTTGTTTTGCTTCTTGAGTTGCAAAACAATAACGCGCATAATCGAACCTGTTTTCTTTTTCGAGTGGGAATTTATTCATAAATGCAAACTGGGCACTCATCCAGTACTTAAGATTCAACTTGTTTTCAAGTTCCTTGTATGGTTCAGTCGAATAATCCACCATGAAGGAATTTGCTGCCTCCTGTGAAGAATGACTAAGAAGAATACTGTGCGTAATAGCATTAGCAAAACCATCGGTAAACCAGCGTCTATGCGGATCTCTAATCCTCATTTGTCTAACAATGGCAATTTCAGCGATTTCATGAATGACAAGATATTCAAAATGTACAGGATTTTCGCTTAATTCCTCTAAAAACATTGAAAAGATCCTCTGCATTTCAACCTCAAATGTTTTTGCAGAAGAAAATGAAAAAAAATATTCTGATTGTTCCAGGGGATTGTTAGATTCTGACCTGAATTCAAGTTTGTATTCTGCCGTATCGGTCTTTTTATCATAGGAGTGATTTGGCAGTGTACCTCCAGCTCGTAGATAGTCTTTTGAAGTGGATTGCAGAAGAAGATAGAAAACATTTTTATTTCCTGAAAAGACGTCAGGTATTAAGGAGGATGTTTTTATCAAATCATCGAACTGTTTCTTTAGAAAGGTTTTAAGCTCGTCATCACCACCCACGATATTATTTATATCATCTGTAATTACATTTTTCAGAGGTATCAATTTACGCAATGGCATCTGTTTCCGTGCCCTGCGTTCAGCAGTTGTTTTTTTGTAATTTTTGTATTCCTCGATAAATATCCCCAGCTTTTCTTCGAAGCAGCCTTCATAATAAATGGTCGCACTTTCAATAGTAGTTTTCTTCAGCCCCATCTTTTCATAAAAAAGGCTGTCATCTGCGCCCCACAGACCAATACTATTGAAACACACACACCAGCAAAAGACAAAAATCTCTTTTTTCATAATATACTCTGCCCTTCTCAAAGATTCCTTACTTTTTAAAATTCCGGTGACTTACACAAACTGTAAAACTTCTTGAGAAAGTCAATTGTGTCCTGCATCAGCCGCTTCAGCTACAATATATGATGCAAAAATCCATACTGCAAATCTCCTGTAATTCGTAATTGGTGGGTGGTAACTGGTAACTATTTAACCAATTACCAGTTACCAGTCCAGCAATATAGTATATCTCCCCCCCAAAAAACAACTGAAAAACATCTCGATTCACAATTCACGAGCCACGGACCACTTTCTTGCGAAACGCCTCCGCCTCCCAGTTGTTAATGAAATCCTGCTCGCACCTGGTCAGGGCGAGTATGCCGCCGAATTTCGTCGCCCACATCCGAATCCGAAGTGAACCTTCAGTGATTTCAGCAATAATCGGAGCGGTTTTTTTGTCCGCCGCAACGAAAAGCCCCAGGTCCTTGACTAAAAATGCCGCGGCCGGTTTCTGGCCTTTGTTAACCAGGGCTTTCAGTTTCCGTGTGATTGTATTGACGTCACATTTCTCCACCCACATTGCTGAGCCGTTGGCGTAGACAAGTTCATCCGGGTTTAGCGCGGGTGTCGCGAGCAGTTTCTCCGCGTCTCTGCGGGCCATAAATGCAGCGACCGGCCCGGTTGTCACAAAGTAGCTTACCGGCACGTCTTGGCCGGTGGCATCGAAAACCGCCTTGCGAATCGCTGATTTGGCAGCGACTACTTGATTCTTGATTCTCGATTCTCGATTCTTGCTTCGAGCATCGAGCATCGAGCATCGAGCATCGAATTTTAACTTACTGCTGCAAAGCTTAATTACCTTGCGAACCAGCCGTAACGCGGCCTCGGCAGTCCCGGCTGTGACGAAAAGCCCGTGTTTTTCCAGAATCATAACGGCGGGTTTTTTGGCATACTGCTTTTGGTAGTCGTCAACCAGGTTCGCGATTTTCGTTGCGAGCGTAAAGCCGGGGTCCGTGTACGGCACCCAGAGCGGCGGAAGGCCTTCTTTCTTGAAGAGCTTCTCAAGCTCTGCCTTTCCATTTTTGGCATTTACGTATGCGCCCACCGCAATAGGATGCAGATGAATCACGCACTTATCAAGAAAAGCGTGCAAATGCGATTCCACCGACGGCCGGGCGCCCGTCTTCACATCATCGTCGCAGGCAAGCAAAAGACGGTCGACGACTTCCGGCTCCCTCGTACCGGCATCGAGTTTCGCTAATTGCTTGTCCCGGATAACACTCAGAACCGCATCAAGACGAATTCTCCGCCACCCCTCTTTCTCATTCATATCTTTCAGGGCCGTGCCGCTGGCCTTGATATACATATATTTACCGTCTGCACTTTTTACCGATGTATTACCGCCGCCGCCCTGAACGAGGGTGGAATCTTTACCCGTCGCATTCGATATTCTTATCAAATCCGCCAGCGCCTTATCCATTATGACCCGCTTCATTTTCGCATTTGCAATCTGTTAACATTTTTTTACCGCCGAGTTCGCAGAGCACGCAGAGATTAGTTTTATTTTTTTGACGCTGATTTCGCAGATTGCGCTGAAAGATAAAAATTATTAAACATCTGCGTTAATCAGCGTAATCTGCCTGCTCCTGTGGTTGCCTGCACAGGTTACGCAGGCACAGGTGCGTCTAATTATTCTCTTTTAATTCTTGCTCTGCGCTCTCGGCGTTCTCCGCGGTAAATTTTTCTACCTCACTTTTCCCTTGCAAATTTTCGTATCTCGTATTGCACTAATGCTTGCCCCGCACAAAATAGTCTTTTGCCGTAATTTGGTGCGGGGTCATTGCGAGGCCTGCAAAGCAGGCCGTGGCAATCTCATGGTATCAAACGATAGAGATTGCTTCCCCTTCGACCCTTCGACTGCGCTCAGGGCAAGCTCATTTCGCTCAGGGCTAAAGGCTCTTTTCGTTCGCAATGACGCCAGTCAATTGAGTTGTGAAAGAGCACTGCCTATCAGCGGGGCTGGATTTGCATGTTCTTGTCGTACTCCATCGTGAAGCTATATTTTACAACGGTTGCGCTCTCGTTGACAGTGTTCGGCGCAAGATTCAGGTCCCAGCGTAAAATACCCTTCTTCCGGGCGGTACGCAGGTATTCGCCGTCTTTGCTCAACTCGGGTTCGGTTTTCTCAAGTTCTATTTTGATGGAATCGTCATCCGTGTAGGGCAGGCGGTCCAGCAATCGCAATTCGACAGCGGTATTTTTGTAATTGCTCAGAGCAATACGGTAGTGGTATGTATCGATACGGTTTCCGCCCTGGATGCGGGTCTTCTTGTCTTCAAGCTCCCTGGCCACCTGAACCTGGGAATCTATACCGAAGCCGGCCGTGAATTTTTCACCGATGGTAACTATTGGCAACTGGCTTTTGCCGACGAATTCGCCGTTGCGGAACATACTGGCCTGTCCGGCTAAAAGAATAGTATCGCTGTCGTTAAGCAACTCCGCCTGCCGGTAAACGTAATCGGTCAGCAAGGGAGTAGCAATCATAGTAAATTCAGCCTTAGCGGTAATTGTTGCAATGTTCACGAGCTGCTGGTCTGTTCGGCTGGGCAGCGTAAGCTTACCAGCCAGGTCGTATGAAACACTGACACCCTCTGTCCGTGCAAACTTTACCGCCTGCTTTTTCATAATTTGCACAGCTTTCTTATCTGCCTGAAACTCCATCATCTGCTGGCCAACCGCCAACATATTAAGCTCTGCATTCGCAAAGTTGCCTCTCTGGGCTACTTTTTGCCTCCGCTTTATATTTTCTTTAAATCTGCCGCTGATATCACGATATACCACCCCTTCTTGTTGAGCCTGCTCTCTGCTGTCGCTAACAGGCCTCGCCTTTGACTCACTCCGAATTCTGGGTATTCCCATACCTGCTGCTGCCCCGGGAGCAAGCTCCACCAGCATCGGTTCAAGAACCGGAGGTGCCGCTACCATAGTCGGCTCGGCAGTGGAAAGGCTTAAAGCCACGCCATCCCAGTCTTCACCGCTGGTCTGGTTGACCACCGCGTTGTACTCAATCAGGACGTTTGATTTGTTAGGCTCAGCTCTGAAGTTGTACTTTGGAAGCCAATTAGCTCCATTTACCAGATAGCTCAAGTCTATGGTGGCTTTTTTCTCGCCTTCATTGTTGATGAACAGCACCGCTTCGCGCTCGGTCCGAGCCCGGCTGGCATCAAGCTCCTTGCGTTTGCGATTGAGAAGTCCCAACTCCTTTTCAAGCTTGTTTTTGGCAAGCTGCAGTTCAATTTTCTCCTGATGCCACTGTATCCATTTGGATTCAAGATGTGTCGTCAGATTTTCAATTGGTTCAGCCTGCAGCAGTGCCCGGTTCAAATCCGGTTTGGCAGCATCTATAGTTAATTTCCAAAATGGTTCATAGTGTTGCCATAATAATTCCGCGTGATGTCGGTCTTGTTCCGTGCGAAAAATTTGATTTCTTATCTCTTCAATTTGCTCTTCGAGTTCTTTCACTTCCTCCCGTGTGTCTTCCTTGACTGCTTTTTCCCGATACCTCACGCTCAGCACCTTAATATCATCCAAGGTCTGGGCATAGAGACTTTCGGGAACAATCCTGGCCGGCAGGTCCGTAACGATTAGTTCGGAAGTACCCGCCGGCAAATCAACATCGACGCTGCGTGTCACCAGCGCCTGGCCGCGGTAAACCGTTACTTCTGAGATGGCCCCGGTTGTCCTCGGCACCTCCGCAAAGCCGGCTGCTGCCAGAAGCCAAATTACCACAACTGCCCAAATTAAACTTTGTCTCTTCTTTTCCATTTTCAGCGCCTTTCAAAAAAGGTTTTAAAATAAGTTCTCGAAGTAAATCAATTATACAACAGCGCCGATTGCGAACAAAGTAAAACGTATGTAAAATAACAGTTAAGCTCTTTTACGAAACATTTACAAATATTGTGCTTCTGTTTAGCCCACTTTTTCGAATATTTTTCTCTGGTACCGGTCCCCATAAGGCATTATGCGCGCAAAAAGCAAGTTACTTACGCATTTTTGCACAAATTATTGATACTTTCCCAGAAGCGCCTGTTCCGCTTCCCTCGTCCACAACCCGTCACTGAGACACTCAGCAACTTCCGGCATCTTAACGTTCAGCTCCTCCAACCGCACCAGTCCTAACCCTCTGCAGGCAGGATATACAATAATCTTGCCCGCTATCAGCCGTTTTTCAATCGCCCGGATTCCTTCAGCAGCGCTGTCGAGTCCACAAACAGCCGCAACAGAAACGTTGGTATCGAGCCGGGCGGCTTCCACTTTCGCCAACACTCGTTTCATATCATCTAAAGTTGAGCCGCTCGTCCCTATGAAATATAATCGTTTCTCTATGTAAGCATCAAGGTCAATCTCCCCTGTAACCGTGGCGGCAATGCCCGCAAAGATGTTTATTATGCCCCGTTCAGCGGCGCTGCGCACCGAAGCAGCAACCAAATCAGGTACCGGAACCATCAAAACCGTGTAGTCAAAAGGTCCCGCAATTTTCTCTTTCGTGGGGTTGTACGATTTATATTTAACCCCATTTTTCTTAGCTAAAGGTGCAGCGATTCTTGTCAACGTGGCTAATCTGTTGTCATCCAAATCCCCTGCAAAAACGCTGATACCTTCGATGTCCTGACAGATATTTCGTATCACGTGCATCATACCCATCGGGCCGCCCGCACCGATAACATTAATCTTATCACCGGGCCGGATTTCATCGGCCTCGGGAATTACTTCCATAGACTCAGCCGGGTCCCAACCTGTGGCGCCCACTATGCGAATACCGCCGTAGTGAACTCGGCCAACCATTGTAACAACATCTCTGTCGAATTTACCGCCGCAAAGAACGATGTTCAAGAGTCCTCCTGCAGCAACCTTTGCAAACAACGCCTCGACGGTATTCGCCTCGGAGCCGAAATAGATTACATCGTCATAACCGGCATCGATAAGCCCTGATATGTTTGCGCTTCTTTTAACGGGCATATCCAATTTTAGTACGGGCGGTTTGCGAACCGCCCCTACTGTAACCCACGTTATTTCAGCCGGCCTGCCATAACGATTAAACAAATTTCCAAAAACATCTTCGCTCACCTCCGCATCGGCAACAACGAGCATCTGGCCGTCTGTTCTTAAACTCGTGCGTTCTCTGGAGGCATACGCATCTTCAACGCACGCCCACGGCTCCACCAGAGCTATTGCAGAGGCCGATAGCTCTTCCGAAACCGGTATCAGCATTGACTCGCTTTCCGGAGAAGTGATTACCCTTTCATCCATCAGCACGTATTCCTGAAGAGCTCCTTCAAAGTTATAACCGAAGGCGCCGTTAGAGCTGGCAGTCTTAAGCCAGCGGTAATCAGTCTGAACCAGGTAACGCTCGCCTTCCTTAAAGTCCTCCACGCCGGGCCCAACCGCTTCAATTCTCACCACCGTTTCATGACCGGGCACAGTTGGCTTCTGGCCGGGAACATAGCTGGGTATCTCTTTAAGTATTTCAGGGTCAATGCCGGAAACTATTTCGCTTTTGCGAACATGCGAGGAAAATTGCTTTAGCAATTTAAGGTCGGAAAAACAAAGCCCAACCGCCTCAACCCGACAAAGAATCTGGTGACGACCGGGCCTGAAAACCTTTTTGGATTTATTCAAAACAAGCTCGTCCGGCCCAACCAACTGCACAGCACATTGAGTTTCCGGGATGTTTGCCATAAGCTTTGCTTCCCTCATCGTCGGCCACTGACTTTATCCAGTATTTCTTCAGGACTGACCGCTTCGTCTAATTCGCTAAGTTCATCTTCTCGTTTTGGCTCGAGCCGGGTCCCAAGCGCCTGGAAAAATTCATTTTTCTTCGCAGCGCTTTTGAAATTCTTCTTTGCCCAATTACTGCTATATCCAAACCCGCATTTTTGTTGGAGTACCGAATGGGCGTAAACGATATGCGCACCTTTCAGGAATACCGGTACTAACGGCGAAAGTTCCTCGCTATCGAAGCTGTCCACAAATTTTTGCCCCGGGCTGTTCATTTCCGTTCCCACCACAACGGGCAGATGCAGCTTTTCAGCCAATTCTACCACCTGGTAGAGATTATCTATTTTTTCGCCTTTAACGCCCGATGTGTAATTGCGGTCCGGGATAATATTGATGGCCGCTGTGCCGGTGCTCATAGCCACGCGAAGAAGCTCTTCGATGGCCTTTTCACCTTCGCTGGTGCCGTCCAGCCACGTTAAAGTTGGAATTGCCCCGGCCGCCAGCGCGAACCGATTCGTATCGGCCATCAACGGAAACGAGCCTTTATCGGGCACGACGTAGCCGACACCGCCGCGCTTCATAGTTTTTGCTCGAATCGTATTCAGCAAATCTCCGCCTTCCGGCAGCTCTAACGATTCGGCATCCACGCCCAGCTTCTCAGACCAGAACTCAGCAAGCGAATCTGTCTCACCGAAGACCTCTCTGGCCTTGCGCGCGTATGCAAGACAAATATGACGCTCCGTCGGATTACCCGACGGCGTCAGAACAAGCACATCCCGCTCATAATCCAATTCCGCCGGCTTCAGATGCTTATTTACCCGTTCCATCAAATCCCGATTCCTCTGCTGGGCCGTTTTGCGAAGACTAAGCAAAAACTCTTCCTGTTCGCTTTCCAATCTCGCCCTCGGAAATCCGACCCCCATATGGTACGTGATACCCGGCTCACCGGGCGAAGTCATCACTCTATCTGAAAATTCCGGCACAAATACCCGCGTCTCCAGCCCCCCGCATCCCTTTAGGCCGAGCTTTCGCGCCGCCTCAAGGAATTCTTCCAGAGCGTCCAGAACATCGAAGTCCACCACTCCCGCAACAGCCAGCCCACGCTTCCGCGCCAGCCACGAAAATTTGCTCGGAGAATACCCGTACGAATTATAAGAAAAAAACGTATGACAATGCAGGTTGACATCCGTCCCCGGCTCCGGCAAACCTATTTCGCCGGCGTCAACCTTTTCGCATAATGAGCTTAACGCTTCTTTTCTCTCTGTGGAATCGAAACTATCCAGCTTGCGTTCAAGTTCTTCTATCAAAGCCATTTCTTCTTTTGCAATTCTAACACACTTGTCGTTGCGAGCGGAGCGAAGCAATCTCCTTTTCAATTTCTAAATTCTCAATTCTCAATTCTCAATTCTTAATTTTCTTGTATGCTTCTTCCCAGAGCTGAATATCTTGCGGCTGATATTCTTTTAGCTCATACGAATTGCGGACAATTGCCCTCGCCTCGCCTAACGTTTTTATCTGGCCCGTCGCCTTGGCCTGCATCAGAATATTGCCGCTCGCCGTCGCCTCAATCGGCCCGGTGATTACCGTTTTCCCCGTCGCATTGGCCGTGAACTGACAGAGCAGTTCGTTTTGTATCCCGCCGCCGACGATATGCAGTACCTCAATCGACTGTCCCGCAATATCTTCGATAGCTTCCGCCATATAGCGATACTTAAATGCCAGGCTTTCCAATATCGCTCTTATCATTTGTCCCTTATCGTCGATTGCCTTCTGGCCTGTGCCAGTGAGATAATCATTTATTCTTGCCGGCATATCGCCCGGCGAAAGAAACCCGCTGCAATCAGGGTCGATTTGACGGGCAAACGGTTTGGCTTGTTGAGCCATCTCGGCCATCTCCGCATACGACAGCTCAACACCCTCTCTCTGCCATTGTCTTTTGCATTCCTGAATCAGCCATAATCCCATTATGTTCTTCAAGAGCCGAATCGTATTTTCAACTCCCCCCTCGTTTGTGAACTCGTATGCGAAAGTCTTATCGTTGACAATCGCCTCAGGCACTTCAATGCCTATAAGACTCCAGGTCCCTGATGAAATATACGCCCAGTTATCCTCCCCGGCCGGCACGGCGACAACCGCTGAGGCCGTGTCGTGCGAGCCAATCGCAATAACCGGAATAGGCCCGCAGCGAAGTTCATTTCCAATCCTGGCGCTCAACTGCCCCACAACCGTCCCCGGCTCCACGATTCTTGGCATAATATCAATCGGCAAAGAAAGTTTATCGAAAATTTCTCTTGACCATTGACCCGTTCTCATATCCATCAATTGTGACGTGCTCGCAAGACTGTATTCGCCGTAAATCTTACCGCACAAATGGTAGGAGAACAAATCAGCGATAAAAATCAGGGTCTTCGACTTGGCCAGCGCAGCCGAGCTGCCTAAACGCATCGCAAGAAGTTGATAGACCGAGTTTAGCTGCATAAACTGCAGGCCGGTGTTTTCATAGATTTCGCGTTTGCTCATCAGCTCGAACGCCTTTTCCATCACCCCGTCTGTTCGGCTGTCGCGATAATGATAAGGATTTTCAACCAGTTTCCCATCGACGTCCAGCAGCCCGAAATCAACGCCCCAGCTATCCACGCCGATACCCCAGACTTGGGTCCCTGCCTTTTTTACTGCTTTGCTTATGCCGGTTTTAACTTCGGATAGCAGTTTGTCAAAATCCCACCGCAGCGACCCGCGCTCTTCAACCGGGCCGTTACTGAAACGATGGATTTCTTCGAGAGCAATTTTATCATCTGAGACCGAGCCAAGCATCACTCTGCCGCTCTCGGCTCCGAGGTCGACTGCGATATATTTTTTCACTTCCGCCATCGCCAATTCCTTATTATTTGATTCTCTATTTATCGAGTATCGAGCATCGAGCATCGAGTATTGAGCATCGAGTATCGAGTATCGAGTAAGGAAACGATTTTATAACCCAAATACCTTGCTATTGCAAATCGAAAATCGAAGTGTGAAGGTATGGGTGCCCGTCAAGTTTGTAGGTGGATTTTTCAGGCTGCTAATGGTTGTTGCGACCATAACTTGTCCCACCTTTTATTCACCCAGGTAACCCGCAAAGCCAATGTTGCTGATGAGCCGGCTCTGCTCCAGATCATACCAG
>JAUVYQ010000273.1 GCA_030603035.1 Phycisphaerae bacterium | reverse complement strand
GTTTAAGTGTGCTGCGGTTCGCCCGAACTTCAAAAGGCCGAAGGGCAAAAGGCACAGTTCCAAGTGGAATTCGCTGCGCTCATACAGAGTTTGACCTACGAGCTCCAGAGGAGCTCGCCGCCACGGCCTTTGGCACGTGTCTGGCGCGGCTCCGTTGCACTCCGCCGCGAATCACACAGGAGCCCCAGAACTGGCGTATGGCGCCGACAGCCAGTCTATACTGGACAATCGCCCCCGGTTTGGTATAATATCACCGTGTTTCTACACCCAGGGGCTTCTGCGCGTTTTGGCAAGGACGCCATCCCGCACAGGAGCCCTACTTTTTTAGAAGTAATTGCTTGATATCTAAAAAACTTCGCTTTCTACGCAGAATACGAAGCGATCTCTCGAATCGATTCGAACCCCGCCCTAAAAACTTCGTTAAAATATTTTCGCTTTTCCTGTTGACAGGACTTCGCTTTTGACGATAATTGACGTTATGAAAGTTCGGAATTGCTACACTGCATTTTGGGACGATCCAGGCTTTGAGAAACTTTGCATATATAACCAGGCTAAAAGAAGTTTTCTCAAGCCGGTGACACCCAGGCCCTGTCCTTTTGGTCCGCTCTTTCAAATTGGGCAAGTGGCTATAGCTGCGTTTTGTTCAGGGGCGCACGGGCGCCCCAGCCCATGCTCTCTTGTGGCAGTGGCCGGTACGCTGGTATGTCGTCCAGACAATTACCTGCAGTCCAAGCCGGTCACTGTCTCTTTTTCTACTTGTCCATACTTGACAGGCGGACTGCATTCACTTCAACTGTCCTCTCTCTACACGTTTGTCGTGGCAGTCCGCCGATTTTTTTTTGGCTGTTTTTGAAAGGAGTATATAGTGACATTAACCAACAACACACAACGCATCGAGGAGCTTGCCGGTGCCGTTACGATCCTGGCCGATAACCGAAAATATGAGGAAGCACACTGCGCTCTCGATGATATCGAATCTAAGGTCCATGCTGTTCGAAGACATCTCGAAAAACTCCAATGGCTTGAACCTAAAGGTACTACTCCAAAATACGGAGTTTAGCTTATGAACATCGAAAACAACTTCAACAGCGCCGAGGCCTCTCTCGAAATGGCTAACGAAAAGGTCAGCAAGCAAGACTACGAAGGAGCTCTTTGTTCTCTTGCCTATGCTTACGCACATGTCCGCGCGCTTTTAGAGCAAGTTTTCAAGTTACAGGCCTTGAAGGCCGAGGTCGAACAGCCTGCAGGGGAGAATACCGAATGACTGACAAGCAATATGTCAAAAAAACTTACGCTCTATACGAAGAGCTAGCGCTCGTCTCCTCATCTGAGGATTTTGATCTAGATGCCTTCAATGATGTTCACGCTCGAATTCTTGCTTTACATTTCTGTTGGCTTTCCAACCGGCGTCGCCGCTCATGGTTTGCCATCGCCAGCGTCTGCTTTATTTTGTTGATGTTGGCCTGGGTTGTGTACTCAATATTCTTTTAGCATCAATTTTACGAAAGGAGCTCAAGTTATGAAACGACTAGTCTGTTCACTGTTGATCGTCTCGATCGCTTTTGTCGGGTGTGCAGGTAACGACCCGAATCCAATCGCCACATATTTCCCAGGTGATCGGAACAAAAGTTGCTCAGCACTCAAAGCTGAGATATCGAACATCGACAAGCAAATTATTCGCAAGCAGTCACAAAAGCGAAAGCAGGAAGGCGAAAACGTAATTTGGTTCATCGGTGGCTGTTTTCTCATAGTGCCCTGGTTTTTCATGGACCTCAAGGATAATGAGAAGGTAGAAATTACCGCCCTGCAGGCGCGTAAAGATGCTCTGCTCGTTATTGCTGCTGAAAATGATTGCGGATTCTAATGAGTAACGCTAAACCACCAAAAACACTTGATGTCACCCAGCAGCAACAACTGCTCGTTGCACTTCGAGCAGACACCGCTCCGCGCAAAACTCACATCAAAGGAATCCGCAACTACCTGATGGCCTGCCTGATGCTCGATGCAGGCCTGCGAGTAGGTGAGGTTGTCGCCCTCAAAAAGTCTCACCTTTACTTTAACGATCGTTCAGTAGATACACTTTTGCTCACACCCTCTATCACCAAAAATCACAGGGAACGAACTGTGCGTGTTTCGGACAGGCTCAAAAAAGCCATCGAT
>JAUVYQ010000120.1 GCA_030603035.1 Phycisphaerae bacterium | reverse complement strand
CAATACGCAATACGAGATACGAGATACAAACCCAATCAAACCCAACCTGTAGTGAGCTTGTCGAACCTATTTCAAAGGCAAAAAAATGCCGGATTCAGGACAATACTACCATCAAGAATGGGAAAAGGGCAATAAGAATTTGCAGGAACAGCATTTATCTTTTAGTATGGATGTATGGAAAGTGGGCTTTTCAATCTATCGGGGAAAACGGCCCTGGTTACCGGAGGCAGCAGAGGTATCGGCCTTGCGGTGGCAAAAGGCCTTGCCCGGAATGGAGTTGACGTTGCAATCATAGCCCGCGATAAAGACCGGCTTCAAGCTGCCAAACAACAAATTCAAGGATGCAGCGATAAAAAGGTATGGACCTTCTCATTTGACCTCGAAAATACAGAGGGAATCGAGGGCCTTTTCGAGAATATAATTTCCGAAACGAAGGAAATAGATATCCTGGTCAATTGTGCGGGGACGACTGCCCGAGCGCCGGCTGAAGACGTTGACCTGAAGGCCTGGAACCAGGTTATGCAGGTAAATCTGACTGCTGCGTTTGTAATCTCACAGGCTTTCTGTCGGCATCGAAAGCAACTGAACAAAGGCGGCAGGATTATTAATATCGGCTCGCTGATGTGCCACGGAGCCCGGCCCACTACCACGGCGTATGCAGCCAGTAAAGGCGGTCTGCTTATGCTGACAAAATCGCTGGCGGTGGAGTGGGCAAAATACAATATCAATGTAAACGCAATCGGGCCGGGCTTTATCGCTACGGACCTTACCGCAAAACTGCAGGCCGATGAAGATTTTAACAGATGGGTCCTTTCCAAGACGCCGTTAGAGAGGTGGGGTCAGCCGGGGGATATTGTCGGTACGGCGGTTTTCCTTGCCTCAAGTGCCAGCGACTTTGTTACCGGACAGATAGTGTACGTTGACGGCGGCTGGCTCGCTGCGCTATAAAGACAACACCCAAATAAAATTGGGCGGCTAAATATTTTAAGGAGAGTGGGTTCGGCGTTCTCGCAGGGATGATAAGGTTATTTTACATTTTTTTGTTCGAGGAAGGCTTCTAAGATTTCTGCTGCGGCGATGGCGTCAAGGCGCTTTCTTTTCTTTCCCCTGGTAAACTGGGCAGGAGCCAATCTTTCCTCGGCACTGAAACTGGTTAACCGCTCATCCTGAAAGTGGATGGGGATGTTGAGATGTTCTTTTAATTGGTCGGCGAATTTGAAGACGAGTCTGGCCTGCGGCCCCTGCGAGTCGTCCATATTCAAAGGCAGTCCCAGCACAACGGCTTCGACATTTTCGGTCTCGACCACATCTGCAATCTTTTTTAGGAGGTCTTTTTGGCCCTGTATTACAGCGAGCGGTGAAGCAATTGTCTCGTCGTGGTCACAGATTGTCAATCCCGTACGCTTATCACCATAATCTATTGCGAGGTATCTCATTTTTCGTTGTGCCTATATCGTGCCTTCGCTTCGCTCCAGGCCAAGATTGCGTACCATTCTGTTATAGGAATTTTTCTCCGGTGTGCTGCTTTATCAGCTCAAGCAGCTCCTTCAACCGCTGGGTGTGGCCGGCGTGACAAACGAGTGTGGCATCGGGGCTGTGGGCTACGACTATATCTTCCAGGCCAATGGCGGCGATGAGATGGCCCTGGTCTTCGGTAATCAGAATACTGTTTTTGCAATCGAGCAGCTCGCTTGAGCCGGCAACGACGATGTTATTGTCCTTGTCGGAACTGATAATGTCAGCGAGGGCGGCGAAAGAGCCTATATCGAGCCAACGACAGTCCAACTTTATGGCGTAAACTTTGTCGGCCTTTTCCATAACGGCATAATCAATGCTGATTTTGGGTAATTTTACGAACCACTCCTGGAGGGTTTTCTGCTGATTCGGGCTGTCCCAGTCGGCTTGAATTCTGCGGAGAGGTTTGGTAGCTTCGGACAGGAATTTTTTCAGGTTGGCCAGGATTGTTTTTGCCTTCCAGACGAACATGCCGGAGTTCCAGAAGTACCGGCCGGTGTCGAGATATTCTTTTGCGGTTTCTTCGTCCGGCTTTTCCCTGAATGCTTCGACGGAATAAATTTTGTTTTCACAAGAGGGACACTTTCGGGCGTCGGCACATTTTATATAACCAAGCTGGGTGCTGGGGAAGGTCGGCTGGATGCCAAAAGTAATCATATCGTCCGGATTATTATTCACAAAGGCCAGGGCATCTTTGACGGCCTGCTGGAGTACTTCCGCAGGCTCTATTATCTGGTCGGCGGTGACAACAGCTATCGCGGCGTCGGGGTCATATTTGGTCAAGACGGCTGCGGCCAATCCGATGGTGCCGGCGGTATCGCGGACGGCCGGCTCGGCGATGACATTATTAAAGGGTAATTCGGGGAGGTCTTCGCGGACGAGGTCCGCGTAGCCGGCGTTTGTGAGAATAATTATGTTTCTTGTATCAAATATTGGCGAGAGCCGCTCAAAACAACAACGAAGAAGTGTTTGGCCATCGAGAAGCTTTAAGACCTGTTTGGGGCGTTTTTTTCGGCTGAGCGGCCATAATCTTTTTCCGGTGCCCCCTGCCATTACCACTGCGTAGTCCATTGCCAGCCCCTTTTCAAGTGAAGACAAAAAATAACACGGGCACAACAATTGCAGCAAACGTTGCCGTAGTAACCACCCAGAGTGCACTTGCTAACGGGCCGTCTAAATCAAAAACGTTGCTCATTGTCACCATAAGAACGGCACTCGGGGTAGCTGACAGAACTATTATCACTTTTTCGACCAAGCCGTTCAAGTTTCGCCCGGTCAGTGCCAGCAGCCAGATAATCAAAAGGGCCGCTGCCGGTGTCAGAATAAATTTTACCGCAGCGAGCGGAAAATACAAGTTTATATAGTTTTTGAGCCGAGATAATTTTACCCGCAGGCCAATCGCGAAAAACGACAGGCTGGAGGCGGTGTAAACGAAGATATCGATAATATGAAATTTCAACACGAAATCGGGGGTTTTGACATTGGTCAAATTCAGAATTATGGCTGTTATTATAGCTGGAATCGCAAGACAACGGGGGTCCAGAACCTGCTTGAGCGTGAATCCGGCGTTGGAGTCCTTCATTCGAAGTTCCCGCACCTTCAGCAGAGGAAGAAAGATAAGATACAAAGTTGGTAAATAAAGTAAGAAGTATATGTTGGCCAGGGCGAGACCGACCGCACCAAATAAAGCATAACAAACGAAGGCACCACCGGTATATCCGATATTGCTCAGGCCCCCCGCCAGAATGAGTGTCAATTGGCTTCTCCGGTTGAGCTTGAGGAAAGAAAAGAGCCCTATTGAAAGAGCGGTGCTTGTCAGCATTAAACATAAGCCAACTATCGGCAGCCAAACGAGCTGGCGGCTCAACTGCATACGCCAGATTACGAGCAGTGCGATGAGCCAATTGAAGGAGACCAGGACGGCGGTCATTATTTTTTTGGCCAGGTGCTCCGACACACCAAATCGATTGCTTGCGAGATAGCCCGCTACAAGACCACCAATTAACACCGCAAACATACTTGCGAGGCGAAGGCGAGAATCCATCGCGGACAAATGTGCCAAAACATTGAAAAAAACCAGGTGCATCAGACCAGAAAGTCCCCGTCAATTTTGGTCAGTGATTGAATTTGCTGTGCCAATTTTTCATATTCGTCGCCGGGCTTGCCCATAAGAGCCAAAGTAGCTTCTTTGCCTAACTCAACAGCGGGCTGGTCGTAAGGGTTAATGCCGAACAATGCACCGGCAAAAGAAGTTGTTACCTCGTACAAATAAATAAACTGGCCGACGGTATAAGCATTTACCTCATCGAAAAAGACTGTGAGGCAGGGACGTTTGCTCTGCAGAATGGCATACTCGGTGGCTCTCTTTTCGTTATTGAACAGTGTGCTCAAATCTTTACCGGCAAGAAAGGCGAGTTCAGAGGCATCCTCAGAAGCCAGTCCGATTTTGAGGTCTCTGTCAAAATTATTGACCTGCAGAAAAGTGAACAATTTATCGTTTGGGCCTTCGCGATACAACTGCACCTGGCTGTGCTGGTCAGTTGTGCCGAGGGCCTTAACAGGTGTAGGGCCGACGTGGATTTCATTGCCGGCTGAAACTTTGACTTTGCCGAGGCTTTCGGCCCAAAGCTGACGATACCAATCGGACAAATCCTTGAGGGCGTAGCTATATGGCATCATTACAGAGATATTCTTACCTTTCTTATAGAAGTGGTAGTTTACTGCAGCGTTGATTGCGGCGGGGTTTTTATAAAAATCCTCGCAGCTAACCCTATCGTCCATATCCCGGGCACCTGCCAGAAGTGAATCGATATCAATTCCGCACATAGCGGCACTGAACAGTCCAACGGCACTTAGAACGCTAAATCGGCCACCGACACCCTCCGGCACTTCGAGGCTTCTAAAACCCACATCCTCTGTAATACGGCGGAGAGTACCCTGACGTGTATCGGTAGTAGTTATTATTTGTTTCTTGTAGCTATCGGGACCGAGCAGTTCATGAACAATCATAAGTTGACTCATAGTCTCTGCGGCTTGGCCGCCTTTGCTGATAACATTAAAAATAGTCTTTTTGAGTCTGTCGTTGTCCTTAAGCCACTTCAAAAATGATGTCAGTTGCGGAGGGTCGATATTATCAAAAACAAATAGTCGAGGGCCACGGCGTTGCTTGTCGTCGAGATTGTGCATATAAGGATTCAGTGCGGTTTGCAGGGCGATGTTGCCGAGGGCAGAGCCGCCGATGCCGAGGACAACAAGATTTTCGCATCGGTCTTTGAGTTCTGCAACCAGTTCTCTGACCTTTCGAGAAATTTCTTTGTTAAAAGGGAGGTCTCTGTATGGGGTCCTGCCGTCCTTTTTTTCTTTGTTCAGTTGAGAAATTAGCGGCGAGGTTTTTTCGGCAAGTTGTTTTAATTGTTCGGCGGCAATGCCATGTTCGTGGCCGATAACCTCGGAAGTAACATTTTTGTAGTAGAGTTTAATTTGCGATTCCGACACTGGTACGTTCCTTTCGCATTCGTTCTTAGGCCTTCTGCTTACACCTCACCCTTGCGGAAATTGGTGCGCAAGGGCCAAGTGCACAACCTCCCCACCAGCAAGAAGTCAAATGTACTCGACTTCGATGCCAAGTGAGTGGCCCGACTCACACCTATCGTCCGCCGATGTGCTCGACCTTGATTCCGGCGAGCTGGCAGTATGCCTTGAACGGAAGCTCAAGGTCGCCGTATATAAATAACTGGTGGAAACCCCGTGTGTCACGCGAGTCGGGCACGTCATCCATTTCAAGCTCGACAGAGGTTCTGCAGCCGCCGGCAGGTGGTGTGTCAATGTTGCGAAGGACGCGTCCCGTGCCGAGGATGATCTTGCCCGGGCCATTGAACTCCATAACGGTAACCTTTTGGCCGATGCGCCAGAGCACCTGCATCGCCACGCCGATGTTGGACTCGGAATGGGTACGGAGGATGAAAGGCGCGGGAGGCTTATCAAAACCATCGAGTTTGGTGGCACAGGTGCAGTGGGCACCCATCAGGGTATTTTTGACAGTGTTGGGCGCGGGGTCCTGCATAAAGCCGGGCCGGTCGAACAGAAGGTTCGTAAGCCGGGTAGAGATGGCGGCATTCCAGTCGGCCTCGCAGGTACCGAGCCCACCCTCGTCGCGGAGGCGGGAGAAAGCCATGCAGGGTGGCTGAATCTCGCGGCGACTAATGGGACCCAAGCAATCCATCGAAAAGCCCTGGCAGTTCTCGGCGGCCATAAGACGTCGGCAGACGATGTAGTTCTTGGCTGCGTTGAGGATGTCTTGCTTCTTCGGCTCGACAATCTTTTTGGCGTTCCTGGTGTAGTATTTGGCCATGGCTCGCACCTCGTCGCTCTCCTGAACCTTCTTGAACTCATCGGGGAAGCGTTTGCTGGGGATGTAGTGGAGGGTGGTGCCGATGACGTTGAGCTTTTTGTCCTCGGTCTTGTCACCTTTGGCAATGCAGATGCGTGTGTTCTTCATCTGGTGGATGGTGCTGAACATTTTCAGGCCGAAGGCAAGCCAGTCAAGGTCCTGGGTTGCGGCGACAAAGACGCCGGGGATATTTCGGGTTGCCTGGAGGTGTCCGGTGAAAGAAGTTCCCATCGGGCTGAAAACAATCGTCGGGATTTTGCCCCGGTTTTTGGCAATGTTGTTTGTTTTGCTCCAGGAGCTGAAGCCGGTATGGTGGAGGCACATACTGATAACAATGATGCCATCCGGCGGGTTTTCTTTGACGTCTTTGAGGAATGCACTGACGAGGTTATCAGTGTGGAGGGGCTCGTGGGTTAGCTGGAGGTTGACTCCAAACTTTTTGGCGGCATCTTCGAGTACATCAGTGTACTGTTTCTGTCGGGCTTTGATGTCGTAGGCGGCGCCGGGCCAGCCCATCCAGTACTTATCGACGTTCGGGCGCACGAACACGGCACGGACAAGGGGCTTTTCGGCGGACTTCGATTCGGCGGCGAACAGCGATGAGGTGAAGTCGAGCAGGCCCATCTTCGTAGCCGCCGCCAGGGTGCCTGCGGTTGCCAGGAAACTTCGCCGATTCAGCTTGAGGGGACAATTAGATGCGGCACAGTTTTTGTCAGTTTGCATTGTGATTTCTCCTAAAAATGTAATGTTCTAATTAACTTTTCTGTAAAAGACATAAGTCTATAAGTCAAGTTTCGCACTTTTTTATTAAGGAAAACCTTATGAAACAAGCACTTACACGCCATTTTGTATTTTATGCGTGTTCGGTAAGAACCTCGAACTTGCCAAAAATAATCCGACCGTCTTCAAATCGGCCTATTGGTGCAAATTGCTTAAGTTAACGCATTGGCAAAAGTGCGAAAGTTCACTAACTCTGTCTATGCTTTTAACTCAAGAATGTCAAGTAAAAAAGCTTTATCCGGATTTATTAGTTAAGGCAGATTATCAAAGTAATGCGCTTGCTCCTACCAGCTCATCTATCATTTCAATTTCTTTAAATCTGCAGAAATGCTGAAGCTCTTTGGTGATGTCTCCATAGCATGTCACCCGATGCAATCCATGCGACCAGTTTTTCCATAATTTTTCCACATCACCGTCCACCTTGACTGTAATCTTGGTACGACAACCCCTGTCGTCTTTAAGCGAGACCGGCGCATCGATAATTTCACCTGTGAAGTATCGCAAGAGGTCTGTGCCAATCAATTTTGCCTGAGTGACTTTTTGGCCGATGCGCATTTTGACCTGTGGGACAGCCCCCTCTCGACGCTCCATAATGCTGCGTAACTTGTATGGAGCGGCTGGCCCGTCCGGGCCATCCATTTTTGTTGTGCCCATACAATGAGCCAGAATGATACTATTGTTGGACACATCCATAGTGGGGTCGCTGATAAAACCCGGCCTTCCCACCAATCCCTGGTACAGAATGTGAGTCATAGCGGACTGTAAATCCGATTCACAAATACCGCCTAACCCCATGTTATTGAGCCTGATAAAACCAATACAGGGGTAGGCGTAAGACTGGCAGAGTGGACGGTGCATAGTGCCATAACAATCAGCAGTCACTACGGTTGCATCTTCTTCATCCAGCAACTTTTCAAGAGCCAGCGCCAGTTTGCAGGACTTGAATATATCTTCCCTGGAGGGTTCTACAACTTTAACGGCTCCTTTGATCCACCTTTCGGTCTCTGCCTGTGCCTGGTTATCGTCAACAGCATCACAAGCATCGAGCACTCGTTTGAGCTCGATTTTTTTAATCTCTGTGCCGAATTTATTTTTTATATTGTTAGCATATCCGGCAAACGACCGGGTTGTAAGGTTAAGAATCCTGGCTTCTCTTAAATGATGAATCGCGCGAAAAGGTCTTATAGCAACTGCCAGTTGTTTATAATCACTGGTGAGCATGCATTCCATTTTAGCTCCCAGCTCTTGCTTACGTAATGCGCCGAATCCCGTCCATCCATGCCCGGAATACGGAACGGCAAAAACCGTTGTGGGTTTGCCTACGCTGAGAATTTCATTTAGAATCGACCTTACTCCGATGTTGAAATGAATCGCCAGGATACCATCGACATCTTTTAATCTGTCTTTAATGCTGCCAACCTGGTTCGCAGAAGTGATCAGCTCATCGACAACAAAGTCTACGTCGGCCAATTCGTCTTTTAGTTC
>JAUVYQ010000263.1 GCA_030603035.1 Phycisphaerae bacterium | reverse complement strand
CACCGATGATCAAGAGAATCAACCAGTCGCGGGCTTGGCTGGCAGCTTTCCAGCGTGCATCTTCCCGTTTGTATGTCGACTCGATAGGTGTTTCCCGGACGCTCCCTTGATCCGCCTTTTTCTCGCCCCGGCCTTTGTCCTTTTCACTCATTCTCTCACCTCATTTTTCTCAAGAAAAATCACGGCCGAGGGTAATGATAATATCGTCGCGGGAGGCCCCTAGCCCGTCCAGCATCTCCTTGATTGTGTAGCCCGATTTCAGCCAAACCGCCAGTTCTTCCTCGTGCTTCTAGATCGTTATGAATGTGGCCCTAACTAGGTCCACATCGGCCATGGCAAAAAGCTCGATGCGGTTGAGGCCGTGCATTCCTTGTAGGTGGCCCTTTAAGGACAACCAGGCGAATAAGACGCTATGCCAAATATCGGCGGTCATTGAAGTATTAACAATGTGGGCGTATGGCGCCACTTGACCAAACTCTTTGTCGCGAGTGCCGATCAGGCCGCTCTTCAGCCGCTCCCAATTTACCTTGTGCTTATGTTCCTTACCATTTTCCGGTGTCAGTTGTTCTCCCTCCGATAGACTGTTGCTTAATACAGCTGTCCAAAAAGAATTTGCGTATACGCGTAATAGGTCATAAACGAACCGAGAACTATATATGAAGCGTAGTTAAAAGGATCAACAGGACCGCCGCGTTCTGTGATATAGCCGTTATAGCTTTCGACTGGATAGAGATCATGCGAGCGGAGCCGAGCATACCAAGCGAAAATAAAAAAATACGAGACAATGAGAAGAGCGCCAAGCATGCCGTATGTCCAGCCGATAGCGGGCCAATCGATGACAAAAGTCTCGTGTTTAGCTAAAAGATTTGATTCATTAAGATAGTCATAATAGGCCTGAACGGATTGTTCATCATTCCCGGACGGCACTGTTTGAACAGTGCCGGTTTCTTTCACGCTTTTGGTTTGCGCATACGCTTGCCATGCCACCATGAAGCCAAGAAGCGCGTAAATAATCGCGGTTAGCAAGACCGCATTCAGGAGACGTCTTGAAGTTCCTGCGGGACTGGAGCGCATCACTCTCCATCTCCGTGCGATTCCTCCGTCGTTTCCCCGCCCACAAGAGGCGGCTCGCGATATGACTTGGCCCAAAGATCCGGATCTGGATCGATTACAGCTAGGTATTTGGCATTTTCTGTGTCTTTTAGAGCACCTCTCAACCAAACTACGACCAGAGCGATGATAAATGGAATGAATAGCAAACTGGAGAGGATCATATTCAGTTCGGAGGCCGAGAGCTTCATATCAACTCCGCCCCTTCAATAGGCGCTTACTCAACAATAACCTTCGCTTTCATATACGAGTGGATCTTGCACATGTACATGTATTCCCCTTTCTTGGTGAACTTAAAACTGTACGACTGCCCGGTATTCAATGGTTTCGAAGAAAAAAACTTCTTCGACATCAACTGATGCGCTGTATTGTCATCGTTAGTCCATGTAATGGCCGTCCCCGCCTTAATGGTTTTCGTCTTCGGCAGAAATGCCAGGTATTTAATGGCCAGCTTGTTCCCGGCCGGGACGGGACTGCAACTTGCCGAACTTAGTATTGCCGCTGTTATCATCATGGCAGCGGCAAGCACCTTTAAGCGCTTCTTCATTTTCGGCGACTCTTTTGTAGACCGACGCGATTGCATTAGCGCTGCTCCCGATTTAGATCAGGCGAAATGTTTTTTTGCTGCGGCGGCGGCTTTGGACCGGATCGCGTCTTAAGGTCGGCCCAACCGGCGTCGAGCAAGCGATTATAGATTTTCTTGATGCCGGCAGCAGTTTCCTTTTTAGAGACAAGGCCGAAGCCGGGCACCTTAAAGCGGTCGTTAGGTCCCAATCCCGGAAAGACACGTTGAGCTTCGAGCATGAAGGGGCCTTCTTTTTTCATTACCGTTTCGACGACACCGGTCTCTTGGTTGAGCGGGTGTTTTTTAATGTATCGTTTCATTGTGCTCGGCGGTTTCCATTGAATGTACATATCCGGTGTCGGCAGCTGGTTCGGCAACAGTCCGCCTTTCGGGATGGTTTTGAGAAACATGACTGTCCGCCAAATGTCGTCCGCGCTCAGACGACTGCCGAAGATCTCCATAGCCGTGCCTGGAATTCCACGCATGATCCGATAAAAATAGACACCGGGCGCGGTATCGTTGCCGCCTGAGGCATCGCTGGCAACGGTAAAATCTATCG
>JAUVYQ010000283.1 GCA_030603035.1 Phycisphaerae bacterium | reverse complement strand
GTCCAGGTTCCGCCAGCTGCGGTCCACCAGGTTCCGCCGGCTGTGGTCCACCAGGTTCCGCCGGCTGCGGTCCACCAGGTTCCGCCGGCTGCTGTTCGGGTTCCTGGAGCGCCTTTGCCTCGCTTCCCGTCAGCCCGGCTTCCTCGGCCCCGCGGAGCTGCTTTGCCTCACACCCGCAGCCGTAATGGTTCGGACCGCCGCAAATACTACACTTTCGCGCTGGCTCTCGTGCGACGTCCACGTTCCCGGCCTGATCCTGGCCGGGCTGTTCTTGGTTTTTTTGGTCTTGCTTCATTTTGTAAAATCTCCTGTGTATCTTTGGCTATGAATATATCATAGACCTTCGCGGGATTGCCGCCGAATCTTGTTTTTTGCCGGCCTATGAAAACGATCCGAATACTACTACCGATCAGCTTGTTCTGATCGATGACTCGCTGAACCCGCCAGTTCGCAAAAAATTCCAGGACCTCTTCATCTTCGAACACGAAGTCCATGCCTGCCTGCCTGCCTTCCCGGACCCTGATCCGATAGCTGCACGTCCGGTTCATATATGCGTTGCAATGCTTGCTCAGTAAAACGCCTTTGAGATAATCGTCGTAGTCGCAGAACGTGAAAAAAATCTTTTCATCAATCGTCCTGGGGAATGTATAAAAGGCATCGGAGCTGACCAAGTTTTTTAAAGACGCTTCGTCAACTCTTTTTTCGTTGTCTCTGGGCTTGTCGAGCGGCGTCATTTTAACTCCCTTATCGGCCTCGGTTTCAACCTGACCTCCAGGCCGGTGTATATGCCAGTTGCCCCCGTCTGTCAAGTGAAAATTAAAAAAAATTCTTTAGGAAGTTTAAAAGCCAGCGCAGCCTGCCACGCCCTTCATGGTTCTCGGCTGCTTGGCAAATCCCTTGCTCTTAGGAGATCACTTCGTAGAGTAGAGCAGAATGTGAGTCCAGCTTGCAAGCTGACACCCTCCCCATACGATACGCTACGTCCAATTCGCTGGCCCTACGCCGTATGCTGGGCCTTATTCGCGTATAATAGTTGGTATGAAATTTGCGAGCCCCCGTTGAAAGCAAAATTATATGATTTTTCCGGTTTTGTCAAGGAAAAAATACTTATCCCCCTTTTTTGAGTTCTTGTAAGTGCTTGTTAGATAAACACTTAACGCCCAAAATGCGCATAACCCTCTGCTCCCAAAAGCGCCTATATTACTAATAGGCAATGAGGTTAGAACCTCCCCAAGTTCCCAAAGGAACTATTTTCAAAAAAAACTTATCCACAGGGGATCCAATGTCACTGGGTTTCCCTGTTTGTGATTAACTTTTTCTCAAATCTTACCTATACAATTGCATTTCCATAAAAAAAGCCGCACCGATACGCTGGTGCGGCTTCTAACCGAGATTGAGGACGTGGGCACAATTTTTATCGGAACACCTCCAGTTTTATCTTCTGTGCCTCCCTGCCCGGCCGGGCGAGCTCCGGGGGGACGCCCATTGTGATCAGTATGATTTCAAGTTCCTTGACTTTGATCTTTCCCCTGAGAAGCAGCCTGGTCAAGCGCTTGAGCTCGGCTATATGCCGATTGGGTGGATCGAATTTTCTCTTGCGCGGACCCCACATTCTTAAATTTGCCTTCCTCCCCCCTGCTCGACCAGCTTATCTTCCGTCTGACAGGCAGCTGGGACCCTTGCTGTCTCTGTGAGAGCCTGGTCGCTTCTTTTCAAGGGACTTGAGATTGGATGCTCACAATTTGTTAGCCAGGCCCCGCTCTGGCCCTGGGCGCCCAGGTTAGATTCTGACCTGGGCGCTCCTGGCCTGGCGAACATAGATTCGATTTCATCGAACAGCTGGTCAACGGTCAAGATTTCAACCTGGCCGTTGCGCTCGAACGTGACGGTTTGGTTTTCCCGATCGATTCGAACATCGAT
>JAUVYQ010000327.1 GCA_030603035.1 Phycisphaerae bacterium | reverse complement strand
TGTGGTGAATCGAGCGGGTGAAATAGAAAGTGGAGCCTTGTGCGGCAGCCGTTGTTGAGTTAGATCAAAGCGTATGCGGTGAAGTGAAAGCGTAAGGCAGAGGGTAGTTACGGCAAGAGAAAAGCAGAAAACGGCAGCCGTCAGGCAGCCGATATTCTGCTTTGTAAAATTAGCCCGCCGGACGTTTGGCTTTTTCGTTCATAGCAGCTAAGACGTTCTGCGCCGGTGAGACCGGCGGGCTTAGCAGGGGGCAAGGGGGCGGCAGCCCCCAAATTGGCGCGACTAAAAGCAGGCGGTTCAAATAACTGTAGTACGCCACGATTCGGCGACAGCCTTTGTCGGTGGGATTGTTCGAGCCGCCCTGTCAGGGCGGCGGTTGCGCTTAAGGCGATTGTTCGAGCCGCCCGGTTAGGGCGGCGGTTGGCGCTAATCGGCGGCCTGGTGCCGCCGATTCAGCGCTCGAGGATACTTGAGATTATTCAGCTTCGCCGGTCTATGAACGGCGAAGCATGGTCTTATTTGTGGTTGGCGATGGTCTTTGTTGCCATCGTTATGTAGTTTGTTCGGGTATGTCTCTGGTGTAGTTTTTCAGATTAGAAGTATTTGACAGATAAATTTTGTTTTGCGAAAATTGAAGGCATGAGAGTTTACGGGCACATAACAGATTACACATCTTTACCTTTGGCAGTAAATGCGGTTATGAATATGCAGGCTGGTCAAGAAGTGCCTTACGGATGGTTAGGTTTTTATCAAGAACGTGGAGAGAGCGTCTCTGCGATAGGCTCGCATAAAGAGTCAAGAAGTGTTATGCATTGTGGTTGGGAATGGCGATGTCAACCGATGCCTAAAAGGCTACCGGATTACCCAGAGCCTTGGGAATTGTGTGGATATACGTGGTTGTGTGCTTGGTATTATGAATACGTTGACATTGCAGATACTTTCGCCTATTCGGGGCGAAGGCTGCAAATGGAGATCGTAAATCACCATTCGGCATATAGTTGCGATTTTGGAACATTCGATATCTTAGAGTGCAGGGATTATGGAGGTGTTGGCACATGGTTTTCGGTAGTGCGATATTGGGGTTTTGCTACGAAGATTGATGACAACATGTTCAAGATATTTTAAGATTGTGAGGTTTGATCATGGAACTAAGATTTATTTTGGAACATGCGGAGGCATCCATTGCAGCAGCAAGGAAGCTCTTTAATACAAGCGATAGGGATAGGTGCATAGAAATACTTGAAGATCTTGGGAATTATATCACAGGCAGAATCAAAGTAGGTGTCATAGAACCGCCCAACATCGATGTGAAGCCTGCTGAGCCACAATAAGATTTGTCTTGACATTAATCGAGGATAGTGGTAGTTCACGTATATGTCTTCTGTGAGAAGGAAGAGAAAACGTAGGTTCAGAGCCGGGTGTGAAAGGAGGCGTGTGCGCCCGGAGCAAAAATGGAAAAGCTATTAGGAGGGATATCTAATGGCGTTCATACGTTCAGTGGATCAAATCGCTACGAAGTGGGCAGAAGTAACGCCCATGCGATCAGCCGA
>JAUVYQ010000277.1 GCA_030603035.1 Phycisphaerae bacterium | reverse complement strand
GCTGATTTTGCTGGCTTGACAAAAAAATGTAATTTGTGATATGGACGAACTTAAGGAAAAATGTGTTAGGTGTCGTAACTGCCCGAATTGCAAAAAACCGAGTCTGATAATTAGGCGTTGGCTTGATGAGCCTGATGTTTTGTGTGGTCGATGCTTTTGGACTTTTGCTTTTGTAAAATCGAAGACGGGTAATTTGACGCTTGTGAAAAAAATGAAACTGCCCAAAACGTAAAGGTGAAGTGAAATGGTCAACACTATATTATTTACTGTCATTTTCCTATGGCTGATAATTTTGTCCGAGCGGATACATCGCCATCACCGTCACCATCATAATAAAATCACGTTGTGGGAGAAAAGCAGGGAGATTGGCTCTTGATGTCACCTTGAATCAGCGTTACTCTGCAGCGCTCGAGCAGCTCCTCGGCGTCAATGCTCGAAAGTGCCGGTGTTTTCACGTTGACGTCCACCTGATACCCAGGGATCCCCCTGGTTGCCGTCCAGAGCGGAGAAAGCTATGAGCGGGGCTTGGCTATGGCCGAAAATCAATCTGGACGCTCCTGTGGACTCGGCTTTTGATTTTGGCTTGAAAGTGAGGGTATTATATCGTGTATCGGATAATGGCAAATCCTGTTGGTGATTCTAACGTGACGATTCGTGCTGCGTGTGTCGATACTCTTTCTGAGGCTGAGGCTTTTGCTATGGCTGTGCTGTCTGATAAAGTATCTTCGCCGGTTACGAGTTTACGCAAAATCGAGAATGGATTCTATCGTGCTTATTTTGGTGAGGTGTTAGTCGGGTTTTGTAAGATAGAATCCCTGGACGTCCCCCTGGCTTGAGCGCTCCACGTGCAGCTCCGGTTGTAGTGGCTGGCCTTTGGAGCTGCTCGATGCGCCGGGGATGTCTTTGGACTCCGGAGCTGCCTTTTCTCGAAAGTGCCGATTTTTCGAGTTTCGACCAAAAAAAACTTCCTCAGTTTCGCCCAGGGTGGACGAACCCGGCCGGGGCAATAGTAAAGTGCCTGTGTTTTCAAATGACGTACAATGTCACTCTCTCTCTGTGTTTTTTCGGCGTTACCCTGCAGCGCCGATCGCTTTTTGGATCCAAATCAGCTCAAAGCGCCGATTCCTTGATTCCAGCTTAAAAATGACGATGTGACATTCTGCGGTTTAAATGGTCGATTTTTGCGGGTAACGCATTGTCACTCCCTCGAATGATGTTTCTCGATTGTGTCCAAGTCCTCGATGCCGGCCGGGTCCTCGATGCCGGCCGGGACCTCGATGCCGGCCGGGACCTCGATGCCGGCCAGGACCTCGATGCCGGCCAGGTCCTCGATGCCGGCCAGGTCCTCGATGCCGGCCATGTCCTCGATGCCGACCAGGTCCTCGATGCCGGCCATGTCCTCGATGCCGGCGATGCCGGCCACGTCTTCGATGCCGGCTGAGATTTTTGGCTTGACGAAAGAAAAAAGTCTATGTTAAATAATTTTAATGAAAGGAAGGGTGCGGTATCGTGCGGCAGGATGCTGTACGATGGACCGTGTTTTCGATTGAAAGAAGGAACTTTGTGTTTGTGCCCTGTGCAGCACGATGAATTTTTAGGAGATTGTAATATGGAAAAGCAGTATGTTCGGAAAATGCAGAAAATTGGAAACGGGTTGGGTGTTCGTGTCCCCCCTGAACTTTGCCAGGAAGCTGAAGTTGGCAGGGGAGATAATTTATCGCTTGAGTATAATCCGGAATCCGGAGGTTTGAAATTGGGCAAGATTGCTCAGGCTAATCCTGGTCCCGATAATGTTCAGCCACAAGAGAATCACAAAAGCAGCGAAAACAAATCGAGCGAAAACAAATCGAGCGAAAACAATTCAAGAGTCGATTTGGCTGATGAAAAAGAGCAGAGCCAGCCGGATGGAGTATCGAAAATCGCTCATTGTACGAGCTGCGGTTCGGATGATATTCGAGTTTCCGGAAATCAGTTCCACTGTTTCGATTGCGATATCGTTTATGAGATTACGCCGAAAGGTATTAAGGTTGTCTCGGCAAATCCTATGCAGATTGTCAGTGACCTTGAGG
>JAUVYQ010000333.1 GCA_030603035.1 Phycisphaerae bacterium | reverse complement strand
CAAACATCATATCGGCAGGTCTGTGGTTGCTCAATGATATCTTTTTTGAAGCAGCTTGTAGCACTGGGCGGCCGGTGCAAAGTGTTCTCCTAATCCTGATCACACCGGCCGCCTTGACTTTTCCGATGAATCTGCTATAATGGCAGGTAATAATACTTCTTCCGTGGCGGCCGGCACATGTCACCCTGCTCGGTACAAACGTGCCGGCTGCCACTTTTCTTTTGATGTCACTACCCTCTTCGAAGTCACGAAAAAATCCAGTGGAAAAACCCGATAAAGTTAAAGCCGCATCAAACGTACATCAAACGTACATCAAATCGAGTAAGAATACGTTCAGAATAAGAATACGGCCCAGTACAGTTCCAGGGGAAGTGAGAATACGGCCCGATACAGGTCCAAGGGAAGTGAGAATACGGCCCAATACAGGTCCAGGGGAAATAGAGCGGCCCCCGGCCCGACGAGCGGCCCGGGGTTAGCCGCTGTACATTCTAAGGCACAATCGCGAGACAAACCACGTCACAGCTGAAGGAAAGGGAATCAGCAGCAGTATAATACGTTGTTTTTTTCTCTTTGGCCCCGGCCTCCCTGCGTCCGGCCGCCGCCGGTGCCCTGCGCAGTTCCCGGCGCTCATGTCCCCACTCGGTTTTTTCGTCGGTGATTTATTTGTCTATGGACCCGTCAGTACATCACACACAATACGTCAAACAAATCACCGAGGGAAAACACACGGCACCGCAAAAACCGAGAGACGGTGGGGACATTCCCTTATTTTTATGAAAAAAGACAGAGATACGTACTGAATTTTGCGTGGGACGCAAAATTCTTTCGATTACCTGTGAGTTAATCTCATACTGGTAAGTGATTTCCTTGATATTTTTTTCGATTCTTGACCCTGAAAGACGAGGGTGGAATCGAAAAAAATCTCGTTGGCAACGGAAATCACAAGAAGATTTAAACGACAAATCTTCTCCGTGTTAAAAACAACGGCCGGTGACGGGGACACGGGGGGCTTGTCGTAATTCCGTGTGCAGTTTTGCCGTAGTTTTCCTTCCCCCAGACCCCCATCTTTCCTTGGCTAATCGCTGATATGGATGGGGTACTGTTTATGCTGGGGGAAGGAAACCAACTCAAAAAACTTTAAACCAGCCGATTCCCCACTTATTCGAGCAAGCTCGAACAAGTCAACCCCCTCGACTGGACACGGAATTACAGACACTTACATCACCTGTGAGCTTCCCGAGATAACTTCTGTGATGTAAGCCGCCCCCTGCGTGTCCCCGTCTCCAAAGACATCGCCGGTGGTCTGCTGACCGGCGATAAGGGGCACCGCTGGTAGCCTGATGGCCAGCGGCATCGAACTTTCCGACCAGTCGTGTGGTACTCGCGTAGCCCCTCGCATTTTGTGGTGTTTCTGGGGCCATAAAGACAGCGCCAGTCGATTTTCCGGCGCCGATCGGTATCACAGGGGGGGGAAATTCAACACACGAGGTCGCTTTCTATGCA
>JAUVYQ010000158.1 GCA_030603035.1 Phycisphaerae bacterium | reverse complement strand
TTGCAGCGTGCAGTCGCGAACTCGCTTTCGCAGTTTCAATATTTTCTTCGCCAAACCGTAAAGCTCTTGACCTGTCTTGCCAGGCATACCTTTGGCCTCGCTGATTGCCTTGAAATCCCGTTTCAAATGCGCCCAGCATATCTGGCGAACGCAGCCCTCCGCTTACAAAAAAACAACTTGACTTTACTGACAGTTTGAAATATGTTATCCAATGAAAACAAAGCTGAGTATTTTAATGTTGGGTTCGTTATCGAGCATGCTCAAAATACCCGTGAACGGTTACTATTACAATTTATTGGAGTGCGCGAAGAATGACAAATCATGATGACAATACGATGCAAAGAAGACATTTCCTTAAAATGGCCCTGGCAGGAACGGGAGCTATAGCCTGGGGAGGTATTGGCTGTCAATCGGATGAACAAAAGCGTGTTTCCTCGCAAGAAAAAAACAGTTTAAGTACTGCCGCTGAGAAAGCACCCAAGCCGGATATACTCCTGATCATGCCCGATCAAATGCGAGGAGACTGCCTGTCCATTGTCGGTCACCCGGCAGTACGCACCCCGCAGTTGGACAAACTCGCCAAGCAAGGCGCGCTATTCCGGCGGGCCTATACCGGCGTTGCGTCCTGTATCCCCGCGCGCTACAGCCTGCTCACCAGCCTCCATCCTCAAACGAGCGGCGTGGTGGGCTATGCGACGAAACCGTTCTCCACACCGCCCTTTCCAGAGTTGCTGAGCAAGGCTGGCTACAGCACCGTCCTGGTCGGCCGAAACATGCACCAGGTTGCTGCCAGCAAGTCCTGTGGATACCAGAAGCGAATCCTTGGGTCCACCTACGTCGCTAACGATGAATATGACAAGTTCCTGAAACGGTCGGCTCCGGAAACCGGCGGCATCAGGAAACTCGTTAAGAATCTGGGCGTCACCTACAACCATTGGCAGGCAAAACCGTGGCCGCTGGCGGACAACCTGCACCCAACTGAATGGGTCGTCGCCCAGTCGCGCAAGGTGGTCAAGGAGGCAAATGCGGACCAACCGCTCTTTCTGACAAGTTCGTTTTACGCCCCATACCCGCCGCTTTTCCCACCAAAGAAGTACTTTGACGCGTACTTAAAGCAGAAGCTACCGTTACCAGCACATGGCGACTGGGTGGACTGGAAAGCTCTGTCGCCGAAGGGCGACCGGTCGGGCCACCGGATTCTGCTGGAAGGCGAAACCCTGCGTGCCGCCCAAGCCGGCTACTTTGGGCTTATCGAACACCTGGACAACCAGATTTCGCCACTGATCCGCAACTTCAAGGCGCGGAGCGAGAAAGCCGGGCGACCGTGGGTGATTGTGTTCACGAGTGACCACGGCGAGATGCTGGGCGACCATGGTTATTTCCGCAAATGCGAGCCGTATGAGGGTTCGGCCAACATCCCGTTCATCATCGCTGGCTCGCCCGATTTGGGCTTCAAAACCGGGCTGCGCTGCCACCAACCGGTCTGTCTCGAGGATATCATGCCCACGCTGCTGGCACTGGCCGGAACGAAAAAGCCTACCCAAGTTGACGGTGTCAACCTTGTGCCTATGTTGCGTGGACAAAAACAGGTGATTCGCGAATGGCTGCACTTCGAACATGCGCCGTGCTACAGCCAGGCACAAGCGTTCCATGCGCTAACTGACGGCCGGTTCAAGTATATCTGGCGACCTACAGACGGCAGGGAGCATTTGTTCAACCTGGACAAGGAGCCTCAAGAAGAGCGCGACCTGTCAAAAGACGCAGCCTCTCGCGCGACACTGGAAGCGTGGCGGACACGCCTCATTCAACGTCTGGCAGACAGGCCCGAAGGTTTCTCGGAGGACGGAAAGTTGGTTTCAGGCTGTACTTATCGCCCGCTCAACAAGGGAATGATAACCACAGACAAGAGAACATCCTGAGAGTAAACACAGAATCGAACAAGCTCTTGGAGTGGGCGCGGCTAACCGTTGCAAAGGGCCGAGCCTTTGTGCCGGGGTTAGTGTCGTGGCCGTCAGGGGCCACGTATAATTCCAGGGCAAAAGATGGTACACAGAAACTCAGTAGAATGACAGCACACAATTTCAATCTTATCATTGTTTACTCCTAATCTCAATTCGCAGGGGTCAGGAAAAGGCCTTTATTTCTTAGCCATAATCCGCTTAATAGTTATCAGCTCAAAAAGGACACGCCACAGACTCCGCGTCGGCGATAGCCGACTGTCACGGTCACAGGTCCAGTCGACGGGAAATTCTTTTATCCGGTAACCCTCTTTTTGGGCCCGCATTATAATTTCCACATCGAACATAAATCCATCAGTAATACATTCGCCATATAAGTGTCGCGCGACATCGCCCCGATATATTTTGAATCCGCATTGCGTATCGGTGAATTCAGCGGGGATTTTCATACCGTAAACGACAAACCAGTGAAAAATCCTGGAACAAATTCGCCGATACAAACTTTGCTTTTCCTGAATATGACATCCCTCCATTTTTCTCGACCCGTGCGCTATATCACACGCCCCGCTTTTCAGTAACCCAAGCCCGCGCAAAACGTCTTCATAGGGTACGCAACATCCGCTGTCGGCAAACATCACATATTCACCGCTCGTCTCTTTTATGCCTCTGCGAACAGCGTAACCTTTGCCGTGATGGCGCTCATAACGGACGACCTTCAGTGTTGCGCCTGGGAAAATGTCAACATTTTTCGCAGTTTCGGCGGTGTCGTCTTTGCTGCCGTCATCGACGACTATAATCTCTCCCACCAAATGATTACCCCCCAGAAACGTCGCCGCCGCTTCGACATCCCGACCAATCTTTTTACCTTCTTCAAGTGCCGGTATAACAATAGATAGGTCCACCCCGTTAGAAAATCTTCGAGAGCGCAAGGGTGTACGACCTGCCGTGTTATTTCTAACGGGGTCCATATAGTTTATCTCTCGATTATAAAAGCGGCTCAGAAACCCTGTGGCCAAAATCGTCTCTTAAAAAACCAGCGAAAAATCATCATTTTCGCTGGCGGTATACAAAGAATAATCATCATATTATAACCAGGATAGAGGAGAACGCAATAAGACAATAGCTCTAATCAATTGTTTGTATAAATTTATGTATTTTGTAGAAGGGGCACCAGAAACTTCAGAGAAAGGAGTAAAACTAAATGAATGAAAAGAAAACCTGTATCTTGATAGTTGCATTAAGCCTGGTTGTATTTATCGCGGGCTGTCAGATCGTTAGTCCCAAAATCTGTAAAATAGCTGGACTAAAGGGCTACATTGCAGGATTACACTTTGATAGCAGGTCAGTGGAAGCAAAACAGGCGAAAAGCAACCTTTGTTGTTGCGGTCAGGCGTAGTAGACGATATAATAACGCCTACAGTTTTGCTTCCAGGGACTATCCGTAAGTAAATTATAGAAAACTGAATTCTACTGAACATAGCTTCAGATGATGCGGAATCTCATAGATTTTTGTAAAATTATGCAGAAATCTGTAAGCCCAAAAATGCCTGTATATAGTAGGTTTACTGGCTTCAAGTGCTATATCTATGCCTTTCTGCGGAGTTTTGCAGTAATTAAGGGATTTGGAATGTATTTTTTTCATTTTTACAGATTGACATTGACTCAGGCAAAAAGTTAAGTTATAATTAAACTAATGTCAAACAAATGACGAATAAAGCCGTAATAGACTTCAGAGATGATCTGTTAGTTAAAGGTTCGTGCGCCATTGTGGCTTATGCTCGTCGGAAGAATGGCAAAAGACCTGCGAAAGATTTCATTGAAAATTTGGAAAAATCAGACCAAGCAAAACTGGCGAAGTCTTTTCGTTATATCGCAAATGGAATAAGTCACAATATCGAAAGATTCAGGAAGCTTGGCGGAAAAAGTGGAAAAATATACGAGTTCAAGATCTATCCCAAAGTTCGCGTTTTATGTTTTCAGTTGGGGAAAACTTGGTTACTTACACACGGCTTCAATAAAGAAACTGGAGACACGCCTCCAAGACAGATTAGACGTGCCGAAGACATAATGAATGAACATAATTCGTTATTAAAATAATAAGAAAAAGTGAGGTATCCATTATGGCCGAGACCTTCATACAAAAACTGATGTCTGATGAAGAGGGCAGAAAGCTATACTTCCGTGAGGATTTAATATTCGAAATCACAGAGACTATCTGCAAAGTTATGGATGAGAAAGGTATTAACAAGACGAAGCTATCAAGACTTGCAGGCGTTAGTAAAAGTAATATCACGCAACTCTTGAGTGGTGACCAAAATATGCGCCTCACAACCGTAGCTGACCTTCTGTATGCACTTGATTCAAAGCTGGCGGTGTCTGCTGTTCCACTTGATATCGATAGCATACGCGAGAGTACCGACTTTAATCAATGGGCTCCGGCAGTAGACATCGCAATAAAACAATCTGAATATCGAGAGATTAACGAAGAGACACAAAAAGAGTTATCTCAGGCAGCTTAAATCATGGCAAAAAAAAAGGTAAAAACCAAAGCTTTAAAAAGGGGAAACAAGACCACTGCTGGTCTGTTGGTTTCTGATCGAGTACAGTTGAAGGATGTTAGGTTAATAAGCTGCAAATGTGATCAAATTCCGGAAGCAACATTGGGTAAAAAGCTGTACAATATCAACTATTCAACGGAAGTGCAAGTGGACAAAAAAAACGGCTACATTATTGTCACCGCGAAATTCCACTTTGAAGCTTTTACTGAAAGTAAAACTCAAAAACCAGTTATTCTTATCGATGCTTCTTTTCTTTTAGCTTACAAAATAGAAAACTTTGAAGGGCTAACCCAAAAAGGATTTGAACAATTTGCGAATTTAAATGGAATTTATAATGCTTGGCCATATTGGCGGGAATTTATACAAAATGCCGTTACTCGAATGGGATTACCTTCTCTGTCAATTCCGGTCTTTAGAATCGTGGAACCACCAAAAGAAAAAACCATCAAGCGAAAGTTAGGAAAGAAAAAAGTAAAAAAGAAAACCGTCTCCAAGAAATAAAGTTTACATTATTCGGCTAAGGCATGGGGATTTTGCTCATAGAGTTTGATTTTTGAAAAGTGAATACGGGGGCGAATGGCTTCGACCGGATGGCGGAGAGGCAAGTTGCATGTCCAGGACGCCGGTTGGCCTGGCTAATCATCCGGCAACAAATTTAATTGGCAACTATCAGTTGCGCATGGCTGCCTAATTTGACAGCCCGTCCTGCCTGATTTTGCCTGTGGGTCTGGTAAGGGCGTCAAACAGCAGGCTGGCCGAGCCGGTTGTTCGGGCCGGCTTCGGTAAGACTTTTCCGAAATAGCCGAGCCAACAGCCTGTCGTTTGGCTCTTGGCAAGGCGAAAGAATAATAAAACGACTAAACATGTAGACGCTTGTCTTAAAACATCTCGGGACGGGGGTTCGAATCCCCCCGCCTCCATTTTGTTCTCTCCCCTGGTGGGGGGGGATTCGAACTTTATAAGGGTCTGTGAAAAGAATTTTCCCAGGTCGTCGGGGTGACAGGAGCGAGTGCAAGCGAGCGACGCCAGAGGGGCAGCGCCCCTATGGAAATTTGCTCTGCAAATTTGGGTTCTAGGCCGAAGGCCAGAATCCCCCCGCCTCCATTTTATT
>JAUVYQ010000322.1 GCA_030603035.1 Phycisphaerae bacterium | reverse complement strand
ACTCTTCGGGGTTGCCCCGAACAGCCCTTCGGGGTTCATATTAGAAAGAGTAGAGAGAGAACTAAGGAGATAGAATTGAGGCAGGCGAATTTGTCTTTGCCTGCCGATGGGCAGTCAAATCCGCCTGCAAAAGAGAAAGAGGTTGGCTCTTGCAGAAATTCGGCCTTTGAGGTAGAGGGTGAAGCCTTGCACGTGCAGCGGATACTGTTTGGACATGCAGCGGATACCGTTTGCACGTACAGCGGATACCGTATGGGCCACGGGTTCGGGCACGCAGATTTTTGGCCTAATTTTGAGGATTCGTGTTAAAATATACGCAGAAATGAACAAGATTTTGCGTATAAAACCAGAGCTCAGGCAGTTGGATCCGGAGAGATTGGCAAGGATAACAACGGGTGCGATAAAAAGTCTTTGCAAGAGGGGATTCGGTTTGCCTATTCGGCCGGTGCGGGTGGATAACAGAAAAGCAGAGTGGACGCTGCCATCGAATGTAGCAAGGGAACTGAGAGTCAAAGCCGGTGATTATATCGTCCGGTGTCGAACAGACGTTGAGGATGAGCTAACCATAGCTGAGGTTTCAGCGCTTGATGAGAGGGACGTGGACGGGCTGCCGATATTGGGTGAAATAGTATCAGTGAGCAAGGTACGGCTGGACACAGATGGGCTTGAGATAACGATTACAAAAGGGGCAAAGACTGTTTATGGTGAGGTAGTTGGGCGGTTTGTTGTATGTGGTCTGACAATTTTTCCTGGTGTAGTGACGGAGAAGATAGTTGAGCATTCGCAGGTTTTAGAGGAGATGGCAAAGATGTTGACAGAGGGATTATGGTGGTGGCCGGACCTGATTGAGGATTGCACGGGTGCCTGGCTGGCTGGGTTCGAACCGTTCGCGGAGGCAATGGCGGATCTGATACTTCCACCACTGTATGCGACACGCGATCCCCGGAACCTGGCAAGAGTTGCTGCCGTCAATGAGGTTATGATCGAGACGGCGGATTTACAGGCTGAGTTAAGGTGTGACAATGACTATATTAGAACAAGAGCAGAGAAACCTGATCGATTCAATTGAATTGGGAATTATGCTAGGCAAAAGCCGTGACAACGTGCTGCGTATGTGTAGACAAGGGAAACTACCAAAGCCGGTAAAGCCCGTCCCTGTTAATCAGCGGTGGTTGGCAGGTGATATTGAAACATGGCTAAGCATTGGCCGTCCCTCACAAGAAAAATTTGAACGTTATAAGGCGAAGCAGCTCCTCGATGATGAGTTCGCTGAGGATTAGGCAGGCCTGCAGGGCGGTTAGGCGGTGACATCGGAGGGACGGATGCCCTGTGCTGCACGTTCTCGCATCGATGCTACCAATACGGTGCGTCAACCTGTTTGACACGGCTAGTTTTAAAGCGCTATGGGGGTAGTGACATCAATTCCTGCAGGTGGCTGCGGAAAAAAGATCAAATTCGGCTACAGTTTTTTACGTCGCGCTCGGGATCCGGGAGTTTTTGACTTGTGGGATTTGGCTGACTGCCATTGTTCAAAGGCTTTTTCGATTACTGCAACGCCCTCCTCGCCTGCGATGGCGACAACGATTGCGATAAAATCAGCGAATGC
>JAUVYQ010000038.1 GCA_030603035.1 Phycisphaerae bacterium | reverse complement strand
CAGAGTGTTTCGCTGTTGGACGACCCGTACCGGATGAAGCGGGCCTGCGAAAAAGCCGGCGTTAAACTTTCCGGCTTGTCGTCGCACACTGCACTTTGTAAGCCGGAGGTCAGTACCGAATATCTCAAACAGGCGATTCGTTTCGCAGCGGAATGTGGTGCGCCGGTGGTCAACACCGATGAAGGCCCGAAGCCCGCGTGGACCACGGAAGAGGAAGACCACGTGCTGATGCGGTACGTGCTGACCGAGGCGGCAGCAGTTGCCGAAGCTCGCGGTATTCTGATCGGTCTGGAGCCACACCAACAGTATAGCAAAAGCCCAGATGGTCTGGACAGGATTTATAAGCTGGTTGATTCCCCGGCTATTGGCATAAATTTTGACATCGGAAACAGCTACCTTTCAGGCCAGGATCCAATCGCCTGGCTTGAACATGTGGCCGATAGACTTGTCCACCTACACGCCAAAGACATTTCGGTGCAGCAATCGGAGGACGAACGCGGCAAAGTTACAGGCACGCCGGCCGGTTGTGCCTGCGGCGACGGCGTTATAGATTGGAAAAAGGTGATCGAGATATGCAAAGGTGCACCTCGTGATATTGTATTGAGTGTTGAGTGTGGTACTGTGGAACAAGCCGAACGGAGCATAAACTACCTCAAAAAACTGGTATAGAGCATCATACTTATCTTTTAACTGAATAGATGTAACGAAAATTGGAATCAAGTATAAAGAAAGGTTAGGTGATTACAATGCAAACTAACGAAATGTGTGTCAAATCGGGCTGTCCGCTCATTCTGAATCGTCGCAATTTCCTGGCAACGGCAGGTGCGTTGGCGGTGGCCACGGAGATAGACCTGTTCGACTTCGCCTCGTCGCTTTTTGCTGCCGAGCCGAAGTCCAATAACAAGGCCGTCGTTAACGTGGTGTTCGTTCACCTGCGGGTTCCCCGTGTCATAAGCTGGCCCGGTGGCGACTTCGACTTTAAAGCCGGCCGGGCCATGTTCACGAAGATCCTTGCCGATGCCGCCCAGCAGCTCGGGGTGCGCCTCGACGTTAAGGACGAGCCGCTGTTCGACCGCAGCGCAGTGAACGCCTACCTCGAGCAGATCAAAAAGGCGCCGCCCGACGGCCTGATCATCGTGGCTATGGAACTTACCCAGTGGAAGGATGTGAACCACCTTGTCCAGAACCGTGGCGACATCCCCACGGTCGTTTATAGCAATATGACTGCTTTTACCGGGCACCTTCAAGCCACACGCAATGTTGCGAAAACATTCGTCGGCGCTACGCAGGATGTTGATTGGCTGGGGTTCGCCCTGCGGATGCTTTCAACAATTTGGCTGATGAAGAACACGCGTATCTGCATTGTCAAAGGCAACAAGACGGTGGATCAGCAATTGAAAGTCGTGGGCACCACACTCCACTACATCCCCCTGGCGCGCTGGAATGAGGAGTTCAAGAAGGTGGAAGCGAGCGATGAAGTGCGGGCCATGGCCGACTGGTACGCAAGGCACGCCAAGAAGGTCATCGAGCCGAAGAAGGAAGAAATCCTCGACGCGGCCAAAAATTACTTGGTCTGCCGCCGGCTGATGGCCGCGGAGAAATGCCAGGGCTTCTCTCTGGACTGCCTGCGGGAGAGCAGCATCTTCCACCGCCCTCCCTGCATGGCTTTCTCCCGCCTGCTCGACGAAGGCATCGTGGCCGCCTGCGAGGCCGACTGGAACGCGGCCATCTCTATGCAGTTGACGCACTACCTATTCGAGCGGCCCGGCTTCATGCAGGACCCTGCTCCCAACACCGTCAATAACACGCTGATGGGCGCCCATTGCACATCGGCTACTAAACTTGACGGCTTCAGCAAGCCAACAAGGGCGCCTTACATTCTTCGTCACTATCATACTGGCACCGGCGTTGCCCTGCAGGTTCTCTGGCGGGTTGGCCAGGAAGTGACGGTAATGAAGTTCCAGGGTCCGGAGAAGATCATCCTCGGCACGGGACGTGTGTTATCAAATATCCCACAGCCGCCTTGTAGTTGTTGCCGCACCGCGGTTGAAATTGAGTTGGATGGTGTGGCCGATTCGCGCGATACAAAGGGTTTCCACCAGTTGTTCATCTACGGCAAGCTGGAACAGGAATTCAAGGCTTACTGCAAGCTCGCCGGGATCAAGGTGGAACACATCTAAAGGCAGCCGAGCATTGTAGACCAAATGTGGTATGTTAGAGCAAGACGAACGAAGTATCAGCCACCTCAAAGAGTTTGGGTAGTAATTGCGGGTAGTGTTAAGTGAGCAATAAGTGACAAAATGGGAACCCAGGTGCGGAGGTAAAATTATGAGCCGGAGCGTAACGTTGGTGTGTGTTTTGTTATTAGTGGGGTATTGTTTGGTTTCGTCCGGGCAGGCCGAGCCGGAGGGAGCGGCCATAGCGAGGAAACCCAGGTATAGCTGGCGGCAAACCGATAGCTCGCTCGCACTTCTCAACCACGGGCGCATCGTCTGGCAGCTCAACTTCAATAAGAAGGAAGGCAAGCCGTATTTTCATCCGGTTGGGCTTACCGACGGGACGGTGTTGACGTGGCTGCGGCCGGCAGACCATCGCTGGCACCGGGCATTGTGGTTTTCGTGGAAGTATATCAATAGCCTGAATTACTGGGAAGAAGACCCTAAGACGGGCCTGTCGCAGGGCAGAACCGAAATAGTGTTCATAAAAGCTATACCACAAGACGACTACTCAGCTCGCATTGCAATGGGGTTAAGTTACCACCCGCCGGACAAGCCTGCTGTACTTACGGAAAGCCGCCTTATCACAGTAAGCGCACCCGATGAGAATGGGCGATACCGCATCCGCTGGCGAAGTACCTTTACCGCCGGTGCCGAGGATGTACTCCTCGACCGTACGCCGATACCGGGCGAGAAAGGAGGCAAGAGCTGGGGCGGCTATGCAGGGCTTTCGGTGCGTATGGCAAAGGCGACTCGGGGCTGGCAGTTTGTGAACAGCGAAGGGCGAAAAGACAAGGAGGCGCACGGGAAGAGGGCGAGGTGGGTGGACTTCAGCGGCGAGCTGGCGGACGGCAAAGAGGCAGGTATCGCTATCTTCGACTATCCGGGGAACCTGCGACACCCGACACCGTGGTACGTTGCGAAGGGTATGCCGTACTTTAGCCCCGCTGTACTGTTCAATAAGTCGTACACGCTCGCAGCGGGAAAGAGCCTGACATTGCGGTACCGGATTTTGATTCATCCCGGCCGGGCGGACAGGGATATGCTGGAGGGAGAATTGAAGGCATTCTTGAAAACAAGTGGCATTGAAGTACGCATCAAATCAGCCGAGAAGTTAAAGCAGTTAGCTCTTGCGGCACTAATGTATGCTTATGACCATAAGGGCAAGTTCGCTGCTGACTTAAACAAACTAAAACCTTATCTGGGCAAGGAAAATTTGTTCGAATGGATAGTCGAAAACGTCGAATATATCGGCGAGGGCAAAATGACGGATGTAAGGCGTCCCCATAGGAGGGCTGTCGCATATGACAGGACACTGCTGGGAAAAGGATACGGCACAAATGTTGCCTTTATGGATGGGCACGTAGAATTCCTGCGCCCCGAGCAACTCGAAAAGCTCGGCATCAAACCCGGCCGGAAGACAAATGTGGAGGTTGAGGAAAAATCTAATAGTTTTGCACAAGAACAGATACTTGGGTCCACTGATAAATTAGTTTCAAAAGACTTACGAATTATACCTGTTATCAAACCTCATATTACCATCGAGCATAAAAGACGTGTGGATACAGTGCTTTTCCTGCCTAACGGCAAAGCTCTAATAAGTGAAAGTTTTGGTGAAGGGGTAAAAGTATCTGATACACAGAGTGGGAACTTGTTACGATCTTTTCCAAGGGGTTACGCTGTAAATTCAATGGCGATGTCACATGATGGAGCAACTTTGGCAATTGGTACTAATAGAGGAACCGCCGAAATTTGGAGCATCGAAACACTCAATCTGGAAAAGAGATTTCAGGTGACCGAATGGAGTATCTATGCCGTTGCGTTATCACCTGATGGCAAAATGTTGGCCAGTTGTGCCGCTGATGGAACGATACAGCTATGGGATATTGAAAGCAGCAGACTACTCTATAGTCTTGGCAAGAAAGGCGGCAGGATGATTTCCATGTCCTTTTCAGGTGACAGTAAGTTTATTGCAGCTTTAAGTCGAACCGGAAGGATATCTGTCTGGGATGTTGCAAACGGTCAGTTGGTTGGGGCTTTACATATAAAGAGAATTTCTGAAATAGGTTCAATTGCTTTTTGTCCTGATAGAAGCAGTGTTGCAATTGCGGCACCGGATGGGATTCGGTTTTGGAATCCTCAAAATGATGGGCAAATACGAATGATTGAGTTGCCTGACTCTATCAATCCAGAAAAAACAATAAACGGATTAGGACCAAATAGTAGACCAATTTACATGGGAATGACTATTGTATCATGTGACTGTAAGACAGCAGCCACTGTTATTGAGGATGGCTCTATTGTTGTATGGGATATTAAAACAAGAGCAATTCAACAAAAACTAGCTGGTTTGCGGATTCCTGATTCGGCAGGTGGTGGAATAAGAGCGATAACCTTTTCTCCTGATAAGAGGTTACTGGCAAGTGGGAATCGAAACGGCACGGTTGAAGTCTATAGGTTGGTTGAAGAGATTGTTGTAAAGGGACCCTATGTGCAGGTTGAAGATTAAAGGGGACAAGTTAACAACCTTGCGCAGAGCATTCCCCGTGCTTGTTATGGGTAATGACACGTTTTATCCGAAGTTGTAGTGCTTTGTTACGGCTTCGGTAACGTTCCAGGTGCACTCGAGGTCCTGGGGGAAAATCACGAAATCGCCTGGGCCGAAACTCACCGAATCCGTGCCGTCCGTAACCGTTACCTTGCCTTCTATTAGAAGACAGGTTTCTTTTTCCGTGTATGTCCAGTCGAAAGTGCTGGGCTCGCACTTCCAGATTGGCCAGACCTTGCAGGCTGCCGCCTCTTCATCGGACGGCTTTTTGACAATCACATCTTTTACGCTTGGCATATTGGTTTGCTCCTTTGACTATTATCGATTCAGCTTGTATTATACCTGAAAGAGCGTATTTTGGAATATGCAATAGGAATTTTTCCTGAAATCTGGTAAGAATTTTTGACAGGATTACAGGATTGACATGATTTTTTGAACGACATTTATCAGGTATCCAGTAAATCATAACCTAAAACAGGTGGTTGCCATGCAGTACGAAGAACTAACAGAGAAAATTATTGGCTGTGCTTATCGCGTATATAATAAAATGGGTTTTGGTTTTCTGGAATCTGTCTACGAAAAATGCTTACTGATTGAACTTAAGAAAGAAGGACTTCAAGCGGAGTCGCAAAAAGCTATTATTGTAAAGTATGAGAATGAGATTGTCGGCCAGTTTACTGCAGATATCTTAGTTGAAGATACTATCATATTAGAATTGAAATCAGTCAAACAAATTATACAGGCCCACGAAGTGCAATTGGTAAATTACCTGGTTACTACCGGCAAAGAAGTCGGCTTGATATTGAACTTCGGAGAGCGAAAAGTTGAGGTCAAGAGAAAAATCAGGGGTTTGAATCAAGGTTCAACAGGATAAACTATCAAGTTCATCCTGTTGTCCTGTCTATTCTATTTTATTTAGCGGTAGCGGAGTTGTGGAGCAAGAGCAGCTTGAGAAATTCAGGGGCTGGTTTGATGATTACGTAGCCGGCTTTTATCGTGCTGATGAGTTTATAAATGCGAATTTGAAGCTCAAGGAAGAGCACAGCCGGCGGACCTGTGAAGAGATGCTGTATCTGGCGCAAGAGCTGGGCCTGGCAGACAATCAGAAGCGGATAGCTGAGGTCATAGCGTTTTTTCACGACATCGGGCGGTTCGAGCAGTTTATTAAGTACCGGACATATAACGATGTCAGGAGTGTGAACCATTGCCTGCTGGGCCTGAAGGTTCTTGGAGAAACAAAGGCGCTTGAGGTGGTAGAGAGAAAAGAAAGACAATTGATAGAAAAAGCGATTGAATATCACGGGCTAAGAGAATTGCCGGGAGATTTGGACGGCGAGTGTTTGCTGTTTTCTAAATTGATACGGGACGCCGATAAGGTGGACGCGCTTTATGTGCTGACGGAATACTACAGGCAGTACAGGGACAATCCGCAGGAGTTTATGCTGGAGCTGGAATTTCCGGATGAGCAGGGATATTCGGATGAGCTGGTTGAAAAGATTTTGCGTGGTCGGCGGATTGATTACGGCGAGGTGCGAACGTTGAATGATGCGAAGCTGCTGCAGCTCGGATGGGTCTATGATGTGAATTTTACGGTGGTATTGAAACGGATAAAGCAGCGCAGATTTTTGGAGATGCTGGTTGACTTTTTGCCAGGAACAACAGATATCGAAAGAGTCAAAGAAAAGATATTCGGGTACGTTGATTTTAGAATAAGTCAGGAGACAAGCGAGAACACTAAAGCAAAATGACATAAAGGAAGGCCCTATTATGGAAACGGTATTACAGACAAATATAGCAGGTGTGGAGCCGAGTCGGGGTAAGGTGCGTGACATATACGATGTGGGCGACAGGCTGCTGATAGTTGCGACCGACAGGATAAGCGCTTTCGATGTGGTTATGGCCAACGGCATACCTTATAAAGGGATAATTCTGACGCAGATTTCGCTTTTCTGGTTCGATTTTTTAAGCCCTGATGTGGAGCACCATTTAATAAGCGATGATGTGGCAGGTTTTCCTGGGCCGTTTTGCGATTGCGCCGAGCAGTTGGCCGGGCGGAGTATGCTGGTTAAAAAGGTTGACGTTTTGCCGATTGAGTGTGTGGTGCGGGGCTATCTGGCCGGCTCCGGCTGGAAGGAATATGAGCAGAGCGGCACGGTCTGCGGACAGAGGCTGCCGGACGGGTTGAGGCAATGTGAGAAGCTGCCGGAATTGATATTTACACCGGCCACCAAGGCCGAGAGGGGGACACACGATGAGAATATCAGTTTCCAGCGATGTGTGGATGTTATCGGAAAGCAAGCAGCGACGTATGTGCGCGACAAGAGTATGGAGATTTTCAAAAAGGCCGGCGCGTATGCCGAGAGTAAAGGGATAATCTTAGCTGATACGAAATTTGAGTGGGGCCTTGTCAATGACAGGATTATTTTGATTGACGAGGTTTTAACGCCGGACTCTTCGCGGTTCTGGCCTGCCGATATTTACGAGGCCGGAAGGGACCAGGAAAGTTTCGACAAGCAGTTTGTCCGCAACTATCTTGAGAGCATAAATTTTGACAAATCCGGGCCGGGCGTCGAGCTGCCCGAAGATATCAGGCAAAAGACCAGCGCAAAATACATCGAGGCCTACGAGCGCTTGACTGGAAAAAAGTTCGAATTCAGCGGTTAAATGCTGCGCCAACACCTTTGACGGAAAAAACTGGCAAAAATGGCCACCAGGAGCTGGCGGCTATTTTTTTTCGGAAAGTTTTTACACGAAATTGACTCTGGGCTGTTATTATTATGTGGAAACTGGAAATTTTCAGGTTTTACGGAAGCTCGAGGCCTAATAGATGAAGTATTCGAAGCGAGCGGAGCTCTTTAGACGGGTAAAAGCTGACTATATCGACTTCTTATCATCGGTTCTCTGGAAGCTGACCGGCGACAGGGAGCTTTTCACTGAGGCGATGCAGTATTCGCTGTTAGGAATGTGGCGAAATGTCGAGAAGCTCAACGGCCCAAAAGCAGGTGCCTATATCTACAGGATTGCCCTGTCAGCTAATTCGGCGGCTTGGCGAAACAGAATCGGCCGGAACGGCCAAATAAGCGAAGCCCAGGTCGGCGTCGAGAAAGGCCCGGATGAGAAAGTCAGCAGGAGTGAGCTGGTAGGGATAGTAAGACGAGCGATAGCCCAGCTTCCGGCCAGGCAGTCAAAGGCGATAGTGATGCGATACTTCGAGCAACAAGGTTACGAAGCCGTCGCTGAGAAATTGAACTGCACCGAGGCCGGGGCAAGGTCGCACGTATCCAAGGCAGTTGCAACTTTGAAAAGGAAATTGGCGACTTTGATAGAATGGGAGGAATAAAATGAGCAAAGAAAGTATTGAAGACATCCTGAAAGAAATAGGCGCTGAAGATGTGCCGGCCGAGGTGCGCAAAATCGCAGAAGAAACATCGGAGAAATTTAGCAAAACTTTAACCCAAAAAAGACAGACGAAACACTATGTTTTAGGAGAGTATATCATGACAAGCAAAATAACAAAATTAGCCGCTGCAGCGGTGATAATTATTGTAGTATTATTAGGAGTGAAATTTGTAGGTGGCCCGGATATAGCAAATGTCGCTTGGGCTGAGGTGACCAGCCGCGTTGCTCAGGTTGACTATGTACATTGCTACTACTTTAAGAGTCGGGGTAACGATTTTATAAAGCATTTTGAGGGCTGGTATGGTTACGGAGAACTCGTTCTTCGTGGAGTTAAGGGAAGCATGACTTATGATGACGGACAAACGCAACAGACATTTGATGAGCACGGAAGGCGAATTGTTAAAAGAACATCCTTCTTTGCCGAAGGGCTGACGGTTTTTGAACTATTTAGCGGAGGTTTATTGTCGGATAAGAATGAGCAGTTCAACCAACAGACGCCCACTGATGTGGGCGATGACTTTCTCATATACAAATTTGCTCCCTCCGCGAGAGACAGTGATTTCGTAGAAGGCATCTTTATTACGGTGGGCAAAAATTCTCTTTTGCCTGTCCAGATTAAAGTCTACCATAAAGACCTGGATTACGACCTGATTATATTTGATTACGAAGCTCCTCAGAAACCGCCGGAATTTTTTGGGCCTCCAGCGGTTGCATCACCTAATGGTAGCGGTGAAGTTTTACTCGATGGCGAAGAGGTAATGATTGATATTGCAGGTGTCCCCGGTCTCAAGACTGCAATTGTATGTCTTCACAGCAAATCTTTTGACGATTCAAGTGAACCGACGTTTTCGCTGGATGTAACGTTCATTACAGAAGAAGGCTACAGGAGTGGAACAAATGACATTATACGATTGAAAGTGGGCGAGACGATGAAATGTGGTACAGGTTCTGAGAGTGGAGGTCTTGATAATTGGCCGGACGGAAAATATCGCAACATTAAATTTTCGCCTTTGCTAAAACCTACTGACGGAGAGGATACTTATATCGTTGAAATACTCTGCTGGCTCAGACCTGAGGAGGATTGATTTTTAGCAGTATCTGAATTCACAGATTTCAGGCCGGGCTGGTTTAGCTCGGCCTTTTTTGCATCGTGGTTATCGCAACGGGTACAATAGTGACGAGATTCTTCGTTTCGCTCCGCTACACTCAGAATGACTGAGAGGCCGTTGGTTTATAGGTCCCAGGCTTTTGCGAAGGCGGGGAAGCTTCGGTCGAAAGTTTTCTCGACATCGTCGGGGAAGCAGCAGCCGGGCAGCTGCCTGGACGATAAGTGATAGCTTACGCACTCGCAGCACATTCCCTTTCTCTCACAGCCAGGATATGTACAGCCGCAATCTTTTAGATTTTCCTCTTTTTTACACTCCATAAGTATCTCCTTATTAAACATAAACCACCTGAATTCAATAGTAAATCGTCAATAGCAAATAGTCAATTGAAATGCAGCTCAATTATGTCTTTGTCGTTGAGGATATGGTTTCTCTGTGCGTTTTGGCCGGGATAGACGCCGGTGCCCCAAATTCTTGCGAATTTGAGTCTCTCGGCTAACTGGCGGTGGATTGCAGTGGCCAGGTCCATAACCGTTGAGCCGGCCGGCAGTGTGAATGGCTCATCCATATCGGCGGGCTTGCCGGGAGGTTTGGCGTAGATGCGTATGATGTTTAATAAACTAAAAAAGGTCGCAGAGAGTTTTTTGAGGCCGGCGCCGCTTTTAGTAGAAATTTGCACGAACTCAAATGGATATTTGCACGATTGTTTCAGGGCTTCAACGGCGCCGGCTTTGGCAATGTCGGATTTGGTGCAGATGCAAAATACCCTTTTAGCCAGAACGTTGCCGTGTTCGTTCAAGGCTGATGTTTCGGCATCGATGAGCAGATTTCTTGACTCTAAAAAGTCCAGACAGATGCGTAACTGCTGCCGGACGTCGGCGGAAAGGTCAATAACGATGGCAATTACATCACAGTTACGATATGTCCCGACCTGGCCCGGGGCGATGTAGTCGGCGGTAACCGGCGGCATATCGACGAGCTGAATCGGGATGTCCTCGAACTTTACCATTCCAGGGACAGGCGAGCTGGTTGCAAAGGGAAAATCGGCGACGTTGACCTTTGCGTTGGTCAGGGCCGCAACAATGGAGCTTTTGCCGCAGTTCGGGGTACCTAAAAGAACAATCTGGCCTGAACCGCTTCGCGGGACGTGAAAGATGTCGGCGTGTTTGGCGGTTTTTTTTGCGGGGGCCTCTTTTAGTTTGCTCAGTTTCTTTCGCAAATCTGCCCGCAGATGGTCGGTGCCTTTGTGCCTGGGCATTACGCGAAGCATCTGCTCGAGCGCAAGAAGTTTCTCCTCACCAGTCGTCGCCTCGCGAAACCACCTCTCAGCCTTAAAATATTCCGGCGTTAGATTAGCAGGCATCGTTCAAAGTTAAAAGTAAAAAGGTAAAAGTAAAAAACGAAAAGCAAATACCTTTCTTATTATTTTCGGGCGTTGATGATAATTTGAGCTATGATTCTGCAGACTTCATCTATCTCCTTAGTCAATCCAGTCAAATCTTCCTTGCGGACTGTATTTGAAGCGACCAACAATCGCAACCAGTACCTTGTCTCACGAGCTTCTTTGAGAGCAATGCTGTATTTGTGTATGAAGTCTGCCTTACTTTCTGCTGCTTGCGCTTCTTCAATATTGGCTCCAATTGAGGTTCCTGAGCGTACGATTTGGGACGATAAGGTTTTCCTGGATGGCGTGGTGTTGCTAATCTTGTCTGCTAATTTACAGATATTAACGGCAAACTCGAAGGTGCGCTTATCAATATCTATAGCTCTTGCCATACTACTTTTTCCTTTTGCCTTTTCCCTTTTTACTTTAGTCGCAGAGTCTCTCTGCGACGAGGTCTCCGACTTCACTGGTGGAGTGGCCCATTTTTCCGGCCTGCAGCGATTTTATCTTGTTGGCGGTTACAAACATTACGACTTGCTCTACCTTTTGAGCGGCTTTTTCTTCGCCGAGCGTCTCAAGCATCATTTGCGCTGCACAAATTGCGGCCAGTGGGTTAATAACGCCTTTGCCGGTATATTTCGGTGCGCTTCCGCCTATCGGCTCGAACATACTGACACCTTCGGGGTTGATATTTCCGCCGGCGGCGATGCCCATACCGCCCTGGACCATTGCGCCGAGGTCGGTGATGATGTCGCCGAACATATTGCCGGTTACGATGACGTCAAACCATTCGGGGTTCTTGACCATCCACATACAGGTTGCGTCAACGTGGTAGTATTCTCTTGTGATATCGGGATATTCGGCATCGCCCATTTCGTGGAACGCCCGTTCCCACAGGTCGTAGATATAGGTCAGCACGTTGGTTTTGCCGCACAAAGCGAGCGTGTTCTTGTCGCCTTTACCGCGTGCCTTCTTGCCGTACTTGCGGGCGTATTCGAATGCGTATTTGAGACAGCGGTCGACCTGAAAGCGGTTATAGACAGCGGACTGAACAGCCACTTCGTTGGGTGTCCCTTTCATAGTAAAGCCGCCGGTGCCGGTGTAGAGGTCGCCGGTATTTTCACGAACGACAACGAAGTCTATATCATCCGGCCCCTTGTCCTTTAACGGCGTCTCCACTCCCGGATAGAGCTTGACCGGCCGTAAATTTATGTATTGGTCCAGCTCGAAGCGGGCTTTAAGCAAAATGCCCTTTTCAAGAATCCCCGGCGCGACGTCGGGATGGCCGATTGCGCCTAATAGAATTGCATCGAATTTGCGAAGCTCTTCTATTGCGCTGTCGGGCAAAGTCTCGCCGGTTCTTTTATATCTTTCGCCGCCGAAATCGAACTCGGCTAAATCGACTTTGAAATTGAACTTGTCCGCGACGGCTTTTAATACCTTTACCGCTTCGGCGGTAACTTCCGGCCCAGTCCCGTCTCCGGGGATTACAGCAATTTTATACATCTGTCAGCTTCCTTTCTTAACCACGGATTAACACAGATTTTCACTGATTATTAATAATTCTTTTGAACTCAAGCGAAGGAGCACCAAAGTTGAACAACAACGCCAATTCCAAACCAGTAGCTTTCAGGTAGTTTAGCACCTGGGCACTTTCATTATTAGTTAATTGTTGTAACCGTTCAGGGGGTATAAATTGCGTTTCTGTGTCATTGCGAGGCCTTTTTCAAAGGCCGTGGCAATCTCAAACGCTCTCCGCAGGACGCCTATCGGCGGAAGATAGAGATTGCTTCGTCGCTTCGCTCCTCGCAATGACGAAAAACGGCCAAAATTCAACATATTATCCCGTGAACGGTTACTAATTCTTTTGAACTCAAGCGAAAGAACACCAAAGTGAGGCATCTTAAGCTTTCATTAAATCCGTGTAAATCAGTGTTAATCCGTGGTTAAAGATAAATTTTCCCAATCCGTGTAAATCAGCGTTAATCCGTGGTTAATTTTTGCTTTTATTTTATCTGTGTTTATCTGTGGTTTTTTTCTTTATATGTTCGAGCAGTCCGCCGGCCTCAATAATTTCAAGCGCAAAGTCCGGAAGCGGTGCAAATTTTATATCAATACCGGCTGTTTTGTTTTTAATCAAGCCGGCTTTGTAATCTACTTCGAGTTCATCGCCATTGTTGATTTTTTCCAGTCCTTCAGCCGATTCTATAATATAAAACCCGTTATTGATAGCATTTCGATAAAAGATTCGGGCAAAGGATTTTGCGATTACAGTCTGGACGCCTGCTCCGCGGATTGCCCAGACGGCGTGCTCTCTGGACGAGCCGCAGCCAAAGTCCTCACCGGCCACGATAATGTCACCCAGCTGCACCTTATTGACAAAGTCCGGGTCCAAATCCTCAAGACAATGCTTCGCCAGTTCAGCTTCATCATCGGTATTCAAATACCGAGCCGGAATAATCTCATCTGTATTGATATGTTCTCTCTTATATACGTGTGCCTTAGCCATAATAACCTCTTTTTTCTAACCACGGATTAACACAGATTTTCACGGATTAATCTTTCCCTTCCTTATCACGTTCGCTCAGTTTCTGCTCGATTGCAAAGTCAACATACTTGCGCAAATATTTTACCCATTCAGCAATTGCATAACCTGCCAGAACTAACAAACAGAAAAACTGGACGATCTCCACTATATCGCTTTTTGTTTCCTTGGTGGAAGACAGTAGCGTTAATAGTACTACCGCCATACTCGCTACCGCAGCAGACTTGACCGACGGTTTTTTACTTTCATCCATAACTTCCCCTATCTTTTAATCTGCGTAATCAGTAATTAAAGAGTTTCTAAATCGCGGATTTCGCGGATTTTCACAGATTCTGGTTTTTGTATTGACCAACCTTTTGTACTCCAGCGATTTTTGTCCGAAATTTAGTAGTCCTACTTGAAATCCACCTGCTTTCAGATAATTAATGACCTGTATTTTTTCTATTTCAGTTATTTCCTTAATTGCTTTAAGTTTAACAATGACTCTGCCATCTACCACAAAATCACAAATAAATTGTTTCACTTGCTTGTTTTTATAGAACACCGGAATTTCTTTCTGTATTTCAAAACTGATTTTTTGCAACTCAAATTCGTATGCAAGGGCTCCTTCATAAACACTTTCGAGAAATCCTGCTCCAAGGACTTTATGCACTTCCATTGCCGCACCAATAATTTCTCTTGTCAATTCAGCATGTAAAAAATTTTGCTGACACATTTCCATATTCTTTTTCAAATCAGTGTAAATCAGTGTTAATCTGTGGTTAATAATATTTTCTCGGGTCGGCCAACTTACCTTCTATTGCACTTGCTGCTGTGGTGGCCGGGCTGGCTAAGTAGACTTCGCTTTCCGGATGTCCCATTCTGCCGACGAAGTTTCTGTTTGTGGTGCTGACGCACTTTTCTCCGGCGGCTAATACGCCCATAAAGCCGCCGAGACACGCCCCGCAAGTTGGAGCGGCAATCACACAGCCGGCATCGTAGAATATATCGAACAGCCCTTCGTCCTTGGCCTGCTTCCAGATTGTCGGCGTAGCCGGCACAACTATTGTGCGGATGGCAACAGCTTTGCCTTTAAGTATCTTTGCAGCGATTCGCAGGTCCTCGATTCGCCCGTTAGTGCAGCTTCCGATATAAGCCTGGTCCATTGCTTTGCCGGCACAATCGCCGACGGGGACGCCGCCGCTCGGCAGGGGCGGCAGGGCAACCATCGGTTCGATTGCCGAACAGTCGAACTCTTCGACGCTGATATATTCAGCATCCTCATCGGATTCATATATGGTGTAATCGGTTTTGTCTTTGAGATGCTCGTCGAGGTATTGTTCTGTTACATCGTCGAAACCGATTATGCCGTTTTTTGCCCCGGCTTCAATGGCCATATTCGTTATGGTCATTCTCGCTTCCATCGACATTTCAGCAAGAGCCGGGCCGACAAATTCCATTGCCTTGTAAAGTGCGCCATCGACACCGATTCTTGCGATTACGGTGAGGATAACGTCCTTGCTGTAGACGCCGGGGCCGAGTGGGCCGTTGAGGACGATCTTCTCAGAGGCCGGGACCTTGAACCATAACTGGCCTGTTGCGATTGCGGCGGCTGCATCGGTTGAGCCGACGCCGGTACCGAATGCCGCGAAGGCGCCGTAGGTACAGGTATGCGAGTCAGGCCCAACGATGACTTCGCCGGGTCGGATGTGTCCCTGTTCAGGCAGCAGAGCGTGACAGACGCCGGCTCTGCCGATTTTGTAGTAATGTTTTATTTTGTGTCGCCTTGCCCATTCATCGAGGCGTTTGTGAAGCTCGGCACTTTTGATGTCCTTGGCCGGCTGAAAATGGTCGGGCGTTACAACAATTTTTTCCCTGTCGAATACCTTGTCCAGTCCCTTTTCAGCTAACATTGAAATAGCCGGCGGCGTAGTTACATCGACACACATAACAATATCGATATTTGCGTCGATGAGCTCACCAGGCGCAACCTTATCTTTGCCCGCCGCCTTCGCCAAAATTTTCTCGGTTAAGGTCATACTCATAGCTATTTATCCCTATCCATCACGTATCATTGCTTCTGTATCGCTTGCCCCGTACCAAACCTGTCCTGAGTGTAATCGAAGGATAGGCGTGAGCCTAAGCTCAATTGGTGCGGGGTCATACTCATAGGTCTATTGACTCTCCGTGTTTGGGTTACAGTTCTGCTTTTACCTTGGGTGGTTGTCCTTTATCCTGTGCCGAGACCATTCGATTGATAGCATCGATATATGCCTTCGCGCTCGCTTCGATAATATCTGTGGAGATGCCCCGGCCTATGAAGGTTCTGCCGTCCTCTGTAATTCTGACGGTGGCTTCGCCGAGCGCCTCTTTGCCGCTGGTGACGGCTCTTATTGAATAACTTTCGAGTTTGGGCGACAGGCCTGTAGCTTCCCTTATGGCCTCATAGGCGGCATCGACCGGGCCGTCACCGGTGGCATCAGCCTGTATTGTTTTGTCGGCGGATCTTATTTTTACACTTGCTTTCGGCGCGGTGTCGGTATCAATTACGACGTGCAGGTGCTGCAGTTCATAAATCTTCTCAACGATGTGAATCTCGTCGCTGATTATTGCCGCAAGGTCCTCGTCAAAGACCTCTTTTTTCTTGTCGGCAACGGCCAAAAATCGCTCATATGTTTTGTCCAGCTCTTCTTGGGACAATGTATATCCCATATCTTCCAGCCGGTGTCGAAGGCCGTGACGTCCCGTCCGCGCCGTCAGAACAACACGACTTTCCGCAAGCCCGATAGTCTCCGGCCTCATAATCTCATACGTTTCTCGTTTTTTCAGAAAACCATCCACGTGAATTCCGGAGCTGTGGGCGAAAGCGTTGCGTCCCACAACCGCTTTATTGGCAGGAACCGGCATACCGAGCATATCCGCGACCATATGACTCGTACGATAGAACTCGCGGGTGTTGATGCCGGTTTCCACATCTTCAAAGAAGTCGCGGCGCGTATGGATAGCCATCACTACCTCTTCGATGGCCGCGTTGCCGGCCCGTTCACCGACGCCGTTTATTGTACCTTCAACTTGTCGTGCACCGTTCTTGACACCAGCTAACGAATTAGCCACAGCCATTCCCAAATCGTCATGGCAGTGCACGCTGATTGTCGCCCTGGCAATGTTTGGAACATTAGCTCGTATGTCCCGGATGAGAGTGCCATACTGTTCGGGTATGGAATAGCCCGTCGTATCGGGGATATTGACAGTAGTGGCCCCGGCTTCAATAACGGCCTCAAGAATCTCATAGAGAAAGGTGCGGTCGGCCCGGCCGGAATCTTCAGCGTAAAATTCGACGTCGTCGGTATATTCAGCGGTGCGCTTGACCGCCTCGACGGCCATCTTCAGGATAGTTGCCTGCTTTTCGCCCATCGTCTTGCCGTATTTATCATCTGCGAATTTTCCGGCGATGTGAATCTCCGAGACGCCGATACCCGTATGGATGCGGAACCGCTTCGCTTTAGCCAGCGCTTTTCGGCAGGTCTCAATGTCCTTGGTAATTGCCCGTGTTAAGCCGCAGACAACAGGGCCTTGAATCTGTTCCGATATAAGGCGGACAGCCTCGAAATCTTCAGGTGAGGAGGCGGGGAATCCTGCCTCTATAACGTCAACTTTCAGCCGGGCCAACTGCCGGGCGATTTCCAGCTTCTCTCTTGCTCCTAATCGGGTCCCGGCTGCCTGCTCGCCGTCACGTAAAGTCGTATCGAAGATTATGATTTTTTCTTTAGACATCTGCTTTTTCTCCAATTTTTCTATGCCACAAGGGCACCGGGACTCGAAGTTTGTTCTTTATATAATTGATTTAGTGGCTTCGTGTCTTCGTGGCGAAAACTACAAAGCTCTGCGACCTCAGCGTTCTCGGCGCTGAGAAATATGGGCTAATTATGCCCCAATACGGGTCAAATTGCCACGATTTTTTTTTAGCCACAAAGACACCAGGACTTGAAGTTCTTTATATAGTTGATTCCTTTGTGGCTTTGAGTCTTCGTGGCTGAATTTTTTATGTAGAGGTATTATTGCGCCTTAACGGCGCAAAAGCAGCAGCGTAAGGCCGAGAACGGCCGTATGAGAAGAACAGATTGGATGGTTGGCCATCATGGAAGTAAGTATAGCAGGATTTGGGGAATTTGCAAATAAAATTTTTGCAGTTTTGTTCACCCCGTTAGAAATTGGGCCTGTTAGGGACATTTTTTTCTGAAAAAAACTTTCTAATGAGGTTGATTTTTGGCTTTTGCACTGTAATTTTACATTTTTCATCTTGATTTTTGGTTTATTTTTGGGTATTATGTGGCCTGAAAGATGAAAGCAGGCTTTGTCGTAATGACATACAAATCTGTACAGATTAAGTCTCGCCCAGCCGATTCTTGACACTATTCTGCGAATTCGAATATGCTTGACAGACTGTGCGGTTTTCATTACATTTAGATTGCTGTGTAGGAGCGGGTTTCCCGCCCATAATGGAGTCAGAGAATTCACGGTAGAATTAACTTTTGGTGTATGCGTTTTGCAGGATAGAGCTTTAGAATACCTTCGCAGATTATGCAACGATCCTTCTGCCAGTTTCAGAGATGGGCAGTGGGAGGCCATTGACTCCATCGTCAACCATCAGAAAAGACTGCTCCTGGTGAGACGTACTGGCTGGGGGAAAAGTGCAGTTTATTTTATAGCCGCGAAGCTGCTCCGGGAGAAGCGCTTCGGGCCAGCACTCTTAATTTCCCCCCTCCTCGCTCTCATGAGAAACCAAATAGAAGCCGCAACGCGAGTTGGGGTCATCGCACATACGGTGAATTCCACAAACTCGGAGGAATGGAAAGCGATACACGAGAAACTTGAGCAAAATCAAATTGACGTCCTGCTTATTTCGCCAGAAAGGCTGGCCAATGAGGATTTCTTAGAGAAATACTTTTTGCCAATCACCGACAGTATCGGCCTTTTTGTTATCGACGAAGCTCATTGCATTTCTGACTGGGGCCATGATTTCAGGCCAGACTACAGAAGAATTGCCCGCATACTAAGAGCCTATCCGAATAACACCTGAATTGCCGATATATTCAAAGGCAATGGTGCCTTTGAAAGGATTCAGGGATGAAAAAACGAAAAACAAAGAATAAATACAGGATTTCAGACGAATTATGGGAAAAAATCGAG
>JAUVYQ010000395.1 GCA_030603035.1 Phycisphaerae bacterium | reverse complement strand
GGGCTCAGCATTTTGAGTCGTCTTATACTGACACCATCCGTAACAATGATGAAGCACCACGTCTGGGCGTTTCCACCCGAAGGAGCCCAAATACCCGCCTCTACTAATCTTCGTAACGTATCTTCAGGCACATGATCAGCCTGAAAAGACCGCACGCTCCTTCGTTCCATAATTGCTTTAAGCAAATCCATATTTGACTACCCTAAACTGTAAATTAATCACCGAAGACGGTGCTACAAAATCTAATCGCACAACACTTCAAATAGGTTGTGCATTATTCTCACTGCAGTCTCCATATCGGAGACATAAATATGTTCATCGTTGGAATGTTCCGCACGAACACCAATACCCAGGATAACGCTCTGAATTCCTTTCCCGTTCAAAATGGATGCATCTGTCCCCCCGCAGATAATTCTGGTGTCAGGGGTTAAGCCTGTCTTTTCTAACGCCTTACAAGCCGTGACCAGTACCGACGCATCTTCAGAAAGCCGAACAGCCTTATACGCCAGGTTAAGCTTCACATCCGCTACAGCGCCAATAGCCTGAGCCGAAACATCGAACGCATTTTTAACAGTATTGCTATAAGCTATGCAGGTATCGTGATTTAAACTGCGGCACTCCGCCTTGATAAAAACCTTTTCCGGTACCCCATTTCGAATCAGGCCACCCTCGATGGTTCCAACATTACACGTAGTCTCGCTATCGACCCAACCCTCTTTAATAATGGAGATAGCATGGCTGGCTGCCCGTATAGCGGAAATACCCTTTTCGGGTTCCATACCTGCATGAGCTGCCCGTCCCTTGATTTCGATATCGATAATCATGTGCGAGGGGCCACCTATCACGATAGAATCCAGCTTATCTCCATCAAGGACAAATCCCATTCTGGCTTTAATCTCTGCAACATCAAGGTGCTGAGCACCCACCAGCCCAATCTCTTCCTCGCGGGTGATAGTTATTTCCAACTCCGGATGGTGTTCCGCGGTGCACACCGCTTCATACAGTTCGGCAATACCGGCTTTGTCATCCGCTCCCAAAATCGTATCTCCTTTAGAGCGAATAACACCATCAACCACGACTGGCTCAATA
>JAUVYQ010000073.1 GCA_030603035.1 Phycisphaerae bacterium | reverse complement strand
CACCAAACCAGCAGCCCACCACCTTACCCACTATCCTGAAAAGCGTAAAAACTATTATCATAATAATAACTATTTGCGAACCTATCCTGCCAAACTGAATATGGGCACCCGCAAGCACAAAAAAGGAAATGTAAATAGGCGGCGAAAATCTTTCGACGAGCTTAAAAACGCCCTTGCTCTGGCGCGGCGCCAGATTGGCCATAGTTGCACCCAGTACCATAGCGGGCAAAATCGGCCCCATATCCGCTATTATTGAGATGCCAACAACAAACAAAAGGCAGCCAATCGAGAATGCCAGGACCTTATCGTCGGCCCTGACGAATTTTAAGAGAAAATAGAGCAGCACCCCAGCCAAAAAGCCCAGCAGTATTGCACCGACGATTTCGCCCAACAGTAAAAGTGTAGTGCCCAGAATTGAGCCGCCTGCTGTGCCCATTAGTGCTTTAGCTCCTGTAGCTGCGCCGCGGTAAAGCAGCAGTGCCAGAGCATCGTCCAGTGCAACAATAGCAAGAATCGCCGCCGTAAGTGGTCCCCTTGTCTTATACTCCCACAAAACATTTACTGTCGCTGCCGGGGCGGTAGCTGAAGCAATGGCGCCAAGCACAAGTCCCATCGCAATTGAAGTCGACAGCTCACCCATAATGAGCCAGGCCGCCACCGAGGTGCAAACCGCCACTAATAAAAAAGCACCTACACCCTGGGAGAAAAGAATGATGAAAAATTGCCTTCCATACTTCTTAAAGACATCACTTCGCAGCTCCGACCCAATCATAAACCCTATGACACCCAGAGCAAACATTGTAAAGGGCCTGAGAGCTTCAATTTTTTCGGGGGTTATCACATCAAGAACATCGCCCAGAATTATCCCTACCATAATACAGCCGACAACCTGCGGAATATGAAGCTTTTGAAAGAGCCGCTCACCAAGCGTGCCGCCCAAAACAACCAGCCCGAATAACAGGACCAAATTCAAATGACCAGAAATCTCAGTATTCGCACTAACAAATGAATAAATCATATCTCGTATCTCATTGTTCGTATCTCGCATCTCGATTCACGAGATACACTTCACGAATTTATGCTAATCTTAAAATCTGTTTTGTCAAATGATTTTCAATATCCCCACAGCAGAAGTTATGAGTGCATAAGTCACAAATGCAAAACTTACTTTTGCTCTTGTGCTCTTATGTATACCGATTCGGGGGGCTTACTTTTTGCCGACCGTGATACCCGGCCGGTCATCCGTGCGGAACGGCGAAGCCGGCAGGCCTTCTTTGTTGTAGAGATTGCATACAGGGTTGTTCGCCCAGCCGTACCGCGCAGCAACCGGCTCGCCCAGCCCTTCCGAAGGGCGGGGCTCGGAAACTTTGTCACTACTAACCACAACTGTATCGCCATCGATTTTTGCATCGGCCCAAACGAATTTGTGGTCGGCCGCGGCGATTGCCTGCTCAGCGTTAGCTGACCGTGTAACCGGCCACTGCATATTCGATTGGCCCGAGCAGACCCAGACTTCCCCGACAACAACGTTCTCAATCTTAATTGTATTTTTTCCGACTATAGTTATTTCAAAAGGTCCCCCAGCGGTACTATGAAAAAGCTTGACCATCCATTTGCCATCATTTCCTGCTCTGGCTCCGTATCCCATGCTTTGCCAAGTAACGCTGATGAAAATCTTCTCGCCCGGCTCGGACCAGCCCCAAATCGGCACTTTCATCCCTCGCTGCAGAACCATATTATCACTTATCACCGCCGGCAGCTTAACGTCAGCGAAGGCTGCGCCGGCGTTCACCAACAACAAAACAAAAGAAAGGATTAAAACAACTCGTTCACCAAAGGCGATTCTCTTATAACTCATCTCTGAACTCCCCAAAATCAACAACACATTATTCATGAATAGTGATGCGTGACTCGAACCACGAACCACGGATTATACCGCCACTGGAAGTACAGGTCAAAAAAGATGTCCCTCGTATTTTCCGCTTGGGGACGCCTTACGGCGGCCGCTCAAAATCATAAATTTATGAACTTTGGTTTTGATATTGCCGTAAAAATAATGTAGAGTTGTAGTTAAACGGCCTGCCCCTGATGCGAGGCCGCAGGCCCAGGGGCAATTTCGCAGGAGTAATATAAAAATGTCCGAGAAAAACAAACAAACCGGCATATCGCTGGCGGTCGTTTCTGTAATTGTACTCACCGCAGCAGTGATGGTGACAGGATGTAAAAAGCAACCTGCCGAACCCACCCAATCTGAACCCATCGGTGGGAGCCCCGCTAAACCTGCGAGACCAGATACCGGAATTACAACCGGCTCAAAGGGAGGTTTAAATGGGATTGGTCTCGTGGAATCCTTAACGAAAGACAGCTTTTTACAAAAAGTTTTTAACTATGAGCAAAATAAAGAATGGAAGTTTGAAGGCAAACTGCCCTGCATCATTGACTTTTATGCGGATTGGTGTGCGCCGTGCAAAATGGTAGAACCTATTTTACAAGAACTTGCTCAAGAATACCAAGGTAAGCTCAATATTTACAGAGTAGACACACAAGCTCAACAGGAATTAGCGGCCGCTTTCGGCATTCAGAGCATCCCCAGCATGCTTTTTGTACCGCTAAATGACAAACCACAAATGGCAATAGGGGCCTTACCAAAAAAAACACTGAAAAAAGCAATAAAGGAAGTGTTGAAAGTTGAATAATGTGGACTTATTCTCTAACCGCTGCTCAGTCTGCATACCGGAGATCCCCCACCTAATCGAACTACGAAAAACCATCGGTGAGGACAAATTAGCAATTCTGGCCATATCAAACGAGAAACCGGATTTGGTGAAAAAGTTTGCTGCAGACAAAAAAATGAACTATACGATGCTCCTCGAACAGCGCAATATGCCCAACCCGTTCGGAGTTATGAGAATCTTCCACACCGCGGGCATACCTTGCAGTTTCTTTATCAACCCCGAAGGCAAAATAAAGCTGGCTACAGCGGGCATGCTTTCGTTAGACTCAATGAAAGCCATATTGCAGGCCGAATAATGGCTAAAACACAGTTCTAAATCGAGATTTTTAAAATTTTCTGGACAATACCAGACAAAACAGTTAAAATTGTGTTTAATGAACCGGTAACGTTAGGTTCGTGTTAAAATTAGAGGTAGTTACCTATGGCACATAAAAAGGGACAAGGCTCTTCGAGAAACGGCAGAGACAGCAATCCGAAATATAGAAGCGTGAAGCTGTACGGCGGCCAGACGGTTTCCGCCGGCTCAATCATCGTCCGGCAGTGCGGAACAAAATTCTTCCCCGGCCACAATGTCGGCATGGGCAGGGACTACACATTATTCGCCACTGCAGATGGAACAATCCGTTTCCAGGGCAGAAAAGTCCACGTCGTCTAACAAACAGCAGGAAATACTTAGCAAAAAAAGGATGGTCTTATACCATCCTTTTTTTATATAAGAGACGCAATACGATATACGCAATACGCAATACGAACATTATGTTTATTGACGAGGCAAAAATCCAGGTTAAGGCGGGAGACGGCGGCAACGGCTGCCTGAGCTTCCGCCGAGAAAAGTTCGTCCCCAAGGGCGGACCAGACGGCGGCAACGGCGGAAGAGGAGGCAGCGTCTATTTCAAGGCGGTCGAAAATCTCGATACCTTAATAGATTTCGCCGGCAAGCATCACTGGCGCGCTCAAAACGGCCAGCCCGGCTCGGGAAGCAACAAACATGGAGCAAATGGCCAGGACCTGATAATCCCTGTCCCGCCGGGCACACTCATCTACGATGTGGATTTTGACCTGCTTCTCAAAGACCTCAACAAGGTCGGATTAAAGGTCTGCATCTGCCGCGGCGGAAAAGGCGGAAAAGGCAATAAGGCCTTCGCAACCTCAACAAATCAAACCCCAAGAACGACCAGCCCCGCCAGGAAAGGTCAGCAAAGAAATATAAAGCTCGAACTGAAACTCATCGCCGATGTCGGCCTGGTCGGTATGCCGAATGCCGGCAAAAGCACACTCATCTCCCGCTGCTCAGCCGCCAGGCCGAAAATCGCCGATTATCCTTTCACCACAATCGAGCCGGTGCTCGGCATCGTCGAATTAAGCGACTTCCGCCGGTTCGTTATGGCTGACATCCCCGGCCTAATCGAAGGTGCTCACAGCGGAGCAGGCCTCGGCTACGAATTCCTGAAACATATAGAAAGAACACGCATTATTGTCCACATTCTTGATATAATGCCGACAGTCGGCTCCGACGCCGTGGAAAATTACTATAGGATACGCCACGAATTGGAGCAATACAGTGAAGCCCTTGCCCAAAAACCTGAAATCATCGTCGCCAATAAAATAGACCTCGACCCGGACGGAAAAATAGTAAAAGACCTGAAAAAAAAGCTGAACAAAAAGATTTACCCAATCTCAGCAGTTACCGGAGAAGGAATCAAAAAACTGAGCGAGTTGCTGTGGAAAAAAGTAAAAAAAACAAAGACTGAAGATAGCCGTTATCCCGGCGGATTTCCGTCTTGACGGCCTGCAGTAATTTCAGGTATAGTGCTGGCGCGAATAGACCGTAGAATTGCTGTCGAATACATGTTAGAAAACCCATTGTAAGCGAAGAAAATACGGAGTTTCAGATGGCAATAATGGAATTAGTCCGGAATTGTCGAACTGCCCTTGAAAGTCATTATGGCTCACGTTTCAAGGGTCTGGTTCTGTACGGTTCTGTTGCGCGCGACCAAGCCAGCTTAGCCAGTGACATTGATCTGCTCGTTTTGCTGAGCAAACCCTTTGATTACTTTCAGGAGCTGCGTCGAATTATAGACTTACTCTATCCGATTCAACTCGACACAGACCGACTCATTTCAGCTAAGCCTGCTGCTGTCGATGATTTTGAGAATGGCAGTATTCAACTCTACCGAAACGCCAAGCGGGAAGGAATATTGCTGTGAAGCCGGAATATGAACGAGAGATAGCCGCCAATCTTGAGCGAGCGGAGAAGTCCATTCAGGCAGCCACAGAATTGGCGGTGAGTGGTTTCTATGATTTTGCGGCTTCGCGTGCATATTATGCGGCGTTTTATGCTGCAACCGCTGTACTGCTGGATGAAGGGCTGGAATTCAGCAAGCATAGCGGGGTTATCGCTTCGATACATCAGCGGCTGGTTAAGACCGGCAAGTTGGATAAGGAGCAGGGCAAGGAGTTAAACTGGCTTTTTGAATTACGCAATGTGGGTGATTATGGAGTTACAATCCACGTGTCGCAGCAAGACGCAGAAAGAGCTGTCCAAGTTGCAGAGAGCTTCCTGCGTGTTATTAAATCCTTGCTTCAGCAGCCTTGACGAACTTCTGTGCTGAATCATGATATTTGTAAGAAATCGACTGCGTTTTATTAAAAAAAAACTGTGAAAAAATCAAAGCTATTCGCGATTATAGTAACCATCATTCCTATTCTGTATATATTTAGTCTGCCTCTATCATATATCAGTGTTCGCCTGTCTGATCGTCTGCTTCGTGTAAGCTATTCACCTGACGGGTTCCAGACTGTTGTTATCATGGCTTTCAGTATCAGCGCAATAAGTCTGGTGCTCGGTTTGTTTTTAAGTCTTATATCAGTACGCAGGGGTACCTGGACCTGGATATATGCCATAGTATTTTCATCTGTGGGCGTTATTGTATGCACGATTGTTTCGTTCCTCATCTATGTGCAATGCGATACTCTCGGCATAGAGTACCTGCTGACTCTTGAAGGTTCCGTCATAACCAAGAATATCCAGAGGAGTGTAATCACTGCTATAATACCCTGCCAGGTAATTTTTTGGTTTTGGCTAGTGCTGTTTCTCCAGATTAAAAAAGATAACCGGCGCGTCAGCGCCTGATTTATTACGGGATACGAAGACAAATTATGAACATAATCGCAGTAGATATCGGCAATACAAATATCACAATCGGGCTATTCCTTAAAGACGAAGAAGAATTTATCAAATCCATCCCGGGCCGGTCCCACAAAAAGCTGACAGATTGTTTCAAATCCACCTGGCAAAAAATCCCAATCCTCGAAAGCTCGAAAGAAAAAAAACGCAACGGCGTAATCGTCGTCAGCAGCGTCAAACCCGCCTGGACCAAACTCATCCGCCAAATCGTAAAGGACAACCTCGGCGAAAAGGTTTATATCATAGGCAAAGACATACCCCTGCCGATGACTCTCTGGGTGGATGAACCGGACAAAGTCGGCACAGACAGGATAGTCTCAGCAGCAGCCGCCTATGATGTCACCGAGGATGCGGTAGTAGTAGCGGATTTCGGCACCGCCGTTACCATCGACCTGGTCGATAAAAAGGGAGTCTTTCTTGGCGGCGTCATCTGCCCGGGTTTCAAAATCAGCGCACTGGCCTTGAAAGAAAATACCGCCCAACTGCCAGGCATCAAAGTCATCAGACCAAAGGAACCGTACGGCAAAAATACAGCCGAGGCCATAAACTGCGGACTGTATTATTCTGCCCTCGGAACATTAGAGGAGGTCATCAGGCGTTACGCAGAAAAAATCGACAAATGGCCCCAAACGGTCATTACCGGCGCCGGCGCCAAAACCATAAAGGACGATTGTAATTTCATAGACTCCTTCGTGCCTAACCTCGTCGTCAAAGGCATCGTCTTAGCCTACCGAAAATACATAGAAGAAAAAATGGGATAAGCTGTTCGGAGAGACCCGATGTTATCACTAACACTTCCAAAAATTTTCTTCAATGCCTGGTTTTGGTTGACGCTATTCGCAGCTCTTATGGCCGCCGTCTATCTTATGAAGGGCAAAACCCCCACAGCCACTCCAAAAGCAACCATTTTTGTTAAGCACAGAAAACTTATCAGAAAGCTGTGCGACATTTTCTTAATCTGCATTTTGTTGTTTAACTTGCTGCTATTTATGCGCATAGCTATACCTATCCTCATTCGCAATATTCTCAATCCACCGTCTGAACCCGAAATCCGGGCAGGACACGTCCAGGCAACCTGGTTTATTTTCTTAATGTCCGCCATTTGTTTCTCAGGTTTGTCAGGTATGCTTGTCGGCCTGCTTTCGGTCTTTCAATCGAACCTTACAAAAGTCAAAAGGGCCATCTTACTTATCATCGTTGTTTTACCTTTGGCATCCACCATTTTGGCGTTACTAATAGACCCTTACGAAGACACCTGGTCTATTCTTAAACTCGGCTTGTTATCCTCGCTTGGATGCTTGCTCGTCAATGGCCCCGCAGTGCTCATAGGCAAATCCTTCTTCCAGATAATGAATGTCTTTGTGACAAAACTTTACCGCGCATTGCCACGCGGTACCAGAAGACCACATCAACGACTCTAAATACTTAAATTGAGGGTGTTATGAGTGTTTTCGCTGCGGTAATGACCGGCAAAGGCACCGGTGCGATATCGACTATTCAAGTCTTTGGCGATTCAGCCGAGGCTGTCGTAAAAAAAATATTCAAATCGACAGGGACGAAACCACCAAAATTCAAGGCCGGTAAAATCCTGCTCGGCACAATCTGCGACGGCACCGAGACTATCGACCAGGTTATAATTGGCTGCGAAGGTCCCCATAGCTTCGCCATAAACTGCCACGGCAATCCACTCATCGTAGAAATGATAATGCAGCTGCTCCAGCGCTGCGGTGCCAAGCTCCTGACCGCAGAGCAGCTACTATGCAAAATCCTGTCTGCAGAAAAATCCGTCAATACAATCGCACTCGAAGCCAAACTCACCCAGCCCAGGGCCAGGACAATCGAGGGCACCAAAATAATCGCAAATCAAATCGATGCCGGCTTAAGCAAAAAGATAGCAGAGTGGCTGGAGAACATAGACACAATATCTCTTAATAAAATCGTCGCCGACGCCGAGCGGATACTTAAAAACAGCCAAACAGCAAAACTGATTATTCACGGCTGCAAAACCGTTATCGCAGGCCCGCCGAATACCGGCAAAAGCACGCTGTTAAACTATCTGGCCGGCCGACAAAAAGCAATAGTTACCGATATTAAAGGCACAACCCGCGACTGGGTCACAGCCCGGTGCCAGCTCGGCCCTCTTTCAGTAGAACTGATTGACACTGCGGGACTGGATGAAAAGCTTGCAGCAGCACCCGAGAATATTATCGAAAAAGAATCTCAGGAAAAAAGTGCTCAGATTTTAGAAGGGGCGGATTTGGTCCTGCTCGTCTTGGATAACAGCACAACCAACAACCAGCTTGACGACCGATTTGGCGAAAAAATCGCTGACAAAAAGGTCCTGACGGTATTAAATAAATCCGATTTGCCGGCCAAACTCGATGCCGGCAAACTACCGGAAATTTTAGGCAACACAGTGCAAATAAGTGCAAAGTTCGGCACCGGAATCGAAAACCTCACGGAAAGAATCCAACAGCTCTGTGGCGTCGCTGATTTCGATTTGCAAACTGTTGTTTGTTTTACCAGCCGACAGGAAAACCTGCTGAAACAATTGCAAAAAGCCAAATCCAGAAAGCAGGCAGCCTCAATCATAACAGAGTTGTTAAACGGCCAAGTGTAGGATAGAAATCAGCCCACCAAAAATAATTGACATTTTCTCCCAAATCAGCTATGAATTCATTATGTAAAATGCTCTATGCTGGAGATTGCAGAATTACTCAAGAAGTAGGATAGAGTAGTTGTGCTATCTATTGATAGGAGATAATAATGCCTGTGATATCAATGTTCTACGGGATTGCTGTTCTAATGTATTATGCCGATGACAAAAAACATAAACGACCTCACATTCATGTTAGGTATCAAGGCCAAGAAGCTGTAGTTGCTATACCTGATGGTGGAATATTAGAAGGTTCTATCAAAGCAAGCAGAATGAAATTAGTACAAGCGTGGATAGAAATACATAAAGAGGATTTAATGACGGATTGGGAGTTGGCTGTTAATGGACAACCGGTATTTAACATAGAACCATTAAGGTGAGCGCTATGAATCCCAGAGTTAAAAAAGTTATTCCATACGATGATTACACTTTGCGTATAACCTTCGATAATGAGGAACAAAAAGTCTTCGATATAAAACCGTTGCTTGACTTTGGCGTATTCCAGGAGCTGAAAAATCTTAAATATTTTAAAGAAGTGAAACGAATTCATGGTTCAATAGCATGGCCTCATGGCCAGGATATTTGCCCCGATACTTTATATGAAGAATCCAAATAGATATTTCAACATATAACTCAGCTATTGAGATTAATATGAGAAAAGAATATGATTTTAGTAAAGGTGTCAGAGGCAAATATACCAAAAAGTATAAGGCAGGAACTAATATCGTTCTGCTGGACCCGGACGTGGCCAGGGTATTCAAAACGCCGACCTCGGTGAATCAGGCGTTAAGATCCCTGGCCAAAATTATTAAAGCACAAAAACAAAAAGCATAAGAAAATGAGTACTAAAAATAGCTGGTTGTCCCTATTTGTCATCTAATTGATTAGAAGTTTAAGCAGTTCTTGGTAAGAGATGGTTGGTAATTTAGGCATAAGCAGGTTGAAGGTCGCATTCAAACATTATTAAAAGACCTGGATTTTTAACTAACCCATATTCAGCAGGGTCTATCCCCTCCAAGTGCAAAGTAATTGCTTCCTTAAGATTTTGGATTGTTTCATCGATAGTTTTGCCTTGAGTAAATACATCGATTTCAAAACACTTGGCACAGTAATATTTGCCATCATAGGCTATTAAAGCTTTAATAATTCTTTCCATTTTTGGTACCTCTAAAGCGATTATAACAAGCAGAGCAAAAAACGGCAATTAAAATATTTCTTATTTAAAGCCAAAAACACCTCGCCAACAACATGGCGAATCCAGAGTTCATTCTGCTCTATGAGTCTAAACATCGTCTTTTAACATTTTGATGATGTGCTTCGCAAGACTGTCTTTTATCTCTCTATGCCTTGAAATTGATTGTGAAATTTTTGTTCTGGGATTCTGTATACCAGTCGTGCCTACCACCATGCCTGATGAGCACGCAACCTGTTTCTTCTAATTTCTTTATTAAATCCCTTCTTTTCACGATATTTCCATCACTGCAACCTTACGAACGGAGGGAATAGTACCACTGGTCAATTCATAGTATATATCCCTTAAGTTCTCTTTTAGCTGCTCAATGGTTTCACCCTGTGTCATATAATCCGGATATTCCTCCAGATATCCAATCCACATATTATCTTCTTGCCAGTATACATATTTTTTTGCTTGCATTATCCTATCCTTTTTATCGGCTAACGTTCTTCTTTATACTATCATAGTATCTGTCCAAATTATATATTAAAGCAGATAGTTCGTCAAGAGAAATAGTGCTCGAAGCTCTCCATATTGAAATTTCAGACTCAAGGTCGGTTTGACTTGTTAAACGGCCGGTTGAGTGTATAATCTTCCACTATGACAGGACACGGAGAAAAACTAACGCCTGCGATGAAGCAGTTTCACCGGTTCAAGCAAAAATACCCCGACTGCATACTATTCTTTCGCATGGGCGATTTTTACGAGACCTTTTACGAGGACGCCAAAACCTGCTCGAAGGTACTGGGCCTGACCTTAACCAGCCGAAGCAAAGGCAGCAATCCCATCCCATTAGCCGGCGTGCCGTATCACGCCGTTGAAGGATACCTGAAGAAAATGCTGCAGGCCGGCTACAAAGTTGCCGTTTGCGAGCAGGTCGAAGACCCAAAAACCGCAAAGGGCGTTGTCAAACGTGACATCGTACGAATTGTTACCCCGGGCACGCTTACCGACGATATCCTTTTGGACGCCAAAGAGGACAATTTCCTCTGTGCGGTCAGTCTGGGGACAAAACAAGAAGCCGCAATTAGCTGGGTCGATATTTCCACCGGCCACTTTTTCGCCCAGGAGCTGCCCGAAGAAAAACTGCTCGATGAGCTGCTCAGGCTTAGCCCGGCCGAGTGCCTGCTTCCCGACAGACGCGGCGAACTATTCGAAGCCGAGACAAAAAAGCTCACCAGAGATATCACACAGTTGACCAGCGCCATTGTAACCGAACGTCCCGGCTGGTATTTCGACCCATATCAGGCAAGGCAGCGCCTCCTAAAGCATTTCGGCACAGCCACCCTCGAAGGCTTTGGCATCGAAGACAACGATGGTGTCATCCGCCCTGCCGGTGCCGTCATCGAATACCTCAACGAAACACAAAAGACGACGCTCGGCCACATCCGGAACTTACAAAAAATCAACCGCAAAAAATTCCTGCAAATCGACCAGACCACGCTGCGAAGCCTGGAAATCCTGCGAACCATTCGCACCGAAAGCAAAAAAAGCACGCTGCTGGACTGTCTTGACGAAACACTGACCGGTATGGGCGGCAGAATGCTCAGAAACTGGTTGTGTATGCCGCTCTGCGACCTCGGTGCCATAGAGCTTCGCCAGGACGCCGTCGAAGAATTAAAAGAGACAGATACTAAGTTAGCCGACGCTCGCAAACTGCTTTCAGCATTAGCCGACCCGGAACGAATTGCAGCCCGCATCAGCACTTTCCGGGTAACTCCCCGGGATTTGGTGGCCCTTGCAATCTCACTGCGGCGAGTACCATCGCTGCGGGAAATTTTGCAGCAATTCGGCGCCGACCTGCTTGTGCGGCTCGCCGGCCAATGCGATAGTATGGACGAATTAGCTGATTTACTTGAAGCCGCAATCGAGCCGGAATGTCCCTCACATCTTCGCGACGGTGGCGTGATAAAGACCGGCTTCAACGAAGAGCTTGACCGCCTCCGCTCAATCTCCAGAGACGGCCAGAGCTGGCTGCGGCATTATCAAAAAGAGCAATCCCAGCGAACCGGCATCGCACATCTAAAAATCGGCTACAACAGGGTCTTCGGTTATTATATCGAAATAAGCCGCTCAGCAGCAGACAAGGTCCCCGCCGATTATGTCCGAAAGCAGACAATCAAAAACGCAGAGCGCTACATCACCGACGAGTTGAAAGAATACGAAACCCAGGCCCTCAGCGCCGAGGAAAAAGCCCTCGAATTAGAGCAGAAGCTTTTCGAGGACATCCGCCGACAATCCGCTCAATACGTGAGCCGGCTGCAAGCCCTCGCCAACACTCTCGCCCAATGCGATTGTCTTGCCGCCCTGGCATATCTTGCCAGGCGGCGAAACTACATCCGCCCCAAAATGACCGATGGCGGCGAGCTTATCATAAACGATGGCAAACATCCGGTTTTGGGCGAAACACTCGGCCCGGAGTTTGTGCCCAACGACATCGAGCTGGGCGGTAAGGCCGGAGATTACCTGATTGTAACAGGCCCGAATATGAGCGGGAAAAGCACTTACATAAGACAGACCGCCCTGCTTATCCTGATGGCACAGGCCGGCTCTTTTATCCCCGCTAAGGATGCGACCATCGGCCTGGTCGATAGAATCTTCACCCGCGTCGGCGCCTCCGATGAGCTGGTTCGCGGCCAATCTACTTTTATGGTCGAAATGACCGAAACTGCCAACATCATCAACAACGCCACGAAAAAATCCCTGGTAATACTCGACGAGGTTGGCCGCGGCACAAGCACTTACGACGGCCTGGCCCTGGCCTGGGCGATTACCGAATATATCGCAAACAAACTAAAATGCCGCACCCTTTTCGCCACCCATTATCACGAACTGACCGAATTAGCTGAGCTATTCACGAATGTAAAGAACTGCAACGTCGCCGTCCGCGAATGGATGGACGAGGTCGTCTTTTTACACAAGATTCTGCCCGGCGGAACAGACAAAAGCTACGGCATCCACGTCGCAAAGCTCGCTGGCGTCCCAAAATCCATTCTTGAAAGGTCAAAAGAAATCCTCGAAGAACTGGAGAGCACCTTCGCTAAAGAAGCCACCGGCGACCGTCTCGCCAGACACAAAACAAAACAGCCGGACAAAGACTCCCTCTTCGTACAAAAACACAAATCCGTACTCGATAAACTCGCCTCAACCGACGTCGATAACTTAACACCGATAGAAGCCATCAATATGCTCGAGCAAATAAGAAAAGAAATCAATAACCAATAATTGCTATTCGTTAATCCTTTTTGTATAATCGATTAAATGAGATAACATTATCAAAACGAGCGTCAAGCTATGATAAGTAATGAGATATTACATGAGGTCAAGGAGCGGCTGGTTGATGGCTTTCATCCTGAGAAGATCATACTTTTCGGCTCACAGGCCAGAGAAACAGCCGATGACCGCAGCGACGTTGACATCCTGGTCGTATGTTCGTTTGTGGGCAAACGCCGTCATTTAATGCTCGAAATG
>JAUVYQ010000242.1 GCA_030603035.1 Phycisphaerae bacterium | reverse complement strand
GAGGACATGCTCACTGCCAGAGGCCCGGCATTGTAGAGGCCAACACTTAATCGTTAGAGACGGGCACTGACCTAGCCCATCCCGCATACGCGAGCTCAAAACCGGGTCTTGAAGCTGGGAGCTGAGTGTCCTCGAAATGGTGTGAAGCCCGGGCGATAGCGGCAACCTCAAACTCATCGCGGAAGCATAGACCCAATTACTGGGTCTCCGCCCCGTTTCCTAAATCTATCACAGAAGTTATCAATCAAAAGGCATTATCTGAAAGCGCCAGCTTTGAGGTTTCCCGCCAGTAAATTGTGACAGAGCGAACGGAAGCCTTTACGAGAGCGTGAGGGAGCTCTGTCTTTTTACAATTTTAGACCGCTTTTTTCGTTTTTTCCCGTCCCCTTGAGACCGTTCTCTCTAATCTCAATCGCCACCAGCCCGGGACCCGCAGCACGCCCTTGACAATCCGCATCGAGCCTGCTATAATACACCCACGGCCGTCTGTGCCTTCCTTGTTCGCCTCGCAGGCAAATTCAAGGTGTGTTCTCTCTCAGTAAGTCAGATCACAAACATAGACGGCCGTGCTTTTATGAGCAATCCCCTTGCCAAAGGGACTTATCGTCCGGAGACTAAAAGACGCGTTCCGGACTCATAGCTTAGGAAGTGACATTAGTTCGAACCGCCGATCCTCCGATATCAACAGGGTGTGTAAAGAGACATTTTCAGGGCAAGTGCTGTTCACCCAGTGGCGATTGCTCACCAGCTCTATTTTCTAATATCCTTTGATGATCCTTGCCAAACAAATAGTTCAAAATCGAAGAGGTGTGCTCCAACGAATGAATCCTCGGCTTGTTTATCGTAGCTCGCCATTTCTCAATTCCTCCAGGTACAGATGCAGCAGCGTTGTAAATGTATTCACCTATGCAGATCAGTTCTAAATTGTTGCCGCAGTATCCATCTACTGTAGCGTCACCACAAGGCGCATTGGCAAGGCCTTTCTCACAACCGCCAATCGTGCACAGGCCAAAGTTTTCATGCAGATAGCAATCCCCGCACCCCTGACAATCAAACATCAAATACTTAAAGGCCTGTTCCGAGGCGGTAAACAACTTATATACTGCTCCTCGTCCTTTAGCAGCCCCCAATGCCGACATCACCTTTCTGAATGCGCGAAACCCTCTATACTCCGGGTCCAGGATCGCCCGGTGGAAAAAGTTAAAGTATTTGTGCTTAAACTTTTTGTGTGGCTCTGATAGCGTGACCATCTTGCCCTCCCAGTCATACAGATAAAACCCACCTTCTTTCGGCCAATAAAGATTAGCCTGGTACTTTACCCAGTTGTCCGCAATCTCTAGTGCTCGCTCAATTACTTGCACAAACACTTTGAAATCATGCACTGATCCAACGTCCACTCCGGCCGCTCCAATTGACTTATACATCGCCACCTGTTGAGCGGCACGCTCTATATGCTCGTCAACACTTTCGTCACTGATCTTAGCATAAAGTTCACTGCTGACAAAACATCCCGGCAGCTTCAAATCTCGCATCAGTCGCGGCGCCGGTGTGTTTGTGCTTAATAAAAAAACGTTCCCGATTACCGGTATGTCCAGGTTGTTTGCCTTAATGTATCTGAAAAGCTCAACTGATTTCTTCCAGTCCCAGCCGACCTGAGTTATTATAAAACTCGCACCGCAGGCAATTTTCTTCTCCATATTGTAGTACTGCTGCATTTGTGAGGCCTCGGTGTACTTGAAAGGTGAAACAGCCGCACCTGTAAAGAACTCATGAACCTTGTCCAATTCACCCGTTGAAGTTCTCAGGCTATCTCTGTAATTCATTTCGGTAATCATTTGTAAAAGAGTCGTGGCCTCTAGCTCGAACACTCCTTTGCCCTTTACAGGTTTGTCCCCTGTGATCACCAAAATGGTTTCAACATCCATTGCTCTGAAACCTGCCAGTGTGCTGAAAAGCATATCAGCGTTTTTGTCCTTACAGCTAATATGAGGAATAAAATCCAGATCGCTCAGCAGACCTTTTGTTTGGATATGTGACAGTACCTCGGCAGCTTCGATATTAGGTGTCCCTCCGGAATTGTCGGTACTCGTAATGCCAACGAATTCAAAACCTTCAACCATAAAAGACCTCTTCACAGCTTGATATTCTCTAAGAAACTCGTCGATGTGGTCGAAACTAAAATTTCTCCCACACGTTAATTCAGCGATCACAACAAAGTTCGACTTGTCTGTTAATCTGTCTCTCAGCCGTTTCTGCTTCGTAGCCAATTGATGCTCTCCCATAAAAACAATACGTAACTTTAATACAACTGTCCTAACATCAGACCACATCACGACTCATAATTCAAAGCAAAAACCGAAATCGCTCTATAGGACCATCAACCGCATTTTTGGTCTAAGATTAAGGAAGTGACTTTTGAGCTCATCGAGGACCTTCCCCGCGTGTGCGGGGATGTAAAGCGATCTTCCCAGGGCAAGGGCTGTTCACCCAGTGGCGATTCCTCACTTCCCCTTGACTTGCCCGACCGTTTTTGTTACGATACAGACAGAAAGTATGCCCAATGACCGAAACTGAGTATCTTATGGCAATGCACCTTCTCGCTGATGAACTCAAGCGCGTCGAAGACTCCGACCCACGTGACCCTCTTGCTTGTAAGGTTGTGTATGATAAGATTG
>JAUVYQ010000253.1 GCA_030603035.1 Phycisphaerae bacterium | reverse complement strand
GGTGCTGGCCAGGCCCTTGTGACCGAGAAGCTCCTGGGCGGTCCTCTTATCGGTTACCCGCATTAACCTGGTGCCGAAGGTATGACGGAGGACGTGGGGATTGATCGCACGGCCGAAGGCCTTAAAGCTGGCGGAGGTCACGATACGCTGCACGTGGCGCTCGGAAAGCGGATGGCGGGGCTGGATGGAGTAGAAGGCGGGATAGTCAACAGACGAAACGAACAGCGACCAATGGTGAAGCTGCATTAAACCGACGGCCTCGGAGAGTCGCTCGGTAAGCGGAATAAAGCGCTCTGTGCTGCTGTGAGAGATTCGGGCGGGGACGGCCAAAGATTTCACAGGTTTGCCGTTAAACCAAAGGCTGGACTTGCGGAGTCGCACGAGCTCGCCGACTCGCAGGCCTGCATCGAGCATTACCAGGGCAATTGTGAAGTTGCGGATTCCCCTGTGCTGCTGCTTTGGTGTTCCATCCTTATTGAGCAGGGCCTCGAGGAGAAGCTGACATTGATCAATGGTTAGGGTTTGTGGCGTGTTCATTTGAGAAGTCCTTTCTTGTGGAGGGTACGGATTTTTGCGTCGATACGGTTCCAGACGAGGCTGCTCAGGTCGGTATTGACGTCGGCGGAGTTAAATATGTGGATTGACTCGACTGTCAGGTCAACGACAGATATTTTGCAGAGTTCGAGGCGGCCGTTCCTAGCATAAAGACGGTAGACACCCAGCGGGGCATGTTGTGCCACGACGATCAGATCGGAGGCCTGGTCGAGTAATTGTTCGACTGTCATGGTTAAGGACCTCCTATGGATTCACCTGCAGGACGCGCAGCTCGAGCAGATAAGTTTTTAATGACCTTGGCAGGAACTCCACCCACTACAGTGCGGTCAGGAACGTCCTCCCGAACTAAGGAACCTGCTGCAACAAGACTTCCTTCTCCTATGGTTACACCTTTTAAGATTGTCGAATTGACACCGATATAGGCATCATTTTTTATTCGAACAGGGGCTGACTCCTTATGATATCTATCGGTCAGTAAAGATTTCCCAACGGAGATGTGCGTAATTATTGTAGCACGTAAAGCGATTGTTACGCAATTTTCAATAACAATGGGAGCACTTAGGTCAAAAACGGTTTCTTTCCCAATATGGCAAGCATTACCTATTCTCAGGTTTCTGAAGTCAGCGCGTGCCCCGTGTATCAAAATATTAGATCCTATAAAACAATCCGCGCCAATTTTAGCACCAAACAACTTTAGCACCGCTTTGGTACATTCATTATCCAAACGTGGGAAATACGATACCAATTTGTCAATCCCAAACAAGTAGCGTAGTAGCAATGATTTAAGGAGAACGTACCCGAGCATTAGAACTTTCAATGGGTTCCTTTTCTCCCTGACGTATAGGAAAATGCGATGACACTTTTTCATCAATAATAACATCGCTGTCCAACCAAAAGTGCATCGATTGTCATGGTTTTCTCCCGTCAAAAGCTACAGCCTTTCAAGGCAAAGCGTAGATCTGTCATCATTGTGTAAAGTATGAACGCACCGCACAGCAGCGCGACGAGCCACAAGAAGATATGGAGGCCTAGGGGCCATTGCCGGCTGCGGTAATAACTGTCATGCAGTGATTTCATTTCTTCAATTATAGAGTTGCAGAGATCGGGGTCGTAGGGCCGGACGTTTGCGGCAATTTTGAGCTGTTCTGTTAGTTTGATCTGACGGTCACGGTACTGTTTCTCGATCATGGCCTGGGCCCGCAAAAAACGTTGATCAACAGGCCGCCGCAATCGCGACCTTTCTCAGTTCAGAATATCGGCAAAACGGACATCCTGTCAACAACAAAACGGACATATCTTTATCGACCTTTTTTGATCGAGCGGAGTGTCAGCTTCCGGGATCTGGTCGGACTCTGTGTAGAAAGCGACCATTTCTGAAATAGCCGCAATCATGTCTAAAATGTTGGGGGTGTAGCCTGCGTCCAGATTGGCGAATAAACGCGACAGTTCTGGCATCTGCGATTTGAGGGTGGCGTAGGGTGCATCCTCCTGTTTCAGAGCCTTACAGCGTACGTCCTGTTCCAAATTCGTGCTCATGTGCGTCCCTTTCAGCTAAAAACTTGCCGCCCGGCGCTTGACCGGTGCGGGCGGCAATCGTAAAATGGGTTCTCAATCACAGGAACGCTGCGTCAAGGTTTCAGTTCTGCACCTTGGCGCAGCAGCTTTATCCCCTCAGCTGCTCGGTCGCGAATCGCGTGCCCGCAGGATTGTACCGCGGCAAGGGCACGAGATTTGCCGAGCAGCTGCTCGCGGCTTGCATCTGAATTTGGAGAAATTGAGGCTCCAAAACAGATGCAAGTGCCTGACAAAATC
>JAUVYQ010000196.1 GCA_030603035.1 Phycisphaerae bacterium | reverse complement strand
GCTTACCGAAAAAGCACGCAGCAATAAACTGGCACTTGAGGAGATGGAAGGAGAAACGATAGCATTAAGTAACCTTGGAGTATACGGTATTGATTCCTTTTTCGGAATTGTACCGCCGCCGGCAAGTACTATCTTATCCGTTGGCAACGTAATCAAGATGGTCTGCCCTGAGGACGGCAATGGGGGCCCTGAAACGGTGGTGCGTAAAATTACAAGTCTGACACTGGCGGTTGACCACAGAGTTATAAACGGGGCCTATGCGGCGGAGTTTCTAAACTTCATTACAGAACAATTGCAAAACCCGCAACAGTTGATTTGACTACTCTACTATCACCGTCTCGTCGGGCGGTATGCCCAGTCGTTTGTATTTTTTAGCGCGACTTTTTTCATCACCGATGTGAATTTCTCGAGCGAGTTTTCCCACTTTGAGTGCATGTTCTCTGGAAACAACCAGCACCCCATCACCATCAGCTACAATTAAATCGCCGGCGTAAACAAGGACGCCGGCACAATTAATGGGAAAATTGTAGGATTCGGCAATAAGCCTTCCGGGTCGAACCCCGCGGGAACTATATCCGTTTTTACAATAGACCGAAATCTTCTTGACCTTAACAATCTCATCGGTATCCCGGGCGCCACCGTTTGTTACGACTCCTACGACACCTTTCTCCGCCCAGCCGAGACTATTATTAGAGCCGATGAAACCACATTCGGGGATTCCACCGGCATCGATAACGACGATGTCTCCGGGTTTTGCCGTCCCAAGCCAGGTATCAGGGGCTCTTTTATATTGCTGAGACTTGAATTTTTTGAATCCTTCAAGGTCCGGAAATGAGTTTTGTCCGACTCTAACGTCGGTAGGCACATGGCGAACAGTAATGGCAAATCCTACTACTCTGTGAGAAAATTTTTCTACATCCCGCCACAGGGGTCGGATATCCTTGTCCATTAAACCTATATCCTGCAGGCCAATCAGGTCCATACCATCAAGCACATCTGTGAGTCGCAAATCCTTGTACAATTCAAGGATTTCTTTTCGTACCTGCTCACTGTCATCAAAACTTTTATTCTTTAGCAGCCTGATACCTTCAGGTGTTGTAAGTCTCGGAGCATTTGATTTTTGCGCTTCCGTGACAGGAATACCTGATATCGAAATAAGTAATAGTAATGTGATAAGACTGACGCATTTTGATTTACATTTAGTTAAGCAATACATAGCGACCTCCTAATAATGGTTTATAAAATTTTTACTACTTAATTCGAGAAACACAGATTACACTAAAACCAGTCCAAAAACAATGCAAGTATTTTTTTGTTTAAGAACCTGCCGCCGGAGAACAGTATCTATTTTTATCTTGCCCTGCGAAAGGCGAAGGTTCCAGCCGAGATGCACATTTACCAAAAAGGCCGGCACGGATTTAGCCTTGGCAGGAAGCACGGTGCCGTATCAAGCTGGTCGGTTCGCTGCGCAGACTGGATGCGAGGTATGGGGCTGCTGGACAAAGACCACAAACGGAGGTAAAAGCATCACTTTTTGCCGGTCTTAGTACCTCCATGCTGGGCCAGGAGCCGGTCGACGGAGGCGCGAGGGTAGCAGATAGCCCGGTAGAGCGCCATTCGCCAGCCATTTTTATGTAAGTCGGGATTTAAGAACTCCCAGACAATCTCGCCCTGTGAGGTCACTTCAAACAGGCGGCCTGAATCCGATTCGGCGATAAACGTGTTTCCGTTGGGCAACCTTTGACTGGAGCCCCGCGACGGAGAGTAAAAGCTCTTCGGTGGATCCGCCCTGTACTGCCATACTATCCTCTCAGTGAGCGGGTCGAGCTCTAATACCCGGGTATATCCCCTGCGGCGAACAGCAGCATTTTGTCCGTTGTCGTAGATGAGCAAATGTCCGTTAGGGAGCATAGTAGGCATGTGCGGTCCCAACAATTCACCGGGCCCCCAGGCCCAGACAACTTTTCCAGATTGCCTTTCGATTACTCCTATTGTGTCGATATGGCGTCCGCAGAAAAGAATATTTCCCGCTTTGAATCTCGAATCTTTCCTGGCGGCAGGGTTGTCGGGCAGTACCTCAACAGTGTTGATATGCGGCCAATCCCAGAATTTTGCATAAGGTGGAATTGTAAGGTTCACGTGCTCGGCAATCTCGCCGGCATGCTCCTCAACTTTCCACTCCCAAACCACCTCGTTGTCCGGCGTCAATTCGACTATAATATCGCAGGTGAGTTTGCCGGAATGCGTCCACGGATTTTTCAAATTCCGCCTATCCACAACCAGCGTATTGCCGTTGGGCAGCCGGAAGAAATCGTGATGGGCCCTCATCCGTCTCTTCCAGACAAGGTTACTGTCCCAGTCCAGCTCCAGAATCATAACGTCCTTGATGATTGCAAGAAGGTGTCCGTTGGGAAGCATTTCGGCGTAGTGCCAGGTTTTGCCTTGCGGATATGCCCAGCGATGAACCTCCCGTCCATCCAGGTCGATGAGGTGAGCGACTTCGGTAGCTCGGCTCGAGTAAAGTCTGTAGCTATTGTGGCATTTGTCCCTCTTTAGAACCGTTACTCCTGATTGCTTTTTGGCACCGGCAGATAGTTTTGCCTCAGCAGCCTTTTCCCGCCCTACCACAACACCGCAGGAAATCCAACTCATCAACATCAGTGATGCAGCCGCCAGGCCAATGGTTTTTAGAAAGTCGCGTTGTGTGTGATTAAGTGCGCTAATGTTCATTTCCATCTCCTGAGCAGAAATTTTTTTTCATCTCTTTGCATTGAGTTATTTGCAAAAGAGTCTCTTGCTTATTTTGGTTATCGAGATTCAGGCCGGTTTTGATTAGCCCTTGTTTGTGTAAATGCGTCATCCGGTCCGGCACGCTGCCGGACATCGACGGATTCAGAAACCGATGTTTGCGAATCAGGTTGTGGGATTGGCCTGATTTCGATGGGAGGCTGGTCTTGACTTTCGCGTGGTGCAGTGGATGTATCGGAGGGTGTTGTTGGTTGCGTTTCGCTATGTATGAATTCGGCTACTTTTTTGTAATCTTCAGCGCCGTGACAATTTTGCTCGTATTCGAAAATTGTTTTGCCGTAGCTTGGCGCTTCAGCGAGCTTGATGTTTCTTCGGATATAAACCGGCAGAATTCGGGCTTGCGCCCAGGCGCAGTTAGTTCCGCGTGCATTGTTGAGGAATTGCTCGATATCGGCCTTGACTTCCTTTGGAAGTGATGCCCTGCTGTCAAACATACACAGCAAAATGCCATTAACTTTCAGGGTCGGGTTGATTCTTTTGTTGACAAGCTCGATAGTTTGCAGGAGTTTTCCGAATCCCTGGAGAGCCAGGAAATGTGGTTGAAGCGGGATTAAGACCTCTCCGGCGGCAGCGAGGGCATTTAAGGTCAGTAATCCGAGCGAAGGGGGACAGTCGATAAAAGAATAATCGAACGCCTCTTCGACCGAATGAATTGCCTCTCGCAGAATAGTTTCCCTGCCGACCACACTTACCAGTTCGCTTTCGGCACCAACCAGATTAATATTTGCGGGCAGCAGCCAAAGATTAGGGCGCACGAGGAGAATTTCTTCTTCAAATCCGGCTGATTGCGTCAGGACCTCATACGAGCCGAACTCGACGGTTTGCGGCTCGAGGCCGAGGTGTATTGTCAGATGCGCCTGAGGGTCGAGGTCAATAACAACCACCTTCGAGCCGGCGGCGGCAAGGGCTGCTGCAATATTGACCACAGTTGTGGTCTTTCCCATCCCCCCTTTCTGGTTTAATACTGCGATTGTTCTCATGTTCGTGTCCCGTGGTTCGTGTCTCGTGGTTCGTGCTGCGATTTACAAGATACGATTTTTTTCAGGACGGCATCAAGCACGCCATTAACAAATGCGGGTGATTTATCAGTGCTGAACTTTTTGGCAAGCTCGATGGCCTCATTTATCACAACTCTGGG
>JAUVYQ010000200.1 GCA_030603035.1 Phycisphaerae bacterium | reverse complement strand
CTGTTTGAAATTCGAGGGTTTTTTGATTACAGTGTGTTTTCATTGTATTGCTCCTTTTCTTTTTGTTAACTTGTTTTTTCTAAACAAGTTATACCAGAAAAGGAGCTTTTTTCAACTGGTGCTGTGAGAAATGCGGGTTAGAAATCTTCCTTTTTTGTGTCCTGTTGCCTTTGTGGAATTTCTAACGGGGCGAGCCTGCCCGCTTATCTTTTAAGGTAGCTAACTGAATGTCCGTGGCGCTGCTTTGAGCAACAGCCGCCAGGGCATATTGTGCCTCGGCAAAACAAACATCCTTATCAATACGCAAAGTAACGACCCTGCGCTCCGGCGGCAAATTTCTCAAACGAATATCTATCAATTCAGCAAGTTTATCCACTATATCTGCATAGCTCGATGCCGTAATTTTTTCTGAGCCGACTGCAAAGGCGATCCTTTCTGCACTTGTTTTCATAACGGTAACCGTAGTCACCTGGGCCCCGGGTTCGGAGTCGCTCTGGGCAAACTCGCAGTCGTCCGGAACGGTCACCGGAAAATTCTCAGCTTCGATGAACTGACATACCACTAAAAAAAATATAATAAGCAAAAACACAATATCTATAATCGGCGTCACATTAAAAGACATAGGCCCTTTCCTTTCATCCGGGTCCCTCTTATCATCTTATCATCACGGGTGCAGAGACGCGCGAACGGTCTCTACCGGCTTGCCACCAAGTTCGCGAATCGGCTGTTTTGGTTTCGGCTGTTCATCCTGCTTTTGCTTTGTCAAGCTGCGCCTTATTTCGGGAATAATATTCTCAGCTTCTACTACTGCATCGCTCACCAGCATCTCAATCCGATTTCGAAACACGCCGTGCATCGCCAACGCCGGTATCGCAATAAACAGGCCCCAAAAGATTGTCACCAGGGCAACCGAAATCCCCCCTGCCAATTGCGCTGGCTGCGGCTGACCGCCGGCCAGCACAATGGCGTTGAACAGCTTTATCATTCCGAAAACCGTCCCGAACAGGCCTACCATCGGCGAAACATTGCCAATCAGATTGACCCATTCAATCCGGCGCAAAAGCCCCCAGGCCTGCTCCTGCAATGATTCGGCAAGCACGTTTCGCATCCGGAACCAATCCCCCCCGCCCTGCGTAACTGCCTTAACAACTGCGACACTGACAAAATCATCGCGTTCGGCAATTCGTGCCTCTAATTGCCCGTGGCCGAACTGCCGTATTATCTCGACAATCCTCCTGCCTATGCCCGCCGGAAGAAGTTTCTTGCGGCGAATGGTAAGGCAATGCTCAGCCGCCAGATAAACCGCAATAAGTGACATCGGCAAAAGCACAAACCAGACAATGGGACCGCCGTCTATAACAAATTGCTCAAAGAATGTCCGCGTTCCACCCGCCTCAACCACACCGGTTCCAAAGCCGTTACGCATCGTAGCAACTATTACCGCCAGCACAGCAGCCAGTGCAGCAACCAGAAAGACCGTCTTTAATAAAAAGTTCTTACGCATCCTTGCATCTCGTATATCGTATGGCGTATGGCGTATGTCGTATGTCGTATGGCGTATGTCGTATTATGTCATTGCGAGCGAAGCGAAGCAATCTCTATTTCTTTTTTCCTTTTTTGCTTTTTTGTGGCTATGTTTAATTTTTCATCTCCGTCGGTAATTAAGACAAATTCTCCGCCGCTTTGTTTCGCTATCGCCTCCAGCATCCTACGGTCATCGCTCTGCGGCCAAAATCCTATTGTATTAATTCTTGTCCCCGGCGCAAATCTCGCCAACAGATTCGCTATTTTCTGCGAAAACCTCTGCGTATCTTCAGTTGTCAGCTCGAAGCCGTCTGTGAGAAAATAAACAAGCGAAGGGGCAGCTCCACTGCCGTCACGAATTTGTACCGCCCTTTCCAGCGCCGCCAGCGCATTAGTTTGCCCGGCCGGTTGGATGGAATCAATAAAATCATACGCAACGGATTTAGTTTTTTGTGTCGCTCGAAGCAGATTGTCTCCAAATTCAAACAACCTGCCACCGCCAAAAAAGATAATGTAAAAATATTGGTCTGGCTGCAGGTTTCCAATCGATTCCTTGAGCTTCTTTCGAACCTGGACGAATATCCCCCGCATACTACCCGAGCAGTCTACAAGATAACAGACTTTACGCCGGTCCGTCCAACTGCCGAAAAATTCAATCCTGGGCGGCAAGTCGGCGCCGCTCGGAAGCGTAAAAACACTTTGCGAGTGTACCGGTTTTGCCAAATCCCCCAAATTTTGCGAACTCGGCTTTAGAGCGCCAAAAATTCGATTTGTCGGCAATAATTTGTTCGTCCTTCTTGCAAACCGGCTTTCGGCAGACTTTTTTATCTTCGGCTTAGGAATTACGGGGGCAGCGGCAATGAGCTTTTTTATCCGGCTTACTTTAGCCATTGGTGTAGGCCGCTGTTCGCATTGAACTTTGGACCGCGAGAATTTGACCACCCCAAATGCCGTCAGCACTATTAGATGCACGACAATCGAGGCCATCCATGCCCAAAATGCCACGCTTCCGCTTCGCCCCGTACAAACCATCCTTTGGCTCATCGATACAGCCAAAAAATACTCCGTTATTTTATTCTACAACTTCGACGAGAGAATGAACCGGCACCAATAAATTATAGACAAATATCACATCACCATTGTGAAGGCGAATACATCCTCTTGAACTTTCAGTACCGATTGTTTCCGCCTCCTCCGTGCCGTGAATACCGAAGCCGGTCCTGTTTTTGGCAGCTCCCTTGATACCTTCCAATCCTATCCATCTCGAGCCTAAAGCATAGCCCTCATCCCCGTGGTGAAGAAGTTTATGCGTAACAGGGTCAGGCCAGGACGGCTTTATCTGCTTTCCGTCCCGCTTGACACGCCAGCGTCCCGTCGGCGTTTCATTACCTGCCTTGCCCACACCCACAGGGAAACTCCGCACGAAAGTGTTGTTCTGAAGATACAAATCCATCGTGAAAGTCGAAAGATATACCCTGGCGTGGAATGGGCCGTTGATGACCTTTATCATCTCGCCCTCTGGCAGATCCTCAGGGCGGACCTGGTTAATCTTAGAAAGAATCTCCCACGGCACCTTATATTGCTTGCCGATTGTTGAAAGTATTTCACCCCGCTTGACCCTGTAACTGCTGCAAAGACTGTCCTGAGGGTAAATCGTCCTGCTAAACAGCCATTTATCGGCAAGCTCGGAGAGTCGGTTTTTCACAAACACTCGCTGCTGCTCGGTCATAGGCATTGATAATATATCGTTTAGTATGTCACGTGCTTCTATAATCTTGGCGGGCTTGGCGTTGAATAGTGCCATAGCTTTGGTAATAAGCGCAGTCGCTTCGGGATTAGGGTCAGCAGTCGACTCAGGTGTAATTTCTGCCAAATTCGGCTCCGGTATAGGTGTCGGTGTCGGTATAAAAAATACAGGCGAGTTTGGTTCCTCTTTCAAGCGTGTTTCGCTTTCGTTTTTGCCGGAAGGACGATAAATAAAGGCAACCACCACGGCAATAATAAGCAAACCTGAAATGATATATGTCCGCCTTAGGGGCCGGCCTCTCCGCCTGCCGTATAAGCTGGAAGGATAACGAGCCATTTTATTCTCCTTTTTAATTTGTTCGTAGTTATGAGTTCGTAGTTCATAGACTATGAATAATAAACTATGAACAATAAACTATGAACAATAAACTCATGGTTTAGAGCCTATCCGAATAACACCTGAATTGCCGATATATTCAAAGGCAATGGTGCCTTTGAAAGGATTCAGGGATGAAAAAACGAAAAACAAAGAATAAATACAGGATTTCAGACGAATTATGGGAAAAAATCGAGCCG
>JAUVYQ010000243.1 GCA_030603035.1 Phycisphaerae bacterium | reverse complement strand
GTTACGGGGGTGTCGTTTGCGGTATCTCTAAAATCAACATTTCCCGTTGAAACTTCCTCGCCATTGATGTACTGTACTGCACTGCCGTTGTCCCAGGTCAGGGCCACATGCGTCCACTCATTCGCAAAAGGCACGAGGGCTCCATTGCCCCACCACAAACCCGTACCGCCATCGGCAGCATCGGCTCTAAACAAGAGATCGCCGGTTGGATTGGTCTGCCAGAACCACTTGATATTGGTGCCGGGATCCCAACCAAGACGTTTGCCGATAATGCCTTGCTGTTCGATACTATGATCCTGGCCCTCCCATTTGATCCAGGCGGCCAGCGTCATGGCATTGTTCTCAGCCGTAGGATCGATGGGGCCGACCACGATTCGCTCGCCGCCGGTGTCGAAACCCACGCCCGAGTCCTTGTAGCCTGGTACCCATGCCACGCTACCATTAAACGTTCCATCATTCCCGTTTCCCGAGATGTCGGCGGCTACGATTCCCTGGCCTTCATCGAATGGCCAATAGCCAATCAATTCTGCCTGAACTAAATCTGTGCAGATGCCGAAAAATCCTATGAATAAAACTGCTGTCAACCAGACTACTCGATTTCTCATGGTACTTTCTCCTACTTTCAGTCGCTTTGCGACTTAACTTGATTAACATCTACTATTGACCTATTGCCAGTTATTTTGTTATTTCGGCCAATTACATAACACAAATAAATCAAGTAAACCATTTTCTATATATTTGTACTGTGTACTTTCATTTTCGTTCTTTAACTCTTAGCGGAGCCAATAACTTATGTCGCTTGTAATGATAAAACCGAGCCAGCTCTCTGCGTTTGCTTTTGCGTTCGATCATTCGTCTGTCCCAGCCGGGAGTAGTGCGGTTGCAGGCCTGACGCAACAAGACATACAAAATATTCCGAACCTGTGGAACCGTCAATGCTGGTGTGTATTTTTTTCCCCCGCCGGGTTTCCAGAATCAAAAACCATATCGCCATAAGCGAGAGCGTCTGATGATGATGCCAGCCTGCCCAAGTGCGAACTTCATAATCCGAAAGCCCGGTCTCACTTTTAGCGCGCTTGAGGCAATCTTCAATGCGATGCTCAGCCTTGACCACACGCGCCAGTTCTTCCAGAGGCGTATCCACCGGTGCATTGGAAAGATAGTAATCGTACTTCACTTTGCCGTTTCCTGCCGGCGTGCGCGTAACTGTCAAAAGTTCTTCGGTGCAGGCGTCTCCTCCGCGTTGCGTACGCGCGACAACACGACATTTGACAAGCTCTGTTACCAGCGGCCCTTTTTCGCCATCCCGCACATCCACGCGTGTCCAGGCCTGCTCATCCAGCGCCTTACGCCAGCGATCCACTCGCTGAAACGGCTGTTTGGGACGTGCCCCTCGACCGCCGTAAACAGGCGGGTCTCTCTGAAGGTCACGAACACCGGTATTGGAGGGAACAGCCAGAAGATACTGTTCGCCCAAACCCCGCAAATCTCTTCTAAAACCGCTCGAACGCCCCATTTCGTCATCGCCGGCAATCCAGCGATGCGGCAGATACGCGCTATTGTTTTCGAGCATCTCCAACGCCAATGCATGCCGTGTTTGATAACGAATCTCTTTCGGCACGCCACATCTTTTGCGTCGTTTCTTGTCGCCGGCCCAGCTTTTCGGAAGATACAATCGCTGATCGACCAACGCATGTTCTTGACGAGAAGCATAGCCCATGTAGATACCGACTTGCCCATTGTCCACCTTGCCCAACCGACCCAGCCATTGACGCTGAACGCCCACCGACTCCGTGCCGCATTTTTTAAATCCGGATGGGTCAAAGACGATGACGCCGTCATCTTCGCCCAGTTCCACGCCGACCTGCCGTGCCAGTTCCTGCTGCAAGGGACGGTGATCCCACGCCGGAAATCCGACAAACCGTTGCAAGGCACGCGGCTTCTGATCATAGCGGTAGGCAATCGACTCGGTATTTTTACGGTTCAGATCCGACAGCAGGCCGCACAGATAAATGCGGGCATTCTCTCGGGGTTCAGGTCGGCCCAACGATGCCACAAAGGGCTCAGCAAAATGTTCCAGTCGTTTCAGCATACCCTCAGAGACTTCCGGTTGAATCTCGACCTCTTGAAGAATGTCGCGTTTTCGTACCTTAAATCGTCGCTCCATTACGTTCCCTTTCCATGGGGGACCATTCCCCTGGAAAGTTAATCGTATAAATGAGTTACATTTCTTTAATAATGTTGCGCAGTACAAATATAAAGGTCTTCCTTAAAAGAAAGTTTACGAACAAAAAAGATCAATAATATTTCTGTTTTAGCTATATTGCACCAGTGTTTGCTAAAACAATTCCTCGCGAATTGACATCACCTGCTTCCTTTAAAAGCCCAATATACGTCGCTCATTAAAATACAAGGTTTTCAGCGACAATAGCATAGGTTTCTTACATTTGGCAAGCCCAACTCCTTATGCACTATATTATTCTTATACTAAAATAGCTATTCTTTCGTCAAACAAAAAATGGCAATGAAAGAAGGGAAGTAGAGTATCAGGCATATTTTAGCAGGGTTATGATAATTATATGGAATGAAAAAGGGGCCTATACAAATTAATTCGGTATAGGCCCCGATGTTATTCAAGTCCTG
>JAUVYQ010000097.1 GCA_030603035.1 Phycisphaerae bacterium | reverse complement strand
ATGCTCTGTCTTAAAACAGCCTCTACGGCCTTAAATCGTATCAAAATCGGCTTTTTGGCTATCAAAATCAATTTCTCTGACGAAAACCATCTTTTATCCGACTTCATCAGTCGGAAATTAAGTCATTTTGCAGAAGCCTTACTGAAACAATCCGTCATACTGCCTCGCAGTATGCCGCACTCTATCCATTAAAGGCGCCAACTTGAGGTCCGGTAACAAGAATTCCACCTCAAAATCACCAAGCGAAGGTACCCGGGTTATCAGGTTGGCTGATTCCCTGATGGCCTGATCGGCCCTTGTGGCAAGCACGCCTCTTAATGCCGGTATGAAGTGTGGACAGTTTCCCACAAAGTGCTCCGTGGGAAAAATTGCATAATGACCGGAATCCGGTGAGTGTTCAGCCATGTAGATGTCCGGCCCGTAATCATCAGGGTTGGTCGGCAAATGTAACCCTACCCTATCCTTGCCCCGTTAGAAGTACCAGCCAGCTTACCCCGGAAGGTATTGGGTTTATGGGATTTACTTCTAACGGGGCTTGCTGCCGGGTTGTTTTATCGGGGTGATTGTAAGGCAAATATGAGCGTGGGTTACGGGGCCTGTCAGGTTGATGCCCAGTCGGGTGGGTTGTTTGGGGCCGCTGACATCTTCCCGGATGGTTTCGGGCCTGATTTTGAAGCCGGCACCGGTGACTTGTATGTCCACGCGTAGAGCTTCCGCCGAATCATAGATAATCAGCGAAGAAGGAGATAATTGTTTCCAGCGGCTGAAGGTGACCAAGGCCGTGCCGAAATCACAAGGTCGCGAGAAAACAACTTCATCGGTCACACTTAAAGAACCGCTGCCGCGGCGCGAGTAGACAAATTCACGTGTGAGCTTCTTGAGTTCCGGCACATCATAAGCAGAAGAAATATCCAGTACCAGCGTGTCGGCACTATCAGTGAAGTTACGGCGAACCACACGGCCACGAGCTTGTCTGCCGGTTCGCTGCAATTTACCAGCAACAACAGGCACAGGGTGGCCAAAGGAATTGAGAACATTACTTTCGTAACGACGGCTGCTGAATGTGCGGGCGGTATAGATTTCCCCGCCGGGGTCAAGCAGCAGGGGCTTGTCGCCCAACACCACAACGAAGGAGCCGACGTCGTTGTGGTTATGATGTTCCTGGTTATGACCGCCCTTGAGGGCAACAGCCAGGCGTGAGGATGAACCCGGACCCGGCCGGGAGATCAGCACGCCAGCCTGGTCGAACCAGGACCGGATGCCAGGGCCTTTAGATGCTAATTGAATGGGGGGAGTACGGGAAGCGGAATTGGGAAAGGAGTACATCATACTTCCATACAGCGCACCACTTGGAGAGACAGGATTGATTTCTTCCCAGGAGCGCAAGCCCAATCCTAAACGACGGCTCAGGTAATACATCAGTTGCGAACTGGGCCGGGCCTTGACGGAGCAATCGGCAAAGGCGGGATAAACACCGTTGAGAATTTCGATATTCGCGCCAAAAGTGGCTGCCTGCTTTGCCTTGGGGTTCTGGAGCAGGTTCACTTTGCCGTTGGTAGCCTGATAAATCATTTCGCTAAGCATGATGTAATAGCCAAAGCCGTAGTTCCAATAGCCAAGACCTTCAGAGCAATAGCCGTCGTCGGTGAATCCTTTGAGGAAATTTTTGGAGTAGTTCTCTGCAGCAGCGATAAAAAAGGCACGGGAGGTAGGTGAATCGATCACAGCCAGCGCCGAACCAGTTACACTGGCGAGGCAAACGGCGTTCCAGTTGTTAGTCGTGGTCATCCACCAGTTTTTCTTCTGTCTGCCCAGGACCATATCCTGGTATGGTTTGAAGATACGCCGCTGAAGGTTGTTACGAATGAGCTGACGAATTCCGGAACTCAGTTTGTCAGCCAGCAGGTAGTCGGCGGTAGCCAGGGACCAGGCAAGCATTGAGGAACCGAGGTCGATGTCGATGCTTGTCCCATTGAAGTTGGTAAGTGTTCTGTCGCAGGCCGGCATGACCCAGGTGCGCTCGGAGCAGAGCACTCGGACGATTTCTTCAAACGGTGGTATAAAACGCCCCTTGTTTTCCAGACATTCGGCCAGGACAAGCGTACGGACCCTACCTCGACGGAGGCCGGCGACTCTCTGCCAGCGGGTACGGTTGCCGGTGCGGGAGAAGTCCAGAAACAAATCATCAGGCTGCTCAGGAATGGGTTTTTGTAGAAGCTTCTCGGCCTCGAAGATTACTTTCTTGAATGAATCGTTCTTGGCCAGCTTTTTCCAGGCGTTTCGTTCGGTAATGGGTGAGCCGAAACCTGTTGGCTTTTTGGGGAGCATCGCAGCTATGTCTTTGATGCGATTTTGGTCGTCCCCCACCTGTGCCTGCGCAACCACAGGTGCAGGCAGAGCGATGCTTTGCAGCAGGATTATGTTACCCTGGCCGAAGAACAAAGTTGTGAAGGACAGTAACAATAGCCACAAGGTGAGCAACGAGATTTTCGTATATCTGAGCATCTTCTATTATTTCCTCTGGTAATAACGAAGTAAGCGTTCACGCGGCAAAACCTCATTTTCACTTTATTAAAGCACTTTTTGTTATCAAGTCAATACCTTTTTTAATCTTTTTTAGGAAATTTTTCAGCAAGTAGTTGGTCAAATCGGCCATAACAGCCCAAAATCGCCGTATTTACTGGGTGAACGCTTACATAACGAAGATACGACAATAGCGGGCGATGGGATTCGAACCCACGACGTCCAGCTTGGGAAGCTGACATTCTACCACTGAATTACGCCCGCGAGGAAACCCACCTCACAATAGCAAGTCAAAGTAACAATACGCCATCAACTACCTTTATTCTTGAACCTTTTCAAAGATTAGACTATATGTAAGCCCCTGATTCGGGTCCTCATACATTGGGAAATTGGGATACTCAGGCGTGTGTGCTGTATAAACAGGAAAACTGGTCCAGTCAGCCAGCCAGCCCTGGCCATCCTGTGAGATTGGTCCGACAAAGATATCTGTGCTCTTACCTTCCACAACACCTTTGCCCAATTCCACGTAAAAATTCTTTAAAGAAATCTTTACCGTCAACTCCCGGCCGGCTGGGGCGTAGTGAACCATCCATTCGCCCGGCTCGAACACTCCCTTGCCGCCCATTTTCATCGGCACTGTGGTTACCTCGCCGGGCTTCATTCTTATCCTGCCGAGACTGATTACCGCCGAGGAAATTGCCCCATCCGGCTCGAAGACAAACTGCCATCCGTGCTTATCCGCTTTCCATCCGCCAACGAGGAATTCCGGAAATTCACCGCCCCCTTCGATAATCACCTCAACCCCGCCCCTCGGAGGGGCTGGGTCAACGCCTCTGTTAGCGTTTTGGCAGCCCGCGAGTGCCGACAGCAAAACTGCAAAACCGGCCAATACCAATAACTGCTTCATAATATTGTATTCCCCATCTATCCGTAAACCACTTCGCCGTCTTTAGCGTAATCAACGAGCAGGGATTTTCCTTTCTCCCATTCTTCAGGAGTCATAGCTACCGCTTCTATCGGCTGAAATACCTGGTAAATAGCACTGGAAAGTATATCTATTCTTTCCCAGTAGCCTTTATCATTGAAGTCCTGTGAGATAACAACCACATCTATATCACTGTCTTCTCTGTATCTTCCTGTGGCATAAGAGCCAAAAAGTATCAGCTTGTTTGTCTTTATCCCTTTAGACTCAATTGCTTTTCTAAAACTGGATATAATCTCTAATACTGTTTTTTTATCCATCTCAGGACTTCCTTACTTCTAATAAGCATATCCTTGACCACAATTTGTGTGTAGTCTTTTTGTAATTTATCTATATCCTCAGGATACCTTGTAAGAACATTGGCTTCACTGAGTTTTATGACGAATCTTCCGATGGCCTCTGCCGGCTTAACGCCAATTTTGTTTAGCAAATAAACAAGGTTGTGAGTTCTTGGCGGTGTTTCTTTTAACCTCTCCTGATAAAGACCTTTCATCGCCTTTTCTATAGATAGATGACACATAAAGACGGTATAAAAAAACCTCCCACCATTAAACATAAATTCTGCGGTATCCATATCATAATCGGCTTGTTTTAACCACTCCTGAGACTTTTTGTCCATAGCTTTCCCCTAACACTATTATGTTTGATAGTAGTTCTACAAACCCTTTTTCAGCGTAATTCGCCTCTGAAAAAGGAATGAAACTGTGCTAATCCGTGTCTAAAAAACTACGCCGTAATCAGCGCCTAAAAAGATTATGCTGAAAGCGTTTGCGTCCGGGTGGGAAGCTTGCTCAGGACCAGCTCATCCAGTTCAAGCTTTTTACTGGCATTGTCAATGTCGATACCAACAAGATTGCCATCAGCGTCATAATCCAGGACGATCCCTTCGGAGACCTCTTTGCTTTCAACACTTGACCTGTCGGCCAGATCAATATACAAAGAGTCAGTTTCAGGATAATATCTCAGTTTCATAATTTAAAGCTCCTGTCAGGAAAAGCATTATGTATTGTAGTCTTATCTTAAAGAGTTATCACACGTAAAACACGCCCTTCAAGCTCATCGACAATTCCCCAGAACCTGAAACGATTATTTTCTTGGCGCTCAACACGGATAGGGTTGGCCACGATTCTAATACACCATTCTTTTTTAATGTATGGGCGTTTGCGCAATATCTCATTCTCGAAATAGTTCGTAAATTTGTATTCCATCTATGATAGTATAGCAAAAAACAATTCTACCAACAACAAATAGTCGCCTCTGACTTAACCTGGATATTTCACCGCCAAGCACGCAGAGAGCGCAGAGGTCGTTGCAGGATAAAGGATTATGTTAAATTTGTCGAATTAGCGACAATTACAGTCTGTAAATACAACTTCATTGAGCAATGACCAAAGAACAAGCTCGTCCTTTATGTAACCGATTAAAAATTATAGAGATACATTATTTTTTTCTCTGCGGACTCGGCGGTCTCTGCGGTTAATGAGAAATTAGGGTTAATACCTTCTGTGGCTAATAAATACCACAAAAAAAGAGGCAAGTCAAAGGACTTGCCCCTTTCTTCACAAAACAAACCAATTTGTTGGCCTTAGCCTCGTCTTATTTCCGACGCCGACGCATCAGGAACAAACTACCCAGACCTAATAGTGCAATCGTCATCGGCTCAGGTATCTGCCTTATGTGCAGCGTATGCACAACTCCTTGGTCAATCTCGAGACCGTCAATCATGGTTACACCAAGAACTGAGATTACCAGGTCCAGCTCCGACGGCTGCTCCAGACAGTGAAGCATGAGCCCTTTCATCAGAACTGTCGGGCCAGGCATAGCAGGATTGAAGATCTGCGATTGAGTAATCTCACCATATCGAGCGCTCTCGTTCTGGTACTTGCCGGGCAGATCCATATCTGTCGGAAACACTGTGCCTTCCCAGAGTAACTCTGCAGTGGTGTCAGTGAGCTCATACGAGAGGAAATAGCCAAACCCTGCTCCTCCTATGTTGTGACCGTCCGCTAACTCAAGGTCAAGCTCAACACTCTGACACGGCACAAGTACAATCTCCTCCGGTTGAGGCTCACCATTCAGGGTAAAGATTAAACTACCTGCCGGAACCGGAACTGCATGAGCCAACGAGGCCATGCCAAGAACCAACATTAAAATCAACAATTTCTTCATCATCTTCTCCTTTCAAAAACTCCCCATTATTAATTTGTTAATTTGTTACAAAACTAACTTTACTTGCTTACCGGTACCAACGATTACGGTATTGGTGTACACGGCCCACATCCACTGTTCCAGCCGGTAACCATGTTGCCAACATCGATGCCGTCAACATCACCATCGTTGTCGGTGTCAGCACGAGGATCATAAACAGACCAGCCGTTTACAAGCACACCAACATCGATGCCGTCAACATCGCAGTCGCCGTCTGTATCGCAGCGGTAATGGCAGTCATAGCACCAGGAAAGCGGCTCACCTAAAACCACCCACAGGTCATACATATCCTGCGTGATGAGGACACCGCCGACCACCTGTCCAACAACTAAGCACTTAGACGGGATGATCACGCCGCCGGGGACGTAAGTCTCAATGATCACTTCATCGGGATTTTCCATAACCACGCCTAATGCGCTGCCAGTGCCGCAGCGGGCTGCGTTCCCTGCAATTTTCACGGTGCAGCTCTTGGTCACTGTAATCGTGCAAAGCACGCCTTCGAGAGGCGGAGCGTTACCATCCACATACAGCGAGCCCATCTCGATGGTGATGCCATTGGTGTCAATACCACCAAGAGCACCCGTGGCACCAGGCGGAGCGACCGGAGTACCATCATTGGAAACGGTACCGTCCGCTTCAATGACGATTGTGCCGGGGAAAATACCATAGCCCTTAACATCCGCGGTGCACTCACCGACCATATTGGGTTCACAGGCAACAATATTCCCGTCGGTGACCGTGATGTCCAGACCAAACGCTCTTGGCAGGTTCCCGACCGAGACGTACTTGATCTCGACCTGGTCTGTAGTACCCACCTGAGTGGCGGTAATGGTAACAGTCGTCGCCCACGCCGGAACCGCGAGCAACAACACCACCAGAACAAAAATAATCTTTTTCATGATTCAGCCTTCCTTTCTTTTCTTCTTCGCAGAGCCACAAGCTCTGCACCATCTTGGTTTCTACACAAATTACGAATCTTGCTCCTGCCTGATATAAAATCTCTCATCTAATTACGTCTGCTCAATATCCTGTGTGGACAGAACGTACCGGCTGGCAGGAGTAGCCGGACAAAAAAACCAACATCTTTCTGCTCCTATGCACCCTCCTTTCCCGCCGATTGGCGAAAATGTGCGCCGAAAAACTATACGCACGGGTCATTGTTGGTGAAGATTAAGTGTAAAATATCATAAGCTTCCGCGTAAGTCAAGAAAAAAATGTAAAAAAAACAAAAAAAATGTAAAAAAACACAAAAAAATTAAAGATAGGGCATAATCCTATAGAAATAGACATACAGAGCTTGTAACGAAAAAGACTAAAGGCTGCTTTTCGGCTGTTAATTTGGGTTAATAGGTCTGTTTGGGCTATTTTAGGCCAGCCTCGCTCCGGTACGGCATTTTGCTGCAAAAATAATTTTTTGTGATTTTGCAGTTCGTATATGCAATTTTGGCGGCCCTATGGTATTTTGCCGTTATGCACAACTTTCTAAAAGGACGGCTTATATTTGTAAGACTATGCTTGCTGGCGACGGCTTTAGCCCTGGTTGCCATCGGGATAGCGGCCATTTATTCGGTTGGCCACCCTGCGGAGCCGAGCCCGGCAAGCGAAACCGGTGGGTTGGGCAATCTCTGGAAAAAACAGGTCATATTCGCTGCGATTGGGGTCATCGGCTTCATAGCAGTTAACCTGGTCAATTACCGGCGGTTTGGGGCGGTCAGCTACTGGATATACGGCTTTGTCCTGCTGCTTCTGGCGGTTGTACTGCTCGGCAAATACGTAAATCTCTGGTTCGTCCCATTGATCAATCGTACGCACAGATGGATTAGAATCCATCCGAAATTGCCACAGATACAGCCATCAGAAATCTGCAAGCTGGCCTATATCCTTGCGCTGGCGTGGTACCTGCGTTATCGCAGCAACTACCGCAATTTCAGCGCTCTGATTGGACCGTTTGTGCTGACGCTGCTGCCAATGCTCCTAATCCTGCTCGAGCCGGATTTGGGCACGGTCTTGCTGATGATGCCCATCTTGTTCACTATGCTGTTTGTGGCGGGAGCGAAGATTAAGCATTTGCTGATTGTGGTACTTATGGCACTTCTAATTAGCCCCCTGCTGTGGTGGAAGATGGAGAATTATCAGCGAACCAGAATAAGCAGCGTCCTGCTGCAGAGCAGCTGGATTCGCCGGCAGGCCGAGCAAAACCCGACCCTGGGCGAGATTCTTGTCGGCACGAAATTCAGTGAAAAGCAATGGAAGAGTAATTGGGGTTGGCATCTGATTCGCTCAAAATATGCCGTTGCTTCCGGTGGTGCCAAAGGGTATGGTTTTCGACGAGGCCCCTTTGTCAAATACGATTTTTTAGAAAACAGGCACAACGACTTTATATTTGGTATTATCGCCCATCAATGGGGCTTCTGGGGCTGCCTGGGCCTGGTGGGGCTTTATGTGATTCTTATTGGCTGCGGATTGGAAATTGCAGGGAACAATACCGACCCATTCGGCAGATTGCTCGCGGTCGGTATTGTGGCAATGTTTGCAGTTGAGGTCATCGTCAATGTGAGTATGACAGTGGGGCTGATGCCGATTACAGGCCTGACTTTGCCGCTGGTAAGCTACGGCGGGTCAAGCCTGCTGGTCAGTATGGCTGCTGTCGGATTATTAAATAACGTCGGGCGCTGCAGACCTTTCACCGTAGCACGTAAAACGTGAAGCGCAGCTCGCTTCAGCAAACAGCAGACACGAGCAGCCGGCATCGGGTATCGAGCATCGAAATGATAAAAGGCTTTAGACAAATTGCCTCTCTTACGGCGGTCAGCAGAGCGTTCGGCTTGATACGTACCATATTGTACTTCTATTTTTTCGGTGCCAGCGGACTGCTTGATGCGTGGTTTATTGCATTTAAAATACCCAATCTCAGCAGAAGACTTTTTGGTGAGGGCGCCGCATCGGCCTCATTTATTCCCGTCTATAGCCACCAGCTCCACGAGGACCCTCAAAAAGCCTCTCGTCTGGCAGATACCGTAGTTACAGTCATATTTGTCCTGCTGGCGGCATTGGTGCTGCTTGGATGGGCTGGAATCTGGATTTACCTTAAATTATTCGCAGCGAATTCCGAGACGCGGCTGATTTTGTCTCTGACCTCCGTTATGCTTCCGTATATGCTGATGGTTTGTCTGGTAGCGATATTGGCGGGGATTCTTAACGTACACAGGCACTTTGCCTCTCCGGCTGCGGCGCCGATTGTGCTGAACATTTTTATTATCAGCTCCCTGTGCCTGGGCGGGTGGGTCTTTGGGATGGAGCCGGGCAGTCTGGTTTTCGTCGTTGCGGTGACGGTCCTTGTCGCGGGGCTGGTTCAGATAATAATTCAGGTTCCGCCTTTGCGCGCCGGCGGGATTTCAATCAGGCCTGCATGGGAAATTCGTACCGACGCCTTCAAAAAAATTATGATGATGATGGGACCGATGATTTTAGGGCTGACCGTAACACAGATAAATACACTGGCTGACGACCTTATAGCGTGGTGGTTTTCCGGTTCAGCGGAAAAGGGAGACGTATTTTTATTTATGGGTAACCAGATAACATATCCTTTACGCCGTGGTTGTGTTTCCTATCTTAATGGCGCTCAACGGCTGTATCAACTGCCGTTGGGAGTTTTAGGAATATCATTAGCCACTGCAATTTTTCCGGTGATGAGCGCCGATGCGGCGAGAAGAAATTTCGATGCCCTGCGCAAAACCATCTCGAGGGGGATTCAAGCAGCCGTGTTCATTGCGATCCCCGCAACTGCCGGATTGTTTCTGGTGGCCAGGCCATTGGTTTCGGCGATGTTCGAGCACGGAAAATTCACGGCCGGCGATACCGAAGCAACGGCGCTGGCGCTGTTGTTTTATGCGCTGGGTTTGAGCGGATTTTTCATCCAGCAGATTGTTACAAGAGCATTCTATTCTATGCATAACTCTAAGGCACCGATGCGAAGTGCGATGATAGCGGTGCTTGTAAATGTTATTCTTAATCTGACTCTTATCTGGTTTATGGGAGTGGCGGGTTTAGCACTTTCGACTGCGATTTGTTCATATTTG
>JAUVYQ010000397.1 GCA_030603035.1 Phycisphaerae bacterium | reverse complement strand
ACTGCTTCTGTATCCTCTTGGCGATGTGCAGTGGTCTCAGTAATCTCAAGAACTATAACTTCTCCCAATTTCCATACTTCGATACCGGGACGTATGCATCCGGACCTTGTTTTCCCCTCTCGTCCCAGTGCAGCGTGCATGTGAAGTCTGGGCTTCCCATGGCGGTCAGGGAAGATAGTACCCACTGCACAAATCTCATGAACGCCCTTGAGGCTAAAAATCATAGGAACTATGGGCATTGATTCACTATCCTCAGGCCCAACCACAATTTTTCCCCCATTTTTAATTCCTCCCACAAGGATATACATTCCACGAGATACCTTGTTTTCCTGAGCAAAGGATTCAATTGCCTCGGGCAGCTTATCCCCATCTTCCAATCTCACCACAAATATTCTACCGATCTTTCCTTCAGTGTATCTCATTTGATGTTCCATTTTTTCTTGAAGTCTTGAAGCTTACCTCTAGATTGCTTCGGCTTTTTCACGTGCAATGTGGCACCAACGGATCACATTCTGTGGATTGTTGGCAATGGTATGATTGTCTTTCATGATTATCTCGACCCGGCAATTACGAGTGATTTGCAAGGCTCTGCGCAGTCCGGTTCGGATACGTTCTTCGTTCAAGGACGGTACCGCCAAGTCACCCGGATGCGGCTTCATCGAATAAATATACCGCTCGCCCAGCTTATCAGCCAGGTCAGCCAAATTGGCCCAGGGGGAGACAGAAACACGCCGAAGTCGGGGCGCGTTTTTCACTACGTACCAGCGTTTGTCCAGTGGTTCGCAACAACCGTAACAGTTCAGCCCAAATCGCTCAAGAATGGGTAACTGATAGGGAAAAATAAACTCGGCAAACATTTCCGGGGAAAAGGTAGTGGTTTCTTGACTCTCGCAGAATCCCCACATATCGCGTGTACGTATCGTTTTTCCGTCAAAATCTTTCTGGGGCAATTCCCGGGTGTAACCAAACCCACCCGAACCCACATACGTTCCATCGTTATTCAAACTCAACAGGCCGTTTTCTTCGAGAAAATCAAGTTTGGCCAGGGTCCCATCACGCAGAATACCC
>JAUVYQ010000319.1 GCA_030603035.1 Phycisphaerae bacterium | reverse complement strand
CCGGCTGCGGTCTGGGTTTAGGTTCCGCCAGCTGCGGTCCACCAGGTTCCGCCGGCTGCGGTTCACCAGGTTCCGCCGGCTGCGGTTCGGGTTCCTGGAGCGCCTTTGCCTCATCTCCCGTCAGTCCGGCTTCTTCGGCCTCGCGGAGCTGCCTGGCCTCACACCCGCAGCCGTAATGATTCGGACCGCCGCAAATACTACACTTTCGCGCTGGCTCTCGCGCGACGTCCACAGTCCCGGCCTGATCCTGGCCGGGCGGTTCTTGGTTTTCTTGGTCTTGGCTCATTTTGTAAAATCTCCTGTGTATTCTTGATTATGAATATGTCATAGACCTTTGCGGGATGGCCGCCGAATCTTGATTTGTGCCGGCCTATGAAAACGATCCGAATCGAGCTGCCTACCAGCTCGTTCTTGTCGATGACTCGCTGGACCTGCCAGTTCGCAAAAAATTCCAGGACCTCTTCATCTGCGAACTCGAAGTCTACGTTTGCCTGCCTGCCTTCCCGGACCTTGATCCGATAGCTGCACGTCCGGTTCATATGTGCGTTGCAATGTTTGCTCAGTAAAACGCCTTTGAGATAATCGTCGTAACCGCAGAACGTGAAAAAAATCCTCTCATCCATCGCCTTGGGGAATTGAAAGAAGCCGCCGCCAGCTAATTTTTTTAAAGACGCATCGTCCACTCTTTGTTCGTTATCTCTGGGCTTATCCAACGGCGTCATTTTAACTCCCTTATCGGCCTCAGCTTCACAGCCCCTCCTGCGCGCCTGGCCTGATGTATATGCCAGCTGCCCCACTGTCAAGTGAAAATTAAAAAAAATTCTTTAGGAAGTTTAAAAGCCAGCGCAGCCTGCCACGCCCTTCATGGTTCCCGGCTGCTTGGCAAATCCCTTGCTCTTAGGAGATCAGGAAGGGACTGCGATCACACCGTCTGCCACTGGTTTCTTAACCTGTGCTTAACAAGGCTTTTATACCGTTGTGTGCGTCTTTATTGTGGCACAAGATTTGCGAGCCCCCGTTGAAAGCAAAATTATATGATTTTTCCGGTTTTGTCAAGGAAAAAATACTTATCCCCATTTTTTGAGTTCTTGTAAGTGCTTGTTAGATAAACACTTAACGCCCAAAATGCGGATAACCCTCTGCTCCCAAAAGCGCCTATATTACTAATAGATAATGAGGTCAGACCTCCCCCAAATGCCCAAACGGGCTATTTTCAAAAAAAACTTATCCACAGGGAACCTGATGTCACTGGGTTTCCCTGTTTGTGATTAACTTTTTCTCAAATCTTACCTATACAGTTGCATTTCCATAAAAAAAGCCGCACCGATGCGCTGGTGCGGCTTCTAACCGAGATTGAGGACGTGGGCACAATTTTTATCGGAACACCTCCGGTTTTATCTTCTGTGCCTCCCTGCCCGGCCGGGCGAGCTCCGGGGGGACGCCCATTGTGATCAGTATGACTTCAAGTTCCTTGACTTTGATCTTTCCCCTGAGAAACAGCCTGGTCAAGCGCTTGAGCTCGACTATATGCCGATTGGGTGGATCGAATTTTCTCTTGCGCGGACCCCACATTCTTAAATTTGCCTTCCTCCCCCCTGCTCGACCAGCTTATCTTCC
>JAUVYQ010000370.1 GCA_030603035.1 Phycisphaerae bacterium | reverse complement strand
GGAATCTTCAGCCACGACATAGCTTGCCGCCTGGGGATTTCCCGTCCTACGGTTCAACTCTGGCGGCAGCGTTTTTTGTCCTTCCGGTGCGCCGGGTTGGAAAAGGATGCGCCCCGTCCTGGTCGTATCCCCAAAATTTCGAAAGCGAAAATCAAAGCGGTGGTCGAAGCCACTCTACAGACAACGCCTCCCCATGCAACACACTGGAGTACGCGAACCATGGCAAAAGCTCAAGGCTTAAGCGAAGCGACGATACGTCGGATATGGAAGCAACACAACCTGAAGCCGCATCTGGTCAAAACCTTCAAACTCAGCAGCGACAAGCACTTTGTCGAAAAGTTGTACGACATCGTTGGATTGTATCTGAATCTTCCGGACAAATCGCTGGTTCTGTGCGTGGACGAAAAGAGTCAAATCCAGGCTCTGGACAGGACCCAGCCGGGTCTGCCGCTAAAGACAGACTGGTGCGGAACGATGACTCACGATTACAAACGCAACGGCACGACCACCTTGTTTGCGATGCTCAGTATGTTAGACGGCAAAGTTATCGGCGACTGCATGCCGCATCATCGACACCAAGAGTTTATCCGTTTCCTCAAGCAAATAGATGGAGAAACACCGTTCGGACTGGATCTTCATTTGATTGTAGACAATTACGGTACACACAAACATCCGCGAGTGAAGTCCTGGCTCAAACGGCATCCCCGGTTCTATCTACAATTTACACCAACTTCCAGTTCCTGGTTAAATCTGGTCGAACGCTGGTTTCGCGAGATTACCGACAAACGGATACGACGTGGTTCTTTTCAAAACGTCTCAGCTTTGATCAAAGCTATCAAAGACTACCTGGAAAATCACAAACAAAATTCAAAGATTTTCATCTGGAGCGCTCCGGTGGAGCGTATTTTGGCGAAGATCGCCAAATGTAAAGAAGCGATGGGCGCACTGCACTAGTAGCATAAGGAGCAAATGGTGATGGGAAGAATCATGTTGAATAAGCTCGCCCGGATAGTTGGTTATTACATCTCGATCATGAGCTTTTCTCTTTGCTCTTAAAAAGTAAAAATTGTTTCTTTTGGCCCGGTCGATGATGGTAGGCAGAGAAACTCTCTGGCTGTATTTTTGTTCTAAAAGATCTTTTATGTAACTGTAATTGTAATATTTAATTGGTACGTTTTTTGCTTTGATTAAATCTTTTTCG
>JAUVYQ010000392.1 GCA_030603035.1 Phycisphaerae bacterium | reverse complement strand
GTATGAACATGCTCTGAAAACAGAGAACGACATCGACAACATTTTTGTCGAACTGTTGGCAGATCTTCTGGACATCGAACTGTAGACTATGCCAATCGCTCTTCACGAAATGCTCGAGTCGCTCTTTGGAATAAAGAGCTTACCCAAAGAACAGCCGTAACTCGACCCGCAAGTAGCCAATATAGCAACCCAACACTTCTTGCCGTACAATCCGCAGCGCGTGTCTTTTATCGTGATAAACCTGTCTGAAAATGTGGTGTATATCGCTCCGTCTAACCAGGTGGGAACGGGGCGTGGTATACGATTGGCCCCCCAAGGCGGATCAGCGTCCCTCACCTGGGACAGAGATTTTGAACTATGCTCGCATGATTGGTATTGTATGGCTACGGCCGATGCAAGCGCATTCTACGTGTTGGAGAATGTAGCACAGTAGTATGGAAATAAATAATCCGCAAGTCTTCGATCATATCATCGGAATTAACGGTGAGATACTACAGCCGAAGGTGTTGTCATATGTCGACGTGGAACCGGAGAAAATCCATCCAGATACTATAGTTTGGCGAAAGACAACAGCGGATGAGTTTCATGTACCCCCCGCTTTACTTGAAATTCATGGTACTCCGATAGAAATATTAATCGTTCCATATGGTAGTGTAAACCCTGCAAGTATTGATGTAACACCGGGGTATATGTATACTCGGAAAAACAATAGGTACTACCTGCCGGAAGCTTTGGTCGGTGCGAACACCAATGTCATGCGCGTCAAGGTTATCGAGATCGGCGTCTGGAATATGGACACGACTCCGAATAAAAATGTAGTTCACGGATTGGATTTTGCAAAGATATGTTCTGTCAGTACTGCCATAATAAATGATACATCGGATATAATCTGTCCGATAAACCGTGCTGATACTATTACCGGTGAGCACCCTCAAGGTAAGATAGGCGGATGGGATGCAAATACCGTTATATTGTCACGTCCACTGAACGGAGATTTTGACAATGGGAACTTTGACGATGGAGTAATGAATCGTGGGACCGTCACGATCTGGTATCAGGACTAATCATGTTGGAAGAACTGATAGACATAATCC
>JAUVYQ010000293.1 GCA_030603035.1 Phycisphaerae bacterium | reverse complement strand
GCCGTGAACAGTATATAAAAAAGATCCGCCGCCGCCGCTGCTCGAACGACACGAGCAGCGAAAAAGATAAAGCAGCCCGTCCCGACGAGCTCGTAAACGAGCTCGTCGGGATAGCGGGCTGGTAGCTGCGAATCCCCAACCACACCAACGGGGTCCACAAAACGAGTGACATCACCCGACACCCACTCGGCGGTAGCTGCCGCCGCCGAGAAAAATGGTCTGCGACGCAAAGCGGAAGCCGCCGGTAGCCTGCTGGCCGGCGGCAAATATCTTCATCGCTTGCTGCCAAAATCCTACGCCCAAAGTTAGCAAAGCTGCAAGAACAGCCGCAAGGTTTGGCGGTTTTTCAGTTTCTCGTGCTCTTCCTGATTTTCCCCCATTCCAAGCTAAGGAGGAGGGTTGTTTTATCACGAGACACCGCAAAACCTCTTAAAACCTTGCTAAAAATCCATTCACTACCGCAAAACCCGCTACTGCACTCCGCTTCGCTGCGCACATCGCTGCGGTCCCCCTCTGGATTTTTGCTGTTTTGGCAAGCACTTAGAGCAAAAGCAGGTCTGCGGAACGCAGCTTTTGCCCTAAGACGCTTACAAGCTAACCCAGGTGGGCCGATGGCTTCAAGCACGCAAATCTGTGCCCGGATGTAGTCGAGATTCCGGTCATTCGTTTTGCGATGTGCTTTCCGCCCCGCTTCAGCCGGTAGCCTGTTGGCCGGCTGGATGTACACGAATAACGGCAAAAACCTGGCACTCGACAACCTCATACATCCGAGTGCAGGTTTTTTCACTGGCGCCGACCCCTCCGTAGCGATTCCCCACAGTGAGGCTGCCTCTGCTGCCTTTAATCTCCGCGCTGGGATGTCTAGTACCCCCAAATCGAACACAGGGCCAATACGGCGGTTTTCCCCGTCCCCCCACCTATCCTAGACCCCTACTTTTTTAGACATAATCAGCGATCGCTGAAAAAGTGTCGCTTTCTGCCTAAAGTGCGACCACATTTCTGGGCTCAGCGGAATCAGCCTCAAAAAAGTGTCGTGAAAAAAATGTCTATTTTGTTCTTGACAAGAGGTCGTTTTACACTATACTTTGAAGAGTGGAAGGTCGATATCACGTTAACCTGATTTTTGACGTTTTTGGAAGGGAGGTACAAATGACATTCGAACAGCTCCTCGAGGTAGCTGAAAAGCTGGTAAAATCCTCCAGAGACAAGTACATGAAGGGACATCTTGACGCTGCGAAACTTGACATGCTGAATGTGGCAGCAAAAATAGTCGGCACACTGCCGTACCCGGCTGATCAAGGGGCGCCGTCACCAGGCAAAATGCAATGGTAAAAAGGGGAGCATCCATGGTTCTCCAGTCGAAGGGCTGGGGGTTCGATGGAGCTGGACCTCCGGCCTGTTATTATCAAGCGAAAGTACAAATCATGGACCAGAAACTGTGGCTGAAATGCTTGCAAGAACTTGCAGACGAGCTCAAGGCAGCCGGCAACGCTCGGCCCTATGATCCTGACAACTATGATCGCATCGTGTACGAGCTCAATGCATTGCACCTGGCCCGCCAGGCTGACTATGACTCGAGCGCGGTCCTACGATTCCTCAAATGGGCCGGCAAGCGAGGCTTTGCCGCGGCAGCCAGGCTGAAAAAAATATTTAAGAGGGGGGTGACATAGTGACCACAACACCAAAAACATTAACCGCCGAGGAGACAGCCAAACTACTATACGAACTTCGCCCGTACGGAAAAACCAGGGACATGACCCCCAAAGAAACCCGCAACTATACCATCGCCCTACTTATGCTTGACGCCGGACTGCGAGTAGGTGAGGTTGTAC
>JAUVYQ010000346.1 GCA_030603035.1 Phycisphaerae bacterium | reverse complement strand
AGGCCGCTGGTCAGATACGTAATCTCCACCGGCACCTTGCCGCTCACGCCGCTTTTGATATTCCACAGCCCGAGGTTCCTTACCCTCGGCGGATAGGTCAAATCGGCAATGTCAATTTTATCCGCGTTGGCTTTAGGGAGCATTTCTAAGCTGGTCGGGTCGATGAGCGTATTGGCCCATGAAAACTGCAACTTGTTTTTGCCATTTTTTAGCGTAAGGTCTCTGCTTTCACGAACAAGCGTCATATCCGCCGAGTTATAAATCGTAAGCTGCACCATATCCCGCTTCGGCAGCGTAACCAAATCAACCTTTGCCTGTGCAACAGAAGTAATTGCAGCGATTATCAATAACGTAAATATTATACGCTTCATTTTACTGCTCCTTTTTCTTTGTCATTCCTGCGAAAGCAGGAATCTACTTTTTTATTTTCTCTGCGCTCTCAGCGTTCTCTGCGGTTAATTTTTCCTCACTGCCTTACATTACGGCGATGGTAGTGCATCTTCAGTTCTTTCACAGCGGGGCCGGCCTCAGTGCGAGCGGGCAGTTTTATCTCGAACTCAAGGGTATTAGCGTGCTTTTTCTTATAGTCGACGCCGAGTTTCAACGCTTTCTTGTCCAAAGTACACTCTTCCATATCCCATTGGCCGGGTATATGTTGAATCATCGTAAGCACAGCAGGGCTGTCCTTGAAATTCTCAATCTTTGCCGTGATTATTTCATCGGTATCGTAGAGAACGATGTCCCCCTTTCTGTTGCGTTTCACATTGATTTTTTTAGCGCCGGCCATGTCTTGCTGTGTAACTACGATGTCCCTGCTGTCGCCGATGTAAAGTTCCATCTTTTCGCCGACCGGCACCAGTCCCGTTACATCTTCACCTAAAAAGATGGTGCTGTCGTGCCCATCGTCCTGGAAAAGTCGTGCCTTACCGCCCCAGAGGGCAAATTTACCCAGCCCGCTTTTGGCCTCATTTACAATTCGATAGCTTACCGGGATACCGACATTTTTATTCTCCAGCTTTTCAGGGTCCCACGGCAGCTTGGCTGCATCGAACGTCCAGACCTTCGTAATAGGCACCTTCGCCGCCTTTAGAAACAGCATCTGCTTGGTCTCCTCGTGTTTGATTCCCTGCTCGAAGGCCTCGCCGTAGTCCAGAAGCACCCGTGCCCGGTCGAAATCCTCGCCTGAGAAGTTCCGCAGCACCAGGAAGCTTTTCAAATCAACCATTGTCTCTGCCTTATCGGCCAGCGCCTTGTAAGTAATCAGCCGGTCGATATTGCTCAGGAGGTAGCTGATTCGCACCCTCTCGGCGTAGTCTTTATCGGTGCTGATATCCCATACCAAGGCAGCTTCATTAGGCGGATAACTTACACTAAGAAGCGTTACCTTCTCTGGATGG
>JAUVYQ010000032.1 GCA_030603035.1 Phycisphaerae bacterium | reverse complement strand
GATTTGTAGAGCGTTCTCGACAGATGTAGAGTGCCGAGACTGGCGAAATCCGAAATCCTAAGCACGAAATTCGAAACAATATCAAAATCTAAATGACCCAAATTCAAAACCTTGTTTTTGCGCACTTTTGCCTTTTCACTTTTGAACTTTGAACTTATTTTGGCGTGTATCTGCTGATACGAAGACGTGCGGTTCTCCGCTAAATGCCTGCCATCTCTATGGCGGTTTGTATTATACCAAATTTCAAAGAAAAGTCAAGAAAAAAGGGCAAAAAAATTGGCCACAGAGCACACAGAGAGCACAGAGAAATATAGCCACGAAAAGGCACAAAAAGCACAAACATTTTTTAGACCACGAAGAACACGAAGAAAGACTAAAAAACAAGTTCATTGTTCGTAGAAATATAGCCACGGATTAACACTGATAGTTCAATAGTAATTAAGCGCGGATTTGCTTTAGCCACGAAAAGCACAAAAAAGAAGAATTAGCCACGAATTGGCACGAATTAACACGAAATTATTAGACAGGATAACAGGATTAGGTGGGATTTGTTTTAGCCACGAATTGGCACGAATTTATTGGGCCACAGAGAACACAGAGGACTCAGAGAATTCAATAATAATTTAGACGCAGATTTCGCGGATTGACGCTGATTTGTTTTTAGCCGGCTTGGTGTACTCGGCAAGGTCTGCTCTGAAAGCGAGCTTTCGCCACGGAGACTTGCCTTCGTCCACCGGGTCATTTTGTAATGCCCCATTTGGGAAGCCGGCTTAAAAGGTGTTTTATTAGCCACGGATTTGTTTCGTATTGCGTATGTCGTATATCGTATGTCGTTAGGGGAGGCCTGCGGGGGTGTTTTTAATTTACAATTGACGGTTGACGATTTAGAATTGGCAGTTGAGATTTGATAGTTAGACAGAAAGCAGAGGACAGAAGTCAGGAGGAAATAAAGTAAAAGAAACAGAGAGAAGTAGTTTTAGGCTTATTGGCAGGAGAAATATTTTGGAGAATTATCGCAAGAGCAGGATTAAGAGGGTGCACAAGAGCGGTTTTCGGGCTCGTATGCGAACTCGCACAGGGCGCAAGATACTGAGTAAAAAACGACAGAAGTGACGGCGATATCGTAAAAGCGTAATTCGTGGTTCGTGAATTGTGAATCGTATTTCGGAGGAGGGCGACAGGTCGAATTCTAAATTGATGGATTCTTCGGCTGTGCTCCCTTCGATAAGCCCAGGACATGCAGAACAAGTTTAGGAAATTTTGGTTTCGCCACAGGTGAATCTTTGATATTGTATGGCGTGAGAGTTTGGAGTTCGTAACTCATTGTGGTTTTAAGTTGAGAAAAGGTCTATTCAAGATGTATAATCCAGCCAGGAATATTTTCTGAGGATTCGAATTATGTACATAACAAAGATAACATTGAAAGATATTCGTTGTTTTGAAGATGTAAAAGTCGACCTCAGTTCGAGCGAAGGGGCGAAAATGTGGCTGGTTATAGTTGGTAATAATGGTGTTGGGAAAACAAGTATGTTACGCAGCATTGCAATGGGACTTTGTGACTTGACCGGTGCAGCCTCACTTCTGCAAGATAGTTATGGAGACTGGATTCGTAAGGGGGCAAAAGAAGGAGGTTTAATTGAAATTGAGTTAATTCATAAGAGTAAACGATATTTGATAAAAACCAAAATCCACAAATCAGTAGCTGGTTTAGAAGTGATTTATAGAGACCCTTATCCTGAAAAGACGATTCCATGGAAGGAAATATTTATCTGCGGCTATGGTGCTAATCGGAGTATAGAGGGGGATTCTTCGCATGAAAGCTATTCCTCAGCTGATGCAGTATATACGCTATTTGGTTATGATTACGCTTTACAGAATCCCGAACTTATGCTTTTGAGAAGAGTTAGAAAATCAAAAAAAAGTGAAAAAGAGATATGCGATTGGCTCGCAGATATTCTTATGCTCCCTAAAGGGTCTATTAAACTTACAGATTTTGGGATTACCATAACTGATTACGGACACGAAATTGTTTGGGGAAGCTTAGCAGACGGATATGAAGCAACTATGACACTTGTTTTGGATATGTTGGGCTGGGCGATGTTAGCTGGTATAATGAAAGATAAGAACAACTTGCGCGGTATTGTTCTAATCGATGAGCTTGAACAACATCTTCATCCAGAATTGCAAAGATGCATTATAAAGAATCTTAATAAAGTCTTTCCTTACATCCAGTTTATAGCAACTTCGCATTCGCCCATATGTGCTGCTGGGCTGGCGGACCTTCCCGATGAAAACTGTAGTTTAGAGCTACTTAAACGACTCGATAGTGGATTTGTTGACTCCGAGAATCTCCCAACTATGCGGGGATGGCGATATGACCAAATCTTGCGATCTTCTGCTTTTGGCACGCCAGACAGAAACATAACAACTGAAAGGCTTATGAATCAAATACACGAATTATATATGAAAGAGGAATTAACAAAGAAGGAAAAAGATAAATTGGAAGAGCTTTTGGAAGAACTCAAAGTTCAATCCCCTATAGGAAGAGAGGCAGCAGAGCGAAGAAAAATTTTGGATGAGCTTAATAATATCAGGAAAAAGTTGGAAAACGGGAATAGAGAGAAATGATCAAAACAAAACCTAGACCTGAAACACCTGCTACGTTAGGATCAAGAAAGGTGAGCAATAGAAAACACGCTTTGTCTCAGAAAGCCAACAATGGAGAAAGGATACTGTCTAGTGACTTTAGTTCGTACTCATACTGGACTGAGCCTGATATCAAGGAAGCGTTATGGGATATGCATTGCGGAAAATGCTGCTATTGTGAGCGCAAAAGAGATATGAAACGAGAGTCAGATGTTGAGCACTTTCGGCCAAAATCTGAAGTTGCTGGAGAAGACCACCCAGGATACTGGTGGCTTGCTTATGAATGGGATAACTATTTGCTATCTTGTAAGACTTGTAATCAAACCTATAAGAAGTGCCATTTTCCATTAATTCCTGGTAGTCCAAGAGCGCAAGGACCTAATGATGATCTTAACAGTGAAAAACCAGTTCTTATTGATCCAGCAAAAGAAGACCCAGAGCGGTTTATTGGATTTTACTGGTCAAATGCAATCTTTGTAAAAGCAATAGGCTTGGATGATGATCTAAGAGGATATGAAACAGTTAAGTTGTTAGGTTTGAATAAAGGAACGCTACCTGAGCAACGTGCTGAGATTATAGACGAACTTTTAGATATAGCTAAACTTTATTTCCATGCCAAGTTAAGTAATAACACAGAGTTGTTCGAGGAGATGAAGAATAAAATCAAGTGGGCAACTTCTGCCGAACGCGAATTTGCTGGTTTTCGACGTGCGTTTTTCAAGAACCTTAGGCTTTATATGGATATTTCAAATAATTGAAAAATTTTGACTAATATTTGAGTAAAGATGACTAATACAGCAAAGCCTTACGGATTTGAGTTAATTTTGGATTTGCACGGGTGTGATGTGTCTAAGTTTAACAGAGCAAGTCTGGATGGGTATTTTGAAAAGTTGTGTAAAGCAATTAAGATGCAGAAGTGCGAGCGGTATTTCTGGGATGACGTGGGCCTTCCAGAAGAAGAAAAGCAGACTTCGCCACACACAAAGGGAAGTTCTGCTGTTCAGTTTATATTGACAAGTTCGATTGTCATACATACGTTGGAACTATTAGAGGCTGTTTATATAAATATATTCTCGTGCAAGGAGTTTGATAAGGAAGTCGCTGAGAAAATCACAAAAGAGTGGTTCGGGGCGAACGGATGCACAGCACGGTTTATAGAAAGGATTTAATATGTTATTGAGTGAGCAGGAGATTGATATACCAGCATATAAAGGAAACACTTCTTTATTAGGATATTTTGAGCAAGCTATTGGAGATTATCTTTCATCTGCCGGAATCCCTGTAAGATTTGCCGTTACGCAAAGTAGTCCAGAGGGGTATCATTGTGAGTTAGGTATTCTTGCAGGATTAGACGATGCAGGTATTCCACGGCCAGCATCTATCTTTGAGTTTTCGAGAAGAGAAGTTGAGAACAGTGATAAGTTTAACGCAGTTATGATTGTGCCAACAGGGATTGGGGCAGAGATAGGGGGTCATGCGGGAGACGCCGGGCCTGCGGCAAGATTGTTGGCTGGAGCGTGTGATACACTGATAACGCACCCGAATGTAGTGAACGCCTCGGACATTATGGAATTGCCGGAGAACGGCCTATATGTCGAGGGTAGTGTTATTGCGCAGCTACTAATGGGGACGGTTGGGCTGGAAAAAGTTCGAGCCAACCGTGTAATGTTAGTTATTGACAAGCACCCTGATAGTAGAATTTCAGATTTTGCTATCAACGCTGTTTCCGCGGCACGAGCTTCATTGGGATTAGAGTGTCCTTTGGTGGTTGAAATGGAGAAGCCAATCAGGATGCGAGCAAGGTATTCTACTTCGGGCAGTGCGGTAGGACGAGTTGAGGGACTGGAGCGGCTTTGTGAAGTATTGCGGAAACATAGAGATGATTACGATGCGGTGGCTTTAGCATCGGTGATAGATGTTCCCAAAGACTTTCATATGAAATACTTCCGAAGCCATGGTGAGATGCTTAATCCCTGGGGAGGGGTAGAGGCGATGTTAACACATGCCGTATCGATTTTGTTCGGTGTTCCTTCCGCCCATTCACCTATGATGGAATCGATGGAAGTTTTGAATCTAAACGTGGGAGTAGTTGACCCGCGTATGTCTGCGGAAGCAATATCAACCGGTTTTCTTCACTCGGTATTGAAGGGACTTCACCGAAGTCCGCGAATCATCACCGATAAAATGGTATTTACGCATCCCGGCGTATTGACGGCTGCGGATATATCCTGTCTGGTTATTCCGGATGGCTGTGTCGGATTGCCGACATTGGCGGCGCTGGAACAGGGGATACCGGTAATAGCTGTTAAAGAAAATAAAAACAGGATGAAAAATGACCTTGGAAAACTGCCGTTTGCGCCAGGCAAGCTTTTTATTGCGGCCAACTATCCTGAGGCGGTTGGTATAATGACAGCTATTAAGGCAGGAGTGGCTTTATCCTCAGTTCGGCGGCCACTTGAGGAAACCAAAGTTTCCGAGGAGCAAGTAAAACAGTCATCTGTGCTAAAGAGTCTGTAGCTAAATGACTCCGGCTGAATTGAGGACATTTCTAATTGATTCCGTTCTGTCCAATGGCCGGACTTTCAGCGCTCTGCTCGGAATGACCCCGCACTTACGTTTGGGGCTCTGTTATTTTGGTTTTATTTCGAGGAAAGGGCTAAGCATTTTTTGGGGGGATTGTTAGGTCCGAAAAAGGACACGTTCTCATTGTTAAGAACCAAGCGTATTAAAGGCCGGACGGATTAAGGCCTGCCACGTCATTGTATAATCGCTGCGGCCGGAAAGGTTTGTGATTGGCGGGGTTATATAAAAAGTGGCAGTTGACTTTGGCCGATATTGTTATCGTGTCTGCAATCAAAAAGAAGAACGCTGCCTGCAAGAACGGGTAGGTCGCCATTAAAACGGGGGGCGAGGAAAAAGATTTATGGAAAATAGAGAGCAGCTTCGGGGTTTAACGAAGAGCGAAATAATGGATTTATTCGATAATTTGACCGGCTCGCTGTGTGTTCCGCTGACGGTAGGGAACGTGATGAGCAAAGATGTGATTACCATTTGCCCGGATGAAGCGGTAGCGTCAGCGGCGAAGATTATGTCTGAAAACAGCGTTTCGTGCATTGTCGTTGTAGACAATGGGAATGTGACAGGTATCCTTACCGAAACAAACTTCCTCAAAAGGCTTGCGGCCGGAGAGAAGGATTTCGACAGGATAAAGGTGAGGGAAATAATGTCTTCTCCGGTAGAGAGTATATCCCCTAACTTGTCCGTGCTTGATGCCATCAGAACTATGGAGGACAAGCACACCAAGCGACTGCCCATCCTGGAGGAGAAACAATTGGTTGGGATTGTAACCCAAACGGACCTGGTTCGAGCTGTAACATTCTACGGCAGGTGGAAGGACGTGGAGGAGATAATGAGTAAAGATGTGGCTGGAATCCAGACCAAAGCGACCATAGTGGAAGCGGCGGAAGTTATGACCAGGCGCAATATATCGTGCATCGTAGTGTTAGAGGGAGATGAGGTGGTGGGTATTGTTACGGAAAGAGACCTTCTCGAAAGAGTTGTTGCCCTGCAAAAGGACCCCGGTCAGATTAAAATGGAGGAGGTAATGTCTTCTCCGGTGGCGACCGTGTCGCCCGATTACTCGGTCTTCAGCAGCAGCAGGATTATGGAGAAGATGGGTATCCGCCGACTGGTTGTTACTGAGGACAAACGGCCTTGCGGGATTATATCGCAAACAGACATCTTCAGGGCAACAAAAAAGAAGCTGCAAATGGAGACTGGTGAGCTGGCCCACCTGCGTCGTCGGCTGAAAACGGAACAGTCGTTTGCGGGCATTGTGGGCCGGGATGCAAAGATGTTGGAATTGTTTGACACCATCAAGGAAGTTGCGCAGACCAATCTGCCAGTGCTAATTCAGGGCGAAAGCGGTACAGGCAAGGAGCTGGTGGCCGCAGCTATTCACAATGAAGGTCCGCTTGCCGAGAAGCCTTTCGTTCCAGTTAACTGCGGGGCACTGCCGGAGGGGATACTGGAAAGTGAACTGTTCGGGCATGTTAAAGGGGCGTTTACGGGGGCTGTTCGTGATAGAAAGGGTCGTTTCGAGCTGGCAGATGGGGGGACAATCTTTCTGGATGAAATCGGAGATATTCCTGCTGCGATCCAGGTCAAGCTGCTGCGGGTCTTGCAGAAGGGCACTTTCCAGCATGTGGAAGGGGAGAAGAAGATAAAAAGCTTTCAACTTGCTCCTCGGGAGATGACTTTTGAACGCGTGGGAGGGGAAAAGCCCGTAAAAGTTGATGTGCGCGTAATCAGTGCAACGAATAAAAATCTCGCAGAGGAAGTTGCTGCAGGAAGATTTCGTGAAGACCTTTTTTACAGGTTGTGCGTAGTCCCGGTATATCTGCCGCCGCTGCGTGAGCGTCGAAATGATGTCCCACTACTGGCCGAGCACCTCTTGAAAAAAGCTTTGAGAGAGGCCGGGCGAGAGGATGTTGTACTATCACCGGAAACCGTCGATGTTATGACGGATTATGACTGGCCCGGAAATGTTCGGGAGCTTGAAAATGCCCTTCAATATGCGCTTGTAAAATGCAGAGATAATGTGCTTCTGCCTGAGCACTTGCCCTTAAAGACGGTTAAGACACGTATGGCGACGCAGCTTTCCCCAAAGAAAGCAAGGAAACAGAGAAAACACAAGCTCGATATAGAGACGGTGTGGCAGATGCTCGCGGAGACCGGCGGGAATAAAATCGAGGCTGCAGCGAGGCTTGGAGTCTCACGAGCGACACTTTATCGGTTCCTCGAAGAAAGCGAAAAGGCGGGTAAAATCACGGCGGTATAATCTGTCGTTAAAGTGTTTCACATAACCTGGAATGTCTCAATTAAGGTAAATGAGACAGTTTGAATCTCCTGGACTTACTGCCATTCACCTATAACTCTTTGACAGGAATGACCTTACGACGCGCATCTGGCAAAGGGCTTCATATAATCTTCTGCAGCCAGTCTCTTAATGTCTCATTAACAACTTTCAAGTGAGACATTCCTGGACAGGGGAGCTAAAAAATTTATCAACGTAACTGTTTGGTTTCCAGAAACTTACAGCTTTTTTACGGACCGGGCCTATGATTTGGCACGCCCATTGCTCTATATTACTAATGAAGATGGGGGTAAGAAACAAAATTGGGGGTAATGATGACAGCTTTATATTACAGAATGTTGCTTTCAGATACGGTTGGTAAAAAGCGTTTGTTAGCTCTTGCAATAATCTGTTACATCACCCTGTGCTAAGTATTTAACGTGTGCCAAATAAGCACGTAAGGAGAGAAGAAAATGGATAATCGAAAAAATGAGCACATTTCGAAGGCGTTAGAAATAGCCAAAGACTTAATCGCCCTCGCCAACAACGCGGACGTACTGGGCAATGACAACGTCTGTGGGATACTCCTGGGCGTGATGCGAGACTGTGGCTACAAAATTCGGCGCCAGGTAGAACGTGAACACCAGGGGCGCAAAGCAAAAAGCCAATGGCGTCCATGTGTTTCGGAAATACAACAAGAGCGGAGATTCAATCTTAAAAAGTCAATAATGATTCTTGGTGCGGTGCTGATTCTGTGTGCAGCCGTCGCCAGGCCGGTTAATGCAACCATCATTCTCTCGACCAACACAGAGCAAACATTAGGCGGGCTGAGCTTTGGCAACGACGACCTGGCCGAGTACGACCCGACAACCGATGTAGCCACTCTGTTCTTAGATGGAAGCTTGTTAACCGGTACCGGAACAAACATCGATGGGGCACACATCCTTGAAAGCGGCAATATAATTTTATCAACCACTGGTGCCGCGACGCTTGGCGGGCTGAGCTTTGGGAAAGGTGACCTTATCGAGTACAACTCGACAACCGACACATCCACATTGTTCCTCGACGGAGCTTTGTTTAGCGGCAATGTGGACATCGACGCGGCTTACATCAATGGCAGTGCTAACATAATCCTGTCAACTACCGGCAACGCGACGCTTGGCGGGCTTAGCTTCGGGAATGACGACCTTATCGAGTACAACCCGACAACCGATGTAGCCACTCTGTTCTTAGATGGAAACTTATTAACCGGGACCGGAACAAACATTGATGCGGCACATATTCTTGAAAGCGGCAATATAATTTTATCAACCACTGGTGCCGCGACGCTCGGCGGGCTAAGCTTCGGGGACGGCGACCTTGCCGAGTACAACCCGACAACAGATGTCGCGACTTTATACTTCGACGAAAGTCTCTTCTCTAACAACGCCAACATCGACGGTGTCTATGTTACACCAATGCCTGAGCCGGCAACAATAGCTCTGTTGGGTCTCGGCTGCCTGGTATTGATTCGCCGACGACGCAAATAGAAAAAAACACCTCTATTCTCGATAGCCGATATTCGTTGCGAGCATCGAGCATTCAGACCAGGTTATCAGGTAACTGATTTCCTGATATTCTGATTTCCTGATATTCTGATACCCTGAACCATCAAGTGTCGACCTTAATGCCGTACAGTTGACAGAAGGTCCGCAGTTGTTTGGCGTAGTTACCATAGAATACAATCTGATGCATACCCTTGACATCACATACGTCATCCACCTCGTTAATCGTCATCTCTATATTTGTGCGGCAGCCGCCCGTGGCGGGTACGGGTGGGCATCCCACCACTTTCCCGCTATAAATGTGCATCCGTGGCGTTTCACCTGAAAGGTACTGGGCCATAGTAACGTCCCGGCCGGCGCGCCAGAGGACTCGCGGGACACAGCCCCAGCCCGCTTCGGCATGGCTCATTAAAACATACGGCTCGGCAGGAGCGGTTGTGCCGTTTAGTTTCGAGGCACAAGTGCAATGCGCACCGAAATAGTGATTTTTCTCCGTCTCCATAGAAGCGTTCTGCTGAAAGCCCGGCTTATCGAAGAGTTCCTGCACTAACATCAAGGTCAGTGTTGCGCTCAGGTCGGCTTGACAGCCGGCAGCGATGCCTTCGTCCCTCAAGCTCATAAAGCCCATACAAGGCGGGACGTGCTTATGAGGCCTTTTGAGTCCCGGTAAACAGTCCATCATCACAGCATCGGCATTCTCGGCTTTAATAATTTGTTTGAAGACAAAATATGCCTTTGCGGCCTCGAGGATATCAGCTTCGGTCGGCTGAACCACCTTTTTAGCATTTTCCCGATAGGCCCGCGCGAGCTTTTTCATTTCGTTGGTGGCTTTGGCACGCTTAAACTCCTCATAAAATCTTTCGTGCGGGACGGTGCGCACGCGGGTTCCAAGATACGGCACTGTTCTGTCTTTGGCCCCCGACCGTACGATATTGACAATGCGGGCTTGCTTCATCCAGCGGGCTGTCCTAATCATATTCATCCCGTCTTCGACGGCATCAAGATTGTCCAGCGAATTTATCAGATACACGCCGGACTTTTCGTGAAGCTGATTAATATGGTCAACAAGCAGAACGCCTAACGTGGCAAGTACGACCGTTGGGACTCCCACCTCTCCGATGATACGAGTAACGTGTCCCCAATGCCCTTTCTTGAAGGGTATAAGGAGCAATCCATCGGGCTTTGACTGTTTGACCTCGTTGATGAACCGGGTTACACTCGCCGCCTCATCGAGCGGCTTGTCATCCATCAAGATACGCATTCGGCAATTTCGCTCGATTGCCCGAATCCTGTCCATATACCGCTTTTGACGTCCTTCGGCATCAAAGGTTGAGCCCGGCCAGCTATAATAGCCGACTTTTCGTAGAGATTCGGTGGGCGGATATATAAAAGCCCCGCGCACGGTGGCGGTTTCCTTTTGCTGACCGGCGGCCTTCGGAAAAGTCCCGGCAGCTCCAAGCAGCTTCTTAGAGGTCAGCGAAATTCCCGCTGCCGTTGTGCCCACGGTTTGCAGGAAGTCCCGCCGGGACATCTCGCACGCCTTTGTCGATTGTAACCTTTTCATCTCAGCTCCTTTCCTGTTTGATTTCTGAAGTGTCAGTATTTTTTTTGAGAAAAATCAGGGCTATTTAAAAGATAAGTTACTGACATTATAAACAATTATGGGCCGTTCAAAAACTATTTTTTCATAGATTAAGATATTTATCCATAAGCCCCGTTTTAACTTCGGCGTTCTCTGTTTGATATTCAAAAACTCGGATGTTTTTATCCGATGTCTGTTTCTCGAACGACACAAGGCAACAGGTATCCGGTAACGACACCGGAGTTGTCCCGACGCCGACCCGGATATTCCTTACAGTCATTCCCGACGTATTTTCGGAAATCGTGCTGTCCGATTCCCGGCGTCTTCTCGGAAATTTGCCCCAAGGTCCCAAAAACTAACTATGTTTTTTGTCATCTCAGCCGGAAGAGCCCCAGGCGGGCTCAAACGCCTGCCTGGAGCGGAACCTTAACGACCCTAATGCTCTGTCGCAACTCAATTGATGGTTGTCATGGCGAGCGAAGCGAAGCAATCTCTATCGTGACATCTCCAATAACAAGACTGCGAATCTGGCCGATATCAAGCTGAGGGGCCTTAACCACCACAAGGTTATCGCCCTGCCGCCAATCGGTTATTACCCCTATGGCCACATCCGTACCTTTCCCGTCCCTCAATGCGACCAGCCGACAGACGAGGCTCTCCCGGCTTAATTTCCGAGCGAAAACATCCTTGTTTTCGCCGACGTCGGGAACCTTCGCATCGTGCTTCGGTTTCCGACACGGGTGGATTGATATGTTACTTAAGCTGATATTATGTGAAATACCCAAAGTTCATAAGTTGCGGTCTCTTATTTTTTCTCGATCGGCTCTATATCCCAAAGCTTGGCACACCATTAGCCTCGACAACATGACGATCACAACATGCTTATCCGCTATGCCCAAAGGGCTGGCATGGGCGCAGCGGAGGGTCTGCGGCCTCGCGGACCACGGCTCGCGAGCCCTCCCCCTCTTGACCATGCATCTTGGCTTCACAACCCATTCGGGACCGGCATAGCCAGTCCTTAGGCCCCGCCCAAAGGACGGGGGACTCTATGTCGCGCTAGATCCAATTCAAGTCATCGCGCGGATTCAGCCGGCGCATGAAGATGCTCTTGTTTGCTTCGTCGTCATTGGTGATCTTCATGTTCTTCGCGTCCCAGATCAGTTTCCGGTTCGGATGCATCATGGCAACATCGCCAAGCACGTTTATTTCGGACAACAGGCCGGCATAGTCGAACTGCGACATGGCCTTGTCCTCACCCTTGATCGCCAATATCCAGTTCTGCAGGTGGTTGCCAGCCTTACAGCGGTACGCTTTCACCGGCGGCTTTTTAGTTGCTTTCATCGCCGTCTCAGGGAAGATCCTTCCACCCTGGCTGTGGCTGCCGACCATGATAGATGCGGTCTCACCTACCAGCACCGAGCCGCTGTCCATAAAAGTTGCTCTCCTGCCAGGCTCAAGACGCTTCGGGCGCGGATACGGAATATCCGGGCCGAGGTGGTACTTCATCGTTACCGGCGGCATCTTGCCCCTTGCAGCAAACTCCCATGTAATCACTCCCGCCTTGGGCAGGATGCCAGGGCCCGGAGGATCTTTCATTTCTGCATGGACGCTGAGCGGATCCCCGAGGTCGAGCGAATAATATGCCGCGTCAAGAATATGTGCACCCATGTCGCCTGTTACTCCACTGAAGTGGCTGAAGCGGATCCATTCGCGGTTCCTGTAGCTTTCGCTGAACGGAATCATCTCTGCCCTGTTAAGGAAAAGGTTCCAGTCAAATCCGGCAGGAACTTTTGACGGCTGAGGCTTCAGAACTGTTGTCCAGTAGTTCTTGCGGGAGTAGGCGATCACTTCCTTTATGTCGCCGATTGCACCCGTCTGGATCCAATCTCTGATTATCGCCGAGCTCCTGCTCGAATGACCCTGGTGTCCCAGCTGGGTGATCACTTTATGTTTCCTTGCCTCCTCGGTCAGGATCCTACACTCGTTCACAGTGTGGCAAAGCGGCTTCTGGGTATAGACATGCTTTCCTCTTCTTATCGCAAACATCGATACTGCAAAATGGACATGTTCGGGTGTCCCGGTATAGATCGCGTCAATCTCCTTGCCGATCTTGTCGAACATTACCCTGTAATCCGTCCAAAGCTTGATCCCATGCAGGTTCTTCTTGCCCGCAATACATTTCTTATGCCTCGCCTCGTCCACATCGCAGAGCGCGATCACATTATCGTTGCGCGCGAAATAACTCGCGTCTTGCGAGCCCATACCGCCTACGCCGATGCAAGCTATGTTCAGCTTACTGTTCGGCGAAGGTCCTGCTTTTAGAATATTGAATGGTGCTGTCCCCGCAGCCGATGCCGCCAATGCCATCTTAAGAAAATCACGCCTTTTGATAGATTTCATTATATGCACCTACCTTTCAGTAAAACTTTTCGCTTCATGATTCAACTCCTAAGAATATGGTTATTTCTATTTTGTTTTTGATTCGTTTTTCGTGTCGATCACAACATCCTTATCCGCTTTGCCCAAGGAGCTGGCAGTGGTGGTTGGCTGTGTGTAATTGCGCCATAGGCCCTCCATTGTTTCGGGTTTCAGTTGTCCGTCATATACACTGGGATTTCCCATCTACACGCTTAAAAAACATAATTTCCCCGTACGCCATTAATGAACTTACCAAAATTACCTTGAACAATCAAGAATTTTTTAGATTTGGAGACAATTTTTTTTTGAAAATTTGCACGAAAATACGTTTTTTATGCCCCGCCTTTCTTCCAATCCCTGCTTTTGCACAGACCTTGACCGCCAGAGCCGCTGCGAGAGTAGTTTTGCCGGTATCCGCTGCGCCGAGAATCAAACATATACCTGTTTCTATTAAGCCCCGGCTTAAAAGCTGCTGAGCAATTTTGTTGGCCCAATCCTCTGACATCGGAGCTTACATCCTATAATTCAGCCGCGACAATACCCTACCACGACCATATAGATAGGCTCGAGGTAGTCCGGCAGCGACAAAACTTTACTGACGGAGCTGTCTCTAAAAGCACCCACGGCCACAGAGCCAAGCCCTAAAGACTCCGCCTGAAGGTGAACATTCTGAGCAGCGTGGCCGGCCTCCATATAAACATAACGAACGCCCCGTTGGCCATAGCGATTTGTTGTTCGAGAAAATTGGGCTGCAAAGACCAGCGTCAGCGGTGCTGCTGCAACAAATTCCTGTCCCCACGCGGCAGAGGCAAGGGCCGAACGCAGGTCTTGTTCTGTCAATTTCTCAAGTGAATGTTTGGCAGGTAAATAGCGAGAAAAACCATCACTTGTCACAACAAAAAGCTCTAAGGGATACGTAGCTCCCGCTGAAGGTGCGTTGCGATACTTACTGCCGGCGCCTTGACCCTGGGCCGCCCAGACCAGCTGGCTGATTTGCTCAAGTGTAAGAGGCTGCGGCAAAAAATCCCGCCGCGACCGCCGAGAAGCTATGGCCCGCTCTAACGACGTCGAGCCGTCTTCATTCGGCTTAGGAAGAGTTATTATTGTGCCCATTTTTAATCGACTATTTTCTATTAACCATTGATTGTGTTTGGTTAAATGGTATTTACTCCTTTAACAATTTACAAGGTCTTTTTAAGAATAAGCGATGTTCTTACCGGTCTCGCCGGGCTCGAAAACATGAGTCTTGTCCGCATCGACATGCACTTTCACAACGTCATTTACGTTGAGCTTGACGTGCGGTTCAATATTGGCGATGAACCTCTGCCCGGTCTCGTTTGTCAGGCAAACGTCTGTCCTGACACCCAAGGGTTCAACTGCGCTAACGGTTGCCGAAATTGTATTGGCCCCCCCGCTGCTTCGTTTTGCGAAGCAAAACGGTGGGGTAGTGAAAAAACTGAAAAATGTCTGGCGCTTCGATTGCGACCCCACCGCGCCGAAAGAAAACGTGCACCAATACATTGGAAACCGCCGCGAGAGCCCAAGTAATATCAAGAGCATGCCGGTCTTTCACGGCAATCGCCTATATGTCACGGTAGGCGGTGACATCTGGTGGGGCAAGCACCAGGCCTGGCTGAAGTGCATCGATGCGACCAGGACCGGGGATATCACCGACTATGGCGAGGTGTGGTCCTATCCGCTCACGCGACACTGCTGCTCTACGCCGTCCATTCACGATGGTTTGGTCTTTGTTGCCGATTGCGGGCGACGAATCCACTGCGTGGATGCCGAGACTGGCAAGCCTTACCGGACCCATAAGACCAGCGGAGAGATTTGGGGCTCTACGCTTGTAGCTGACGGTAAGCTCTATATCGGCACACGCCGGCGGGATTTCTGGGTGTTGGCTGCAAGCAGGAATAAAAGGGTCATCAACTCAATTGACCTGGACAGCCCCATGCACGGCACGCCTGTCGCTGCTAACGGCGTGCTTTATATTGCCACAATGAAGAAACTCTACGCCGTGAAAACATCCCCGGAATAAATCCTGCTAATCGTACCGCGGCCGAGAGAACATTTGATTTAAAGAAGAATTTCAAAATGGCCTGCTCCCCAAAAATTGATCCGGTTCTTATGAAAGCATAACCGACAATAGAAGTATATCGATTAGAAGGAATTATAAAAATGGGCGGTACTGGACTTGAACCAGTGACCTCCTGCGTGTCGAGCAGGCGCTCTAGCCAACTGAGCTAACCGCCCCTGATGTGTTTAGCTACAGTATGAGTAAGAAAACGCAAAAATCAAGCATTTTTATGCAAAACCGCTTTCAAAAAAAAATGACCTGCAAAGCCAACCGAGGAACGTGTTCGACCAGCTTTCCCTGCCGTGAACGTAAGATTAGATAATAAAGTGAGTTGCAGCAAATTTTTTGCGGCTAATAACAGGACCGAGAATGGCTCGATACAAACTATCCACATTAAACGACAACAATTATCACTTCAAATTTCTTCTAATAACCGCTGCAGCCGAAACTTTTCGCTGGATATTACCGCTTACAACCGTTATAGAAATCTGAACACTCTTAACATACGTTACCGCATCTTCGGTCGCTGTATCCTTTGTGAAAGTCATAGCAGTAACATTGTCACAAAGAACATAATTACTGCCGGACAAATTATCAATTAGATAAAGTTTGTTGTCCCCATTGTTATATCGGTAAGTTATATCATCTTCGCCAGCGGTGATTAGTGCACATTCATTGTCCGGCGAGTTCGGATCAACCGCACTTGCAGTCCGAAGCTGGCTTGTTATTCGAAACAATGCCTGACGGGCGCTGTTGATTGTCTTAAAGATATCCTCATTTTGGCCGTAATTTATAATCGAGGCGTTAAAAGCCACAGCCACCGCCGCAAGCAGCAGGCCTGTTATGGCCAAAACAAGCAGCAATTCTGCGATGGTAAAAGCATACTCGTTGCTCGTTGCTCGTTGCTCGTTGCTTGTATTTTGTATGTCGTATTTTGTATGTCGCATTTGGCTTCACGCTTTTTAATATCGGGCCCGAATCCAGCTTGCCGAGTTGATTTCCCGAGAGTTCAAAAAAACCTTTGCAGTTACTCTAACAAAAAAGCTGTAATGGTCAGTGACAACTTGCTCAAAATCTCCTGCGCTGACATTCTCAACAGTAATCTGTTGAGTAAAGGCAGCAAAGTCGTTCAAAGTCTCTCTGTCGGCACTAATCGGCGGAGAAAAGCTCGCACCATCAAAATCATCCAAATCGTCATAGTCGGCCAGAACTGCCTCCTCCGGACCAAAGATGTCAATACCGGTATTCGGGTCAATTACCGGCAGCAGGGTGGTGAGTTCACGTATCTGTTCAACGAGGAACTCGGCGGTTGACAAATCCGTCCCGGCAGCGTTAGCCTTTGTAAAAGCGATGTTGGCGGTAACCAGGGACGCAATTGCAAGACCTATCAGCACTATTGCAATTAACACCTCAATCAGTGAAAAACCGCTATTCAATTGACGATTAACAATTGACAATTGACAATTTCTCCTATTTGCCTGCAACAAGACTGGACATCTTAAATATCGGCAGAATAATACTCATCGCGATAAAGCCGACCAGAACACCCATCAGGACTATCATTATAGGTTCTATCATTGACGTTACCATTTTTATAACAGTTTTGAGCTCTCTTGCGTAATAATCGGAAACATCCCTCAGCACGTCGCTCATCGTACCTGAATCCTCGCCGCTTCTTACCATTTGCACTACATTGCTTGGCATCAGATTATACCGGTTCAGACTCGAAGCGATTTTCTTACCCTGACGAACATCCGCATAGACACCAAGCCACATATCTTTATAAAGGACGTTTCCCGATATTTGGGCCGTCACCGAAATAGTATCAAGAATCGGCACGCCCGCTTTCATCAGCACACCCATCGTGTGCAGGCTTCTGGTTATATAAAGATTTCGGCACAGAGTTTTTATTAGGGGCAATACCAATTTCGTCTTATCCCACCACAACCGACCGACATTCGTGCTGATAAAGTACAAAAAGCCCCCAAACATCCCTCCAATAACCGGTATAATAAGAAACCAATAACTGCGCAGAAAGGCACTGCTCGCCATTAAAATCTTAGTGGGTGCGGGCAGCAAATGTTCCTTGCCCGCAAATATCGCCGCAAATCTCGGCAAAACAAAACACAGCAGGAAAATGGTCACCGCTACCGCCATAACCGCTATGATAATCGGATAAACCATAGCGCCTTTAATCTGTGAGCGAGTTTCGGCTTCCCCGTCCAGATACTCTGCTAATTTTTGCAGCATCCCACTCAGCGAGCCGCTAATCTCCGCCGCTGCCACCATATTTATATAAAGATTGCTGAATACCTGCGGATGCTCGGCAAGCGCCTGCGAAAAGCTCTGTCCGGCTTCGATTTGATTTTTCAAATCAGTGATGATTGCCTTGAATTTTGGCTTCTCCTGCTGTTCTGCTATTGACTCAAGCGAATCCTGAATGCTGATACCGGCCCGGACCATAACTGAAAGCTGATTCGTAAAGTTCAGAATATCCTTCTGGCTCGGACCGAACTCAACGCTGAAATTCCGTATCTTTTGTCCAGCACCAATTAGGCGTGAGCCTAAGCTCAATTGGTGCTGGATGCTTCCCTGCTCGCTCTCAGAGGAACGTTTAGGCGCAATCTGCTTACGCTGTTGTTGTTCCCCTCGTGCTTGAGCTTGCTGCCTGTCTTCTGCAACCGCAGCCGCACTTTCATAATTTCGCCAGGATTCTTCGGACATATCCTCACCCTTTCATTTTGCGAAATATCGAATATCGAAATCCGAAATCCGAAACAAATATGTTATTAAATCCGAAACTCGAATATCGAAATTCGAAACAAATTCAAATGACCAAAATCCGAATGACCGAAACAATAAGTTTTGAAAATTTGAACATTTGAATTTCGAATTTGTTTCGTGCTTCGTGCTTTTCATGGTCCCCCCTTTGTGGATTTGTTGGCCCTGCGGCTCAGGGCAAAATCGAAGCCCCTTCAGGCGGCTGGACAACTTCAAACCGCTCCATAGGGGTAAGCACCTTCTCCATCCTCCCCGGATTGGTTGACCGTGCAATTGCCTCTTCCCTGTCCAGGTAACCCTTGAAATACATATCGGCAACGCTAATATCCATATTCTGCATCCCCACCCTGCGAGAAGTCTCAATAATATTGGGTATCTCGTAGATTCTGTTCTCACGAATACAGTTTCTAACCGCTGAGGTACACAGCAATATCTCCGTACACGGAACCATCCCCGATTCATCTATCCGTCTAAATAAGGTCTGCGAGATAACGGCCTGCAGCGTATTAGCCAGCATCGTTCGAATCTGGTTCTGCTGATTTGCAGGATAAATATCTATAATACGCTCAACAGTCTGAGGAGCATTAATAGTGTGCAGCGTACTAAAGACAAGGTGTCCGGTTTCAGCAGCGGTAATTGTTGAGCTTGTAGTTTCCAGGTCTCGCATTTCGCCGACCATAATGATATCAGGGTCCTGACGCAATACGTGCCTTAGCCCCGATGCAAAATCCGGACAATCAGAACCGATTTCACGTTGTTCTATCATACTCTTTTTGTTCTCTAACGCATATTCGATAGGGTCTTCCAAGGTAATTATGCGCTTCCTGTACTTTGTATTTATCAATCCTATCGTCGCAGCGAGCGTCGTGCTTTTACCAGAACCGGTATGGCCGGTTACGAGAACCAAACCTCTTGGCAAGTCCGCCAGCTCTTTGACTATCGACGGCAGGTGCAATTCGTCTATCGAAGGAATCTGATTCGGAATCACTCTAAATGAAATTGCAATCGTATCACGTTGATAATGAGCATTGACGCGGAAGCGATGGCCGTCGTCGACGGCTGTCGAAAAATCAAGGTCTCTTTTCTCTTCAAAGGTTTTGAATCTTTCCGGCCCGACCATAGTAATAAGTATTTCTTTTGCATCTTTATCGGTGACGGCAGGGAAATTCATATCGAGCAATTCCGTATTCTTGCGCAATATAGGAGGCATCCCAACATTGATATGCACATCGCTGGCCTTCTCCTCTATCGCCTTTGCCAATATGGCTTTTACACCTACCATATCACAACCTTCTAAATAAGCTCACAAGTGCATTTTCACCAACAAAGGGCGGTTTCATTCCGCCAGCTTCTTTACAACTTCCCCGTCTCTACACCTGAGCTTGACGAAAGTATCGCTAATCTTGATAATTGTAAAACCTCTTATCGAATCACCCACACGGAGGATTCTGTCATTAATCATACAGCAATTGCCCCGGTCCGATCTCATAATGCTCAAGAGCTGCAGGTCCCTTGCCTGCAGTCTTAGCCGCTGTTGCCTCCTCCTTTCGGCCTCAATATCAGAGCTACTTCCTTCGGTATCGGAAGTTTCTTCTACATTGTCCAACAACATCTCGAGTTCAAACGGATTTTTCACGAGCTCACCGACCTGCACCTGCTGCACGTCCGAAAACTCATCAAATTTCTTAACTATCTCATCCATCCGGCTAAACATTTCGGACCTAACGCCGGTAAGCCGCTTGATCGCCTTCTCAATCTGCGCCTCTTCCGTGTCGACGGACGCTGCCGCTGTTTGGGGCGCGCTCTTTTTTATCATAAACCAAAGACTCAACAGGCCTATACCAAACAAAACAGCAAGCAGTATCGTAGTCTTGCGAACTTGTTTCCCCTGAGTCGCTACGGTTAGATATTCTTGCTCTTGCGTTTCCCTGGTGCTATCAGCAGGTTTCTTACCAGCCGCCTCAGGCGGTTTTGGCACCAACGAATCTTCAGGTCCTTGCTCACGTAAAAAAGACAACATAGCCAAGCTCCATTAAAGTTGGTAATTGGTAATTGGTAATTGCTTACCATTTATCCGGTTTTATTCTGAAAAAATATACTCACTATAAAATTAGCTGCTATTTG
>JAUVYQ010000299.1 GCA_030603035.1 Phycisphaerae bacterium | reverse complement strand
GGACCTGCAGTGTCCTTGAAGGGATCGCCAACCGTATCCCCGACGACAGCAGCAGCATGAGCATCTGTTCCTTTACCGCCAACATTTCCGGCTTTGATCTACTTTTTGGCATTATCCCAAGCGCCTCCGGAATTAGCCATCATTATGGCTAGTAAAAAGCCGGTTACCAAAGCACCGGCTAAAAAAGCACCCAAAGCTTCCGTGTCCCACAAACCAATCAATACCGGAGCAACAATAGCAATAATGCCCGGTACTATCATCTCTTTCAGAGCAGCGGAAGTCGAAATATCGATAGGGCTTTTATAATCCGGCTTAACACCTTTTTTGCCTTCTTTAAGACCCGGTATTTCCCTGAACTGGCGCCTGACTTCTTCTATCATCATATGCGCCGCTCTGCCGACCGCTTTTATGGCTGTCGAGCTTATGAAGAAGGGAAACATTCCGCCAAGGAATAGTCCAATAATAGCCTGGTACTTAGTAATATCTATGCCATCAAGGCCGACCGCATCGATGAAAGCCCTAAATAAAGCCAGGGCAGTAATAGCCGCTGACGCTATGGCAAAACCTTTGGCAATTGCAGCGGTTGTATTGCCAACAGAATCAAGATTGTCGGTAATCTCTCTTACTTTGGGATCAAGGCCGCTCATCTCCGCTATTCCGCCGGCATTATCGGCAATTGGACCATAGGCGTCTACGGCAACTACGATACCGGTTGTCGAAAGCATTCCGATAGCCGCCAAGGCTATTCCGTAAACTCCGCCGCCAATAAGAGCCGCTTCTCCCGTTAGGTAAGCAACGGCAATGGCTATTACAAGAACAATAACCGAAGCGGTGGTGCTGAGCATTCCTTCTGAAATACCTTCCAGTATTACAGTCGCACTGCCGGTTTTTGCCGTGTTTGCCAAGTTTTTTACCGGCTTATGTTTATCCGAAGTATAATACTCGCTGATTTGGCCAATCGCCATGCCGGCAACAAGACCGGCTAATATCGCCCAGAAAAATCCTATCTTATCTATACCAAGAATCCCCCAGACCAGGAAAAAAGAACCAATGGCTGAGAGAACTGCTGCCGTATAAGTGCCGATGCTAAGAGCTCGGCCCGGATGTCCACCTTCTTGCGTCTTTACAAAATAAGTTCCGATAATCGAGACAATAATTCCCATTGAAGCAATGAGCAGCGGAAGCAACATTCCCTTAATTCCGGGGAAAATAACCGCTCCTAAAACAATAGGTGCAATAATCGAACCGACGTATGACTCATAGAGGTCCGCTCCCATTCCGGCAACATCGCCAACGTTATCTCCGACATTGTCGGCAATAACAGCGGGGTTGCGCGGGTCGTCTTCCGGAATCCCCTCTTCAATTTTTCCGACTAAATCAGCTCCGACATCTGCCGCTTTTGTAAAAATACCGCCGCCAACTCTGGCAAATAGTGCTATTGAAGAGGCACCCAGTCCGAAACCGACGATTATCTGAGTAGCATCGGGAAGCTCGAATATCACTTGAAATATTAAAAAGGCAACACTTAGACCAAGAAGGCCTAAACCGGCTACGGTCATTCCCATGACTGAGCCGCCCTTAAAAGCAATTTCCAGTGCCGGAACAAGACCGCCTGTTTGAGCAGCACTTGTAGTCCTGGCATTAGCTTTAGTAGCAACACGCATGCCTACAAAACCGGCAGTTGCCGAAAAAACCGCTCCGAAAACATAGGCTAATGCCGTATACAGGCTAGAGAGAGAAGGAACAGGGGGATCAGAGCCAAGCAATAAAGCTATCACAACTGCAAC
>JAUVYQ010000135.1 GCA_030603035.1 Phycisphaerae bacterium | reverse complement strand
CCATCCTGGGGCATCCTGTGCGTTTTTGCCAAATCAAAACAACCCCTGTTTTTGGGCCAATAAAGGGGATATCTGCCGGATGGTCGCTTTTAGGCTAAAAGACGACCTTTTCTTCCCGAGGTCCTCGGATAAAGTTTTTTTTATGTCGCAAAATAAATGTCGGTTTTTAATTTGACACGATGTCGGCTTTGTGGTAGTTTCTAATTTACGGAAGTCGCGAAAGAATTTTGAAGCCAGAGAGGACACAAAGATGAATGTTGAAACCTACCTAAAAAACGGACAATACACCATCGAATTAGAGCCGGAATATCCGAAAGATGAAGTTTTTTTGAACAGTTTCTTTAACTCGCCTGATGAACCCACCATACAAAAACACCAGCCTGAAAAGTCAAACAAAGTTGTACTCACAATCTCGAAAGGTATGTAACCATGAACGCTGCACTAAAAACCATTACGGACAACGAAGCAGATCAACTGCTCGAAAGGTTATATGAAGGCTGGATAACACCAAAACAACAGAGAAACGGCATACGCAACCACTTAATGGCCCTTTTGATGCTTGATGCCGGTCTACGAGTCGGAGAAGTCGTCTCGTTACTCGTCACCAGCCTTTATATCCAAGACGAACCTGTCCACACACTACAAATCAACAAAAATATCGCCAAAAAACGTGCAGAACGGCTCGTCCCACTAACAACCAGAATCCGAAAGGCAATAAAAATAATGGCTGAGTTTTGGTGGGAAAAAGACCGGGAATGTATGATGAATCCCGCGTTTTTCGGAAACGATGTCTGTAAACCACTTACCGTCCGACAGGTTGAACGTATAATCAAAGACGCATCACTATCAGCCTTTGGCCGAGAAATTCACCCGCACATCCTCAGGCACACATTTGCGACCAGATTAGTCGCAACCTGCCCGACCAGAATCGTCCAGACGCTTCTGGGGCATAAGTCGCTCCAAAGCACACAGGTTTATACGCATCCTAACAATTCTCACCTGAAAGCTGCGATTGACTCAATTGATTGTGAGAAAAACGGTCAAAACTCACAGCAAACCTAACAATTTGCCATACAGTCCCAGTTCCCAGTTTTAAGCCGCCCACGTCCCTCGGGGCGGCTTTTTTGCAATTCTGTGTGCCAAACCTCACAACTTCACAGAGCATACTACTACTACGATATGTTTAAACTGTTATAATATTAATATACATTGTGAAATTGTTAAAAGGTTCGATATTATGGGTACACCAGTACCAGCAGACTGGCCTGAAATTGAAAACGATAAAGTCTATATGGTTACAGTTGACTGGTACCAGGATGCCTCAGGGAAAACCGGCTGCGACCAAGAATACCAGGGAGAACACAAATGCTGTGAGCCTGGGATCGGAATTTTTGTTTTCCTGGCATTTGAATTAGAGTGCAAGCGAGGTTCTGAACTTTGCACGATTACCGGGTTCTCAGCACAACGATTGATTTCAGTATTCGGCCCCTACGATAATATGGGGGCCTGCCTAGCCGATTTATAGGTGAATTATGGTAGTTGACCTCAAAACACAACAGCAGGCATATATCATCGCCAGACAATACGGCCTTGTGCCCTACGATCCATTAAAATGCGAACGGGTAATCGGCGATGATACTTTACGATCGCTTTTCTTTGCAAACACTTCCAATGTCGTCAAGGTTCTCATTCAGTACGATCGCGATGAACTCGAGCCCCTGGAATAAAAAATCGAGATTTTCCTTGACAACTGGCACGACGTTTGCTGCACTAATAAAAATTCTTGTTGTCCGTAGCTGGTAGCCCTGACTGTGCACAGGCAGTCAGGGCCTTTTTATTTCAGAAAGGAGCACAGAAAAATGGCATTGATCAAATATGGTGGGGGAATCATTCAAATGTCCGGCTCAGTAGCCGGTAGCACCCACGCCCGCAACCGATTCGGAAACTACATGCGAGCACGTACCAAACCAGTCAATCCCCGAAGTACGAGACAGACAGCTATAAGAGCTATCATCATGATGCTAGCAGAGCAGTGGCGGGAAGCCCCAATGACCGATGCATTCAGAGCAGCTTGGGCAACCTACGCAAACTCAGTGGACTGGCTCAATAAATTAGGCGAGACAGTAAAATTGACCGGTTTCAACCACTACATCCGAAGCAACGCTGCAATCCTAGCCCTCGGCGGTACGCGTGTCGATGCTGGCCCTCCAGATCTTGGATTGCCCCCGGGCGATCCTGCGTTTGTTGTCAACCCCCCCTCGGCTGCAGGTCAAAACGTTGACGTTGCCTTCGACGATACCTTTGATTGGGCTAAAGAGGATGATGGTTACCTATCCATGGATATGGGCGTCCCACAAAACCCAACACGAAATTTCTTCAACGGCCCCTGGCGGCGATGGAAATCGATCGATGGTGACACTGCCGTCCCAATAACCAGCCCACAAGTCGGTCAAACTGATATGCCCTACACAGTTGTTCTCGGGCAAAAAATCTGGTACCGAGCACGCATCATCAGAGCAGACGGCAGAGTTAGCACGCAGTTTCGCTGTCCGCCCGTAATCGCGGTCGCGTAAAAGCCTCTGTAATAATGCCTGGACAAAACCTAAGACCGTACGCGGCAAAGGCGATCGTCGAACACGAGTTCGACACAGATCACCTCAACATCTTTATTACGTTTCGCTTCGCAATGGACGAAACGGTCAAGCCACCCCTGGGCCTCTGGCTTTGTGAGGTGGATGATGTAGAGAAAGCAGTAACAGCGTCCGCGTGGCAAGATGCGTGGACGCTGTTACTTACCGTCCCTGATATTGCCGTATTACCAGACCGAGTGACACTTGAGTATGATGGCCCCGATGAAAACCTAAGAATCACCTGGGACAAACAATGGGAACCCTGGGGCCCGATAGTCAGTATCGAGATCCCTCCGGTCTTAACAACCCGGATATTCTCGACCGGCCCGGCAGCACAAGATGATGTCGACGTCTCAAACGTCAATATTCTTTTTATTGATGCCAACGCAAACAATGTCACTATCGGCGGCTTCATTGGCGGTATCAACGGCCAGATATTACATGTAACAAAGATTGACCACGAGGCTAATAACGTCACCCTCGAAAACGAGGAAGCTGGAGGAAATCAAGACATCCACCTACATGCAGAGGCCGATGAAACCTTAATTGGCGAACATGGCGGCTGGATCCTTGCATGTAACGGCTCGGACTGGTATGATTGCTCACATGCAAAACATGTTTAACAAGGTGACAAAATGCAGTGGTTAATCGATCTGATTCTGGCAAAAATAACAGGCCTTATCGTCTTATGGTCGGGGGCTGTCATTGACATCCCCACCGGCTGGCATCTCTGTGATGGAACCGCGGGAACCCCTGATCTCCGCAATCAGTTTTTGGTCGGTGCGGGCGATACCTACGCAGTTGACGCGAACGGTGGGGCACTAACACACACACACCCATTCACTGGTGATGGTCACAACCATCTTATCACCACAGGTTTTTCAATGCCTATCGGTACAGACTTTAACAATACAGTAAGCTCAAGTCAAGCAACGGGCACAACAGATGCAACCGACCACAAACCGCCATATTACGCACTGGCTTACATCCAGAAAATCTAATGTGTAGCTTAGAAAATATCGCAGATGCATTGTCACCATTCACCAAAAAAACCGTTTGCTTATGGTCAGGGGCAATCGTAGACATCCCAGACGGCTGGGCTCTCTGTGATGGAAATAACGACCTACCAGATCTACGCAACCGATTCATCGTCGGGGCCGGTGACACCTACGCCCCAGGCGATTCGGGCGGAGCAACACCGCACAATCACACTTTTACAGCTTCCCAACACAGCCATAACGTCGTTGCAGGAGCCGACCTTGAAGATAATGCACCTTTTGGCGTGAACCACTTTATAACATCATTCACAATAGCAGTAGGCACAACCGACAATACGCCAAATTTGCCACCATATTATTCACTTGCCTTCATCGGCAAAATATAGGAGACTGTCAAATGATGCAGGTAATCGTAACAATCCGGAAGGAAGTCGAGACGCAGGATGAGGCCAATGCGTTCTACGCTGTCCTTAAAGAAAAAGCCGATGAATACCCGAAAGTCAGTATAACGGGACACACAGCCAACCACTTTGCCCAGGAGGAAACACCAGAATGACACTAAAAATACTCAAAGAAAAATGGCCAATGTACTTGATAATGATAGTAGCAAACATCCTGCTTTTGTTCCTCACCAGTTGTCCCCCAACAACAGAATCACTAGTACACAACGGCAAAAAAGTAACCCGGCCGGAACTACAGTTAGAGCTCAACATCATAATGACGACAGCCGAATACCGAATTGCAGATCTGGACCAGAAGCAAAAATTTAGAGACTTTGTCCTGAAAAATGCTCTAGTCATGATCGAGCAGGGAGCATTCAATCCGCTCGGTATGGCAACCGCACTATTCGCTTTTTACGGCATAGGGACAGCCGCAAACGCGGGGCTCAAAAAGCTCAAGAAAAAAACGGACGCCTGAAAATGCTAGTCCAAACTAAACCAAAATTCCCCAATACGCCCATCGCTAAGATTCCGCTGCAAAATGGCATGACTGCTTTTTGTGATCCTAAGTGGCTCGAACAACTCAGCACCCTGCACTGGCACGCTAAAAAGTCAAGAAGCCTCTTTTACGCCTGCTCAAAGGTCCACGTTGATGGTAAAATTAAATTTATCCGTATGCACCAGCTCATCGCCCACACACCCCCTAACCAAGTTTGTCACCACATCAACGGGAATTCACTTGACAACCGCGAGGCAAACCTGCGAAACATGAGCGAGTTCGAGCATGCGAAATACTATTCGTACAGGTAGACAAAATGACACTCGTAAAGACAGGCGGCGGCATAACTGATATTCGCGGCGGCTTTGGTGGAGTTTACTTCACAAGAGACAAATCCGGCCTGCACGCAGCGGCAAAACCACGCAGAGTCAAGCAGCTCACCTCTGCGCAGAGAAAACAGCGTAACGCATTCTCAAAAGCCCGGGCATATTGCAAAATTGAGGTTGACCCATCGAAACCCAAAGACTGGCTCAACCGATGCGTAAGCTACAACATCTACCTGGCATTGAACGATCTGCCAATGGCACATCCACCTGCCGACTACCAAATTTCAACGCTATAACGAGCGAAAAAACCGGTAACCCCGACAATCTACTACGTAGATTGTCTTAGTACCCCACCTACAGACTCTGTAGATGGGTGAGGTTCCCTACCTACAGACTATGTAAATTGACTCTAGGTATTGTACAAATACAATACAATGCGTTACCCAGAACATCAGATTTGAAATCATAAAACCAAAAAACCACATTTCGGCGCATAGAATCGCCAAAAAACCGCAGCTGCAAACAAAATCATTCGCCCGATATCCATACGAGTACTCGGGCACATCAAAATCGAGAATCATCATCATCAGTACGCACGGCCTGGCCGGGCCTTCGCCCGGCCAGGCCTGGACATGTCAACCCCACCACGCACGGCCGGGCCTACGCCCGGCCTGGCTATGGGCACCCCACCACGCACGGCCGGGCCTTCGCCCGGCCTGGATATGGGCACCCCATCAACGGCACATACGTAACATCATCACCATATCAATCTGTTTTTTTTTCTGTTTTTTTTTCATTTTTTTCTTCTTTTGTATACCCCCGCCGGGGGGTCGGCGGATAAGCCGCCGCCTTTCCCGGGCCGGGCCCGGGCCCCTTCCCCGGCTCCTTCCCGGCCCTCCTTCTCTCAGGCCATCCCCAAATACTTCTTTGAAATCCTTTCAGGGAAAGGATTTCAATTTGAACCCCTACGGGACGGACCAAATCCAAGACGACTGTCGTCAACCGTATACATATTCCAAAATCGAGCACCATCATCAGCTCTCAAACCCCCACCCAATCCCCAATGCCTGAATTGGACGTCCAAACAGGCATCCCTGCCAATGTTGAGCGATGTACCAAACCCCTATCGCAAAGACGTCAACATTGGCACGGATAAACGAACCCCTACGGGACGGAGTTTTCAAAATCGAGGTCAAGGGAGCATCAAGGATGGGCTTCATTACTTGACCTCGACAAAGGCACCATGCAAATGTAACGCCAGTACACGCAACTGGCATCCCATTTGCCCATCCAGTTCGATTCGTCGACCAAATCTATCATATGTCATTTTTCATGTCCCCCGCGATGCTAAAAAGGACACGAAAAATGACAAAGACAATGATAGATTTGCTTGGTCGACGACTAACAATCGAACTGGACAGGAAACGTTGGATATGCGAGATGAGCATACTACGCTCGATTCAGGCTCGGCATCCGCACTGGTATCAGATTTTGTTTTCACGAGACCTATCTCTATGGTTGAAAATCGACAAAAAGCCATGGTATTATGATCGTGCAACAAAAACCACATTCTATAAACCAGTTTGAAACCCTCGAACCTGAAAAGACCTACCGGTCTACTACGCCCACCTTGAGTTTTCCCCTGGTTGCTCCCCTATAGCCAAGCCAAAATAAAACATTACCACCCCCAGACTTCTATCGTGGGGCGGCAAGTGTTTATCAAAGTCGAGGACACCCCTTACCAGGCTGGACAAACGCAGGTCGACCTGGTAAGGAACACCCTGTTTCTATT
>JAUVYQ010000414.1 GCA_030603035.1 Phycisphaerae bacterium | reverse complement strand
CGCCAACCACGTGGCGGGCCTTTCGCACTATAAACCTCTCGGCCGTGTGCCGCTGCCAGGGTCGCTCTTTTTGTTCGATATGTTTTTCGTTTTTTCGCCATTATTACCGTTACGGCCTGGAGCTGCCATGCCGGCGGCCGTCGTTTTAGATCCTGCGCATAATCTGCGATTATAAACCAAAAACAAAGGTGCCAGGACCATCTAAAATCCGGGTCCTATCAAGCCCGTAACGCGCAATGTATCCATAAATTTATCTGATCGATAATACCGCTCGGCGCAGTTGACGGCAAGGTGAGCACACGTGCCCCGGTCCGTGTTTCAGTCTCGGTACGGTCCTGATCTATAAAAAGATTCGCCAGCAGCTCGACCTGCTGCTGGCCCATTTGAAATTTCATTTGTCTCTCCGTCAGCCGGTACTGCTCGCCGGCAATCTTGCGCTCGAGCTCTAACCGCTCGGCGGCTGTTTCTTTCTGCGCTTCTAATTGCTCGGCTGCGATTTGTTCCTGGGTTTGGATCACGGCCCCGGCTTGTTTCTTTGCTGCCTTTCGCTGATCGAAAAGATTCCCTATGCCAGCACCAACAGCTGTGCCCATCCCCAATCCCAATGCTGTCCCGGCGCCAGGTGCTACCATTGTGCCAACTACAGCACCGACAATTTTTCCGGCATCGCTGTCGACAACATCATCTAAAAAACCGCCAACATCGCCGCCAAAAATATCACTTAAGCTAAAGCCCATTTTTTCTGCCCAGCTTTTTTAACGGATCGCGGTGACAGGCACTTTGACCAGCTCGACCGGGAATATCTCGACAACGCAGATCGTCCCCTGTTTCGTGATGTTCATTTCGCAGGTGAGATCGGACTTGCCCAGGGTATTGATCGAGCGCCTCAAATGGCCGTCCGGGCAGAACTCAAGCAAGTAATAACCGGTCGGCATTGTTTCGAGTCCGCAGACCATCTTGTTTTCTTCCCGGAGTGCCAGGCCGGCCCTGTTCTTGTAAACATTCGAG
>JAUVYQ010000052.1 GCA_030603035.1 Phycisphaerae bacterium | reverse complement strand
CTACAAAGGGCAACAAGAGACAAAAAGCGAAGAATTCTAACGGGGCAGGCAAAGTCTTGGTCAGCACTTTTACCATCACGCTGCAGGAGCAGCTAACAAGCAAGGACATTCCATTTCTGGTAAAAAGATTAACCGCAGAGACCGCCGAGAAATCAATAATCAATATCGAAGATTCGGCCTTCCTTGGACGGAATCAATTATCAATTGATTGGGTTCTGGCGAAGGGCAGAGGTAATTACCTGTGCAAACGCCGGCTTGAATTTGCGCTGCGAAGGCAAAGATTACTGTTCGATGAGTCGGGTTCGCAACTCGCCACGATAAGTAGCTGGGCCAGTCAAACGAAAGACGGCTCGCTGAGTGACATCCCATTTGTGCCGAAGAGTAACATCTGGGACGCGGTCAACAGTGAGCACGGCAATTGTCGGGGCAGGAAGTGTCCGCATTTTCGCGGCTGCTTCTACCGGCGGGCCAGGCGGCGCCTCGAAAACGCCGATATCATTGTGGCAAATCATGCGCTGATGTTCAGCGACCTTGCTCTGAAAGAGCAGGGAGCGTCGGTCCTGCCGGATTATCGCTATGTGATAATCGATGAGGCGCAGAATATCGAGCACGTGGCCGAAGACCATTTCGGAATAAATATCAGCAATCACAGAGTCAAGTTTCTGCTCGACGGCCTTTACAATCCGAGGACGCATAAGGGACTTCTAACTTACATAGGTTCGGCCGCAAATGCAGAGAAGGCGATTGATATGGTCGGCCGAATAACCGGAGAGGCGAGGGTCTTCTTTAAGCAGGTCCGGGGCTGGTATGAAAAAACGAAAGACGAGACCAACGGCAGATGTTATGTGAATTTTGTTGACGACAGAATCGGAGGTCTCCTGAAGGATTTGCGATTGGAATTGGCTAAGCTGGCAAAGCAGACGAAAGATGTTGATGAAAAGTTTGAGATTATGCGGTTCGTCGACCGCTGTGGAAGCTTAGCGCAGGATTTGAATTGGTTTTTGACACAGAAGCAGGCGGATTACGTTTACTGGGTTGAGATAGACGGGGGGCGAAGGGCAACTGTTCGCTTGAGAAGTGCGGCGGTGAATGTCGGGCCTGATGTGAAAAGGTGTTTGTTCGATAAATATGAATCGGTGATACTGACAAGTGCAACTTTGAGCAGCGGCTCTGGGACAGAGAGGAGCGGCTTTGATTTCTTTGCCGGCCGAATCGGTCTTGATGATTTTGGCGCTCTCCGCCTCGGCTCGCCGTTCGATTACCAGAAGCAGGTTACGGTTTATATCGAAAAGGACCTGCCGAACCCGAACGAATCGGCTTTTATCGAAGCTGCGGCCGAAAAGGTGAAAAAGTACATACTGCAAACTAAAGGGCGGGCGTTTGTGCTTTTTACCAGCTACAAGATGCTTGATGAAATTACTGAAAAGCTCTCGGACTGGCTGGCGGAAAATGATATTGAGCTGCTGCAGCAAGGGGGAGATCTCGACAGGACTGTGCTTTTGAAGCACTTTAAGGCCGGAAGATTAACCGCAGAGGACGCAAAGTGCGCAGAGAAAGAATTAAAATTGAACTCAGCGGTCTCTCCGGAAAGAGTCCCAAGGACTGCGAACTCGGCGGTGAAGCCGACGGTTTTGTTCGGGACGGACAGTTTCTGGCAGGGGGTCGATGTGCCCGGCGCAGCGCTTAGCAATGTTATTATTGTTCGTCTGCCGTTTGCCGTCCCTGATAAGCCGCTGCTTGCCGGTCGTCTGGAGCAGATAAAACAGCAGGGCGGCAATCCTTTTTTTGACTATCAATTGCCGTCGGCGATTATTAAGTTCAAGCAGGGCTTCGGCCGACTAATTCGCAGCAAGACCGATACCGGCATCGTCGTTATCCTGGACTCCCGCATAGTCCAGAAGCGCTATGGCCAAAGGTTTTTAGCTGCAATACCAAAGTGCAAAATGAAAGTCGTGGCCCGTGACTCGTGACCCGAGTGACGAACCACGAGCCGCGGATTAGCGGGAGATACTCTCTTCAAGATGGGCAAGCACGGTCCTGGCTTTTGAGACCTTGTTGCCGGTGGGGCCCTGCCAGTACAACTCTGCGTCTCTCTTTAAGAGGCCTTCTATCTTTTTGCAGGCCAGAAGTACGGTGGCGTGATTTTTATTGCCCATAAATCTGCCTACCTCTGAGGAGGACATCTTGGTGTGCTTTCTGGTCAGATACATACTGAAATGCCGGGCCAGGGCCACTATTCTGTTTTTCTTTGACGAGTGTATGTTGGCCGGCGTTAGGCCGAAATAGGTGGCGACGGCTGATTCAATATCCGATATGTGCACGATCGGGTCCGTTCTGGCCAGATGTTCAGCCAGAATCGCTTTGGCCATAGAGAGGTTGATTTTCTCGTTTTGCAGTGCCGAGTATGCAATTAGTTTCAGCAGGGCGCCTTCCAATTCCCGCACGTTGGTCCGCAGATTTTCTGCAATGTATCTTATTACACTTTCAGGGATGGCTGTTCGGGACGACTCTGGAATTTTCAATTTGGAACTGTCCCCTGCACCGCGGGAACCTGTCAATTGTCTTGCGTACTGTCTGCAGATTTGGCATCGGGTCTGGAAATCGGGGTTGTCAATCTTTACGACCATTCCGGAGACGAATCTGTTAACCAGCTTCTCGGACAACTGGCCTATCATTTTCGGATGTGCGTCGGAAACCAGCACAATCTGTTTGCCTGCCAGATCGATGGTATTGAAGGTATGCAGGAATTCCTCCTGTGTCGAGGGTTTGCTGGCCAAGAAGTGAATGTCGTCGATGGCCAACAAATCCGTTTGTCGCATTCGACGGCGAAAAGCCTCCAGCTTTTTTGTCTTCAAGGCCAGCACGAACTGATTGGCAAAATCTTCCGCTGACAGATACAACCAATCAGTTTGAGGGCGGCTCTTTCGCACCGCATTGCAAATCCCTTGCAGCAGATGCGTTTTGCCGACCCCGTATCCTCCGTGAATAAACAGCGGATTGAAAGGGCTTTGCTGCTCTTTGATGACCGCTTTTGCAGCGTTGTAGGCCAGCTCATTAGACGAGCCGACAACGAATGTATCCAGACTTAGTTTCAGTTTTTTCTTTGAAGGTCCTGCCAGGGGAGATATTCTGGTTCTCCTGCTGTGCAGTCGATTCCGGGCTTTCTCCACCAGTTGTGCCTGCGAATCCAGTTGTGTTCGGCGCTGCTGTCCGGCAAGCTCGGGGTCGATGGTGAAGGTAATCTTTACCTCCCCCTGCGGTCTGCCGGTAGCCGCCTGAACTGCCTGGCCGATTTCATTCAAAAAATGATTTTCAATCCAGCTTGCTATGAAAAGGTTTGGCACACCCACTTTCAAATATTCGCCGGCAAGCGTCATCCTGGTTGAATTTTTAAACCATATGCGAAACTTTTGCGGTCCGACCTTCTCGGCAAGAGCTTCGTTAATAGCGCTAATTTGGGTTCCCGCCGAGCGGGCTTGCTCATCCGTGATTGTGCCCTGCATTGGTAATCTCCCTATTCTCGTTCCTTGATGATAAAGTTTATTGTTCATTGTTCATAGTCTATGAACTACGAACTCATAACTACGAACTAATATCGTTATTATTGAGCAGCGGCAAAGCAAATCAACCCCGTTTTAGAAAATTTCTTTTCCACTTGATAGAGGTTACTGTCAGCATTGACTTTGCGCACAAAAAAAATTTGTTTTGAACAGGTTTTGCACATCGTAAGTGTATTTTGTGGAAAAGCTGTGGATTAGGTTTTCATTGACTATTTACTATTGACTATTTATTATCTCTCAATTGTCAATTTTCGATGGTCAATAAAAAATGAATCGACGTGATTTTCTAAAAGCTATGGGCGTCGGGGCTGCATCGCTGGCTTTTCCGGGATGCACAATTGCTACAAAGCTGTTTTCTGGCGAGGTATTCAAGGACAAGCCCAACATCGTGATAGCACTGTGTGACGACCTGGGCTACGGGGACCTTAGCTGCTACGGGCACCCGCACATAAAGACGGCGAACCTGGACGGGTTAGCTGCCGACGGGATGAAGCTGACCGATTGCTATGCCGCCGCCCCGGTCTGCTCGCCGGCGCGTGCGGGGATACTCACCGGCCGAACGCCCTACCGCAGCGGTGTCTATGACTGGATTCCAGGCAACAACCCTATGCACTTGAAGAAGGAAGAAATTAGCGTAGCCACACTGCTGAAAAGCTGCGGTTATGCGACCTGTCACGTTGGCAAGTGGCACTGCAACGGCAAATTCAACTCACCCGAACAGCCGCAGCCCGACGACCACGGTTTTGAGCACTGGTTTTCCACGCAGAACAACGCCAGGCCGACACACCACAATCCGAAAAACTTCGTCCGCAACGGCCGGCCGGTCGGCCCGTTGGAAGGGTACTCGTCGGCACTGATAGTTCAGGAGGCGATTAACTGGCTTAATAAAGAATGGGACCGCTCAAAGCCGTTCTGCCTGTTCGTCTGGTTCCACGCGCCGCACGAGCCGATTGCAACGGGGCCGGAATTTATGGAGATGTACAAGGGCAGGAAAGAGGCCATCTATTATGGCAACGTTACACAGATGGACCACGAGTTCGGCCGGCTGATAAAAACGCTGGACGAAATGAAGCTGCGTGATGAGACCTTCGTAATGTTCACGAGCGACAACGGCCCCGAGACGCTGAACCGTTATCGCGGCGCCCATCGTTCATTCGGTTCGCCCGGCCTGTTGCGAGGTATGAAGCTGCATATATATGAAGGCGGCATCCGGGTGCCCGGCATCATCCGCTGGCCGGCTAAGGTCAAAGCGGGGACTATCTGCCGCGAGCCGGTCAACGGCACGGATATTTTAGCCACGCTCTGTGCGATGGCTGGTGTCAAAGTTCCGGCTGACCGGCCAATCGACGGCACAAATATTCTGCCGATATTCAAGGGCAAGAAGCTCAATCGCAAAGTGCCTTTATACTGGCGATATGACCGGGCGCTGAGCAGGCCCTTCACCGTGGCGATGCGGCAGGGCGACTGGAAGATTCTCGCCGACAACAAGATGACGAAGTTTGAACTGTACAACCTGCGCGACGACATAGCTGAGAAGCACAACCTCGCCGGCAGTGAGCCGAAGCGTCTGACGGTGATGAAGAAAACGCTGGCCAAACTGCACGCTGAAATCGACGCCGAAGGCCCAAAATGGAAGCGGAAATGATGAGAGGCATTTGTCTGCGATTGGTTGGGTAATGGTTTTTACTTTGCTGTAATGATTGCCACGTAACCGCCGTCGTGGTCGGGTGATTCGGCTGAAGGTAAAGTAAGTTTTTGAGATTCAAGTTTGAAGTTTTTATTATCAAGCAGGAAATCTCTCACAAGCTCAGTGTTCTCGGCCTTTTGAATACTGCAGGTACTGTAACAGATTTTGCCGTTTGGTTTTAACATTTCTGCGGCGGCACCGAGCAATTCGCCTTGTATTTTCGTCAGTTCTTTTATTGCCCTCGGCTTTATTCTATAGCGGGCCTCGATGCGTTTTGCCAATACGCCGGTATTTGAGCACGGCACATCCAGCAGAACCGCATCGAAGGGACCAATTTCGGTGGCGATTCTTCCCAGATTTTCATACGCAACAATGCTTACGCTGTTTATGCCGAGGCGGGCAGTGTTTTCTTTAACTTTTTTCAGCCGCTCGCTGTCGATATCGGTTGCGATAATCTTTGCCGAATCTGCGGTCAACTCGGCTAATTGTGTTGTTTTTGTACCCGGTGCGGCGCATAAGTCGAGGATTGTCCATTCGGGCTGCGGCTGAAGAAGGCGTACCGCTTGCGCCGCTGTGATGTCCTGGACGGCAAATAAGCCCTCAGCAAAGCCGGGAAGTTCCGTCACAGCTTTCGCTGCTTTGATTTTTATCATCCTCGATTCTCGATACTGGATGCTCGATTCTCGATACTCGATGCTCGATGGTCGTGGGGCATCGAGGGGCACTATTTCAAAATCGATATTTGCCTGGCGAAATCTTTCGGCTAATTCTTGTGTTGTTGTTTTTAACCTGTTTGGCCTGATGTAAATACTCGGCCTGCGATTGCCGGCGAAGCAGATCTGCCGGGTTAATTCTTCGCCGAATTCGCCGAGCCAATCGGTTACGAGCCATTTGGGCAGTGAAAAGGCGGTGCTGAGATAATCGGCCGGCGAGGTTTTCGGGGCCGGCAAAATATCGGTATCGAGTTCGCAGCCCGTCGCAGGCGATTGCGGAAGTGTCCTTTTGATGTTGGCCTCTGAAAGCCGGATTTGGCGATTGGTTATGTGCCTTGCGATTTGGCGCAGGACCGCATTTACAAAGCCGGTCTGCTTTGCCCCTGCCCCGGCTTTGGCACTCTCGACCGCTTCGTTGACGATAGAATACTCGGCGGTCTGAGGGCTATAGAGAAGCTCGAAAGAGGCGACGCGGATGATATTGAGCAGTTTGGGCGGTATCCTTTCGACAGGGCAATCGGCGAATTTAGCTATCACCATATCAATGGCGGTTCGGTTTCTTACCGTCCCGAAGACAAGGTCGGTGGCTCGCTGTTTCTCATTTGTTTTGTCCAGTAATTTGTTCAGGATTGGGCCGGCGTAATTGTGTTCCGGGTCGAACCGGTTTAAGACAGCCGTTGCAATTTCACGTGCGGTTTTTGGTCTTCGGCCGGTCATTTTATTGCTCTATCTTCATAAACGTATCGCCGGGGCGAGTGTGGTGGCCGTTAACAAAATCTATGAAGTCCATAAGGCGGGAGCCGGTCGGCTTGATTTTTATAATCTTTAGAGCATCCTCGCCGCAGATGATATTGAGATTTTCATCGAGCGTTCCAGCTGGCAGGTCGGTTGGGTTTGAGGCCTGGACTATGCAGGCCTCCGCTATGGTTACACGTATGGATTTGTTGGTTTTATGAGAAGTGTAGGTCGCCGAAGCACCGGGCCAAGGCCAAAGGCCGAGTATTTTTCTTCGCAGAGAGCCGGCCGAGTCGTTAAAGTCCAAAAAACCGTCGGATTTTTTTAATTTTGGTGCCAGTGTAGCCCTGGAGTGGTCCTGCTCGGTATAAACAATTGAGCCGTCAGCGATTTTGTTTATTGTTTTTAGCAGCAGCGGTGCCGCCATTTGGGCTAATCTGTCGTGCAATTCGCCAGCCGTTTCATTTTCCAGTATATCGGTTTTTTCCTGGGCGAGGATTTTTCCAGCGTCCATTTTTTCACTCAGGGAGATTATACTGATACCGGTTTGTTTTTCGCCGTTGATTATCGCCCAGTTTATCGGTGCGGCCCCGCGGTATTTCGGAAGCAAAGAGGCGTGGACATTTATAGCCCCCGAGCTTTTGCCGTCAGGCATCCTGCGGACTTGCGAAAGCAAGAACGGGGGCAGATTTATCAAGTCATTTCCGATTTTCTGGCCGAACGCAATTACCACAATCAAGTCCGGCTCATAATGGGCTATCTTCTCGATAACCTGCGGTGTGTTTACATCCTCTGTTTCAATAAAAGGTGTCGAGTGGGCATTTGCCCAGCGGGCTACCGGTGTCGGCCTCGGCTTTCTGCCTCTGCCGGCCGGGTGCGGAGGCTGCGTTACGATAAATCGCAGGCTGTGCCTGGAGCGGGCCAAAGCATTCAAGCATTCAATACCAAATTCACCACTGCCGAGATATACTATCTTCATTTTTCGTATCTCGTATCTCGTGAAGCGTATCTCGTACAAATTCAAATATCGAATATCGAAATCCGAAATAATATCTAATGACCGAAATTCCAATGACCGAAACAATAAGTTTTGAACATTTGAAAATTAGAATTTCGAATTTGTTTCGTATTTCGTGCTTCGCATTTCGGATTTCGTTTTACGCTTTCGGCTTCTTTTCGTGCTCTTGTATAAGTTTTTTGAGCTGTCTTCGGTGTGCGATTTTCGCGGTCGGGCCCATACGGTTTGCGATAGTCATTCCCTGAATATGGTCGTATTCGTGCTGCAGGGCCCTTGCAAAAAGCCCCTGGGCTTCTTCGGTAAATTCATTGCCGTCCAGGTCGGTGGCGGTAACTGTGCATTTTTTATATCTTCGGATTCTGGTGAAAATCCCCGGGACCGACAGGCAGCCTTCGTCCGTTGAGCCAAGTTCACCGATTGGCGTAACAGTTGGGTTTATATAGACTTTGACCGTCTCTTTCTTTCCATCGAGCGATATGATAAAGAGCCGCAGCGGCACGCCCACCTGTGGCGCTGCCAGGCCGATGCCTTTGTTCTTCAGCATAAGCTCGGTCATCTTCTCTACCAGCCGGCGGATATTGTCGTCGATTTTTTCAACCGGCGAAGCCGCCCTGGCCAAAACCTCAGCCGGATAGTGCATTATCCGACATTTCTCAACGTCTATCATTTATCGTATCTCGCACTTCACTTCACGCTGATTTGTCGTCGAATTCGTCGCCGGTAAATATATTGCCGAGGTAGTGTTTTCTGACGGTCTCGTTGCGGACGATTTCTGCCGGCTCTCCGGCCCCTATCACCTTGCCGTGGTCGATTATATACGCCCTATCGACCACCTCGAGCGTCCTCTCGACATTATGGTCTGTAATGAGAATACTGACGCCGGAGGCAACAAGTCGGCGGATTTCGCGCTGCAGGTCTTCGACGGCAATAGGGTCAACGCCGCTAAACGGCTCGTCCAGAAGAATCAACGAAGGGTCCGTTACCATAGCACGGGCGATTTCAAGTTTTCTTCGCTCGCCGCCGGACAGGAACCTGCCCTGGCTGCCGGCGACCTCGCCCAGTGCGAAACTCTCAATGAGCATATCGGCCTTGCGGTTGCGTTCGGCCTTCGTGATAGACATCGTTTCCAGGATGGCATAGAGGTTGTCCCTGACGCTGAGGCGCTGAAAGATGCTCGGCTCCTGTGAAAGATAGCCGATACCCAGGCGGGCCCGTTTGTACATCGGCAGCTTCGTAATATCGCGGCCCTGGAAAATCACCGTACCGCTGTCGGGGGTAATCATACCCATAATCATTCTAAAGGAGGTGGTTTTGCCAGCGCCGTTTCGGCCCAGAAGCCCGACAATAGTGTGCCGACCAATCGTAATGGATGCCTGGTTGACCACGGCCCGGCCGGAATACTTCTTTACCAGCCCGCGAGTTTCAAGAAGAGTCATATCTACCATATCGTATCTCATATTCTAATTGACTATTGACTATTGATAATTGATAATTGAAAATAATAAATAGAAAATAGTCAATAGTCAATTGAAAATGGCGTATGTTTGCGGTTCTAAGTGATATACATTCGAACGTAGAGGCCTTGACCGCGGTCCTGGCTGATATCGAAAAGCGGGGCATAAAGGCGATTTATTGTCTGGGCGACGTGATCGGCTACGGGCCGGACCCCGGGGAATGTCTTGACCTGATTATAGAGAAGACGAAATGGTGCGTTCTGGGCAATCACGATTACGCCGCCTTTTATGAGCCGACAAATTTCAACTACGCAGCAGAACAGGCAAGCTTCTGGACCCGCGAAGTTCTGGAAACAGAAGAGGGAAAAGAGGTCCGAAATAGACGCTGGGGCTTTCTTGGCGAGCTTCCGATGCGGCAGAGACTCGAAACAAAACTGGGAGCAAACACAGCGATAATAGATTTTGTTCACGCTTCGCCCAGAAGGCCGGTTAATGAATACATCTTTCCTGATGATGTTTACACCAATCCGCTAAAGGTTCGGCTTCTGTTCGAGCGGGTTGAGCATATCTGCTTTGTGGGCCATACGCATATGCCCGGCGTATTTCTTGACGAGCCGGACTTCTATCTGCCCGATGAGCTGAGCAATGTTTATCCGATTATCGATGACGAGAAAGCAATTATCAATATCGGCTCTGTCGGACAGCCGAGGGACAAAGACAGCCGGGCAAGCTATGTATATGTGAATGAAAACGAGGTGCACTTCGTCCGGGTGGAATACGATTTTGAAACCACCATCGGAAAGATAACGGCAATCGAACAATTGGACAGCTTCCACGCAGAAAGGCTGCGGGACGGAAGATAAAGAATTAAGAATTTAGAATTAAGAGTTGAGAATGAACTTTAGGATTGTTTTGGTTTTGGTTGTAGTTGGCTTTGTTGTTTTTTGCGGCTGGCTTGTCGCCGAGTCCGGTTTGGATTTCCGCTTTCGCGGGAATGACAAAGGGGCCGCCGGACAATTCTGTATCCTGCTGCAAAAGACAACGGCTAATGAAAAGGACGAGCCCCGCCCCTCCGAGGGGCGGGACGAGACCGCAGAAGCACCCGGCGGGAAAAAGGAACGCCTGGAAGCGGCTGATTTTACCACTTTCGAAGTCTATGGCGGTTCCGCCCAAATCGTTACTCTCGGCGCAGCCGACCCCGAAACAGAAGACCCTGATATCGGCTTCAAGTTTCAATTGGAGTTAAGCTCTAAAGGTGCGGCTATTAGAAAAGCTACCTTTAGCAACGGAAATGATAACGGGTTCGACGACCGTGATTATAAAGACCCCCAGCCGTTAGTAATCCTTTCGCCCGTGAGTCAGCCCGATGGTAGTGAGATTTTGTCGATGGCAAACAAGGGGTTTCAAAATGATGCTCTTGTTCAGCAGAAGCTTGAGTTGCGTCTGCAAGACCTGCACTGGAAAAGCTTCGGCGTTGAAAAAGACTATGACGGCTCCCAAACGGCACGCTTCGAGGCGACAATTAAAGTTCAAGATACGAATGAGCCGGTCTTGAAATTGATTAAAACCTATAAAATCATCCCCGGCAGCTATCTTTTGGAATGTAAACTAACCGTGGAAAATCTGTCCGGCATCAAACAAGAAGTGCGTTTCAATTTAACCGGCCCGCTCGGACTTGGCAGAGAGGGTATCAGGGGCGATATGAGAAAAGTCGTGGGTGGTTTCCTGACATCAGAGGCAAAGATAGTCTCGTCTCGAAAGGGAATTCAAACTTCGTTTCTGAGTAGAAAATTGGGCTTGAAGGATGCTACGCTCAAATACCGGCAGGCGCAAAGTAAGCAGCGAAGAGAAGAGGCAGAAAAGCATCTGCGGATAAGCCATGAACAAGGATATCATTTTTTGTGGGTGGCAACGACAAATAAATATTTCGCTGCCATATTGAGACCTGTGCCGGATGAGGGTAAAGATTCCTGTAATTGGGTGAAAGATAAGAAAGGGTGGTTCTACAATCCCGATGGAGATGAGCGCGGCGATAGTGGCGATGAAACCGTCGGAGTGGATTTGAAAATTGGCTCACGCACCCTGGCGCCGGTTGGTCAGGCCGACAGTGCAAAAGCGTATAACTTTCAGCTTTATCTGGGACCCAAAGATAAAAGTCTCTTCGATAAAATCGAGCTGTATCGAAAGCTGGGCTTTGTCCAGACGATAGATTTTATGGCCTGCTGCTGCCCGGCGAGCATTATCAGCCCGCTGGCCTTTGGGATATTGGCGATAATGAGGTGGATGCATGGCTTTATTGCCAATTACGGCGTGGTCATTATTATATTAGTGTTCGTGTTTCGGATGGCCATGCATCCGATTACCAAAAAGAGCCAGGTGTCGATGAGCAAAATGACCAAGCTCGCCCCGAAGGCCGCGGAAATAAAGAAAAAATATGCAAACAACAAGGCTGAAATGAACAAGCAGATGATGGCCCTTTACAAGGAGCAGGGCGCCTCGCCGATTATGGGTTTTCTGCCGATGATGGTTCAGATGCCCATCTGGATTGCTTTGTGGAGTGCCATATACGCCAGCATTGAACTGCGAGGTGCGGCGTTTTTGCCGTTCTGGATTACCGACCTTTCAGTCCCGGATGCTCTTTATAGATTTCCAACGGTAATAATTGTGCCTTTGTTGGGCTGGAAGATAGCATCACTGAACCTTTTGCCGCTTTTGATGGGCGTGGCATTTTATCTTCAGCAGAAACTTATGCCCAAACAGGCAGCAGCATCTGCGAGTCCCCAGGCAGCTCAGCAGCAGCAAATGCAGAAAACAATGATGATTATGATGCCGCTGCTGTTCCCGTTGATGTTATACAACGCCCCGTCGGGAGTGAATCTGTATATTATGGCAAGTACTTTTGCCGGTGTTTTTGAGCAGCACGTTATACGCAAACACATCCGTGAAAAAGAACAGGCCGAGTCAAAGGGCCTGGTTGCGGTAACCAGCAAGACCGGCGGAAAGGTCAAAAAGAAAAAACCCAAGCCATTCTACAAAATTTAAAACTTAAAGCCAAAAACGCAAAACCAAAGCTCAAAGCTTAAAAATTTTATCTGTTGCCTGCAAAAAGGTGTAAAGCCATTTTGAATTTTGAGTTATAGTTTTGAGTTTTATGCTTTCAGTTTTTCGCTTCTTATGTATGACCTAAGTGACACTATCGTAGCGGTCAGCTCTCCTGCGGCAGGGCAAAGGTCGATTGTTCGCATAACCGGGCCCGACACAATAGATACTTGTGAGAAGATTTTCAGCCCTTCAATTCCGAAAGAAACCAGCGCACTTACAGCGGGCAGCGTAGCCGTCGACGCCGAGCTAAAAGTTGATGCGAAGCTGTACCTGTTTTTGTCTCCGCATTCCTATACCGGCGACGACGTTGCCGAAATTCATATCCATACAAACGCAAGTGTTACCGAGGCGCTAATGCGCGATTTGCTGGGCCAAGGGCTTCGAATGGCCGGGCCCGGCGAATTTACCGCTCGGGCATATCTGGCCGGCAAAATCGATTTGGCCCAGGCCGAGGCCGTGAATGAAATTGTTGTAAGCAGCAATAAGTTTCAACTGGACGCCGCTGAGAAACTCCTCAGCGGTCGATTAGCTGAAACAACTGCAAAAATTCGCTCGTCTATAATGGATTCTCTCAGCTTAATTGAAGCAGGCCTGGATTTTAGCGGCGAAGATATCGAATTTATAACTCGGCCGGAGGCAGCGCGAACACTTGCTCAGATAAAAGGCCAGCTTGAGCAGCTGCTTTCCAGCAGCATCAGTTACGAAGAGGTAGTTGATTTGCCGGCGGTGGGAATCGCAGGCGCCCCTAACGCCGGCAAAAGCAGTCTGCTCAACAAACTGCTCGGCAAAGAAAGAAGCATCGTCTCGCACAAGCGCAGAACCACCAGAGATGTCCTGACGGGACTGCTGACATTGGCCCATTGCAGGTGCGTGCTGTTCGATTGTGCCGGACTGACAGCGGGGCCGAACAATATCCTCGACGATTTAGCACAGCAGGCAGCCATCGAGGCGCTGCGAAACGCTTCTGTCGTTGTATTTTGCGTCGATATCTCAAAACCGGATTGGAGTGAAGATACTGCAATACGCAAACTAACAGAGCCTGAGGCTTTGATACCTACCGCAACAAAATCCGATTTGCTCTCGGAAGAGGTATTAGCCAAGCGTCTTGCCGAGCTGAACAAATTGTTTGCCGCCGAGTTTTTACCCATCTCTGCAGAAACCGGCACCGGTATAGAACTGCTGCGAGACACGATTGATAGAAAAATAATTGAGCAGGCGTTTCGGTGCTCGCCGAGTATCGAGCATCGAGTATCGAGTATCGAGCATCGAGTATCGAGAATCGAGAATCGAGTTGCCCTTACCGCCCGGCACAGGCAGGCTGTTACCGATGCGATTGAAAACGTCGGTGAATCCATCAATGAATTGGAAGCCGGCAGCGATGAGATTGCCGCAATGATGCTGCGGGCCGCTTACCAGGCCATCTCCGATATCGAGTCCGCCGGGCGAATCGATGACGAGATTCTGGAAAGGATATTTTCCCGCTTTTGTATAGGAAAATAGCGTCTCGATTCCCGATACTCGATTCTCGTTCTGGTCTTACGAGTATCCAGTATCGAGCATCGAGTATCTGTTATTTGTCTTTGGCTTCGAATTCAGCGTCGATTACATCATCTCCGCCTTTTCTTTTAACCTCGCCTTCAGGCGGCGGTTCGTCTTTGGCAGACTCGTCGCCGGAGGGAGTTGAAGCCGCCTGCTTTTTGGCGGCCTCTTCGTAAAGTACCTTGCCCAGTTCCTGGCCGGCGGTTGCGAGGTTTTCAATGGCCTTGCTTATCGCATCGGCATTGTCACCTTTTATAGCATCTTTGAGGTTGTTGACTGCACTTTCGATTTTGCCGCGAGTATCGGCAGAGACCTTGTCGCCGTGTTCTTTGAGCGTTTTTTCCGTTGAATAAATTAACTGGTCAGCCTGGTTCTTCAAATCAACAACCTCTCTTTTTTTCTTATCTTCCTCGGCGTGTGCCTCGGCCGCCTTGGTCATCTTCTCAACCTCTTTTTCGCTTAGCCCTGAGCTGGATTTAATCTCGATGGACTGCTGCTTGCCGGTACCGAGGTCCTTGGCTGAGACATTCAAGATGCCGTTAGCGTCAATATCAAATGCCACCTCAATTTGCGGAACGCCTCGGGGGGCCGGCGGAATATCGGTAAGCTGGAATCTGCCGAGCGTGCGGTTGTCCCTGGCGAATTCCCTCTCGCCCTGCAGAACATGGATGTCAACGGTGGTCTGACCATCTGCGGCGGTCGAGAAGACTTCTTTTTTGCTGGTGGGAATGGTGGTGTTGCGCTCAATAAGTTTTGTCCTGACGCCGCCCAGCGTCTCAACGCCCAACGAAAGCGGCGTTACGTCCAGAAGCAAGATGTCCTTTACGCCCGCATCGCCAGCCAGCACCGCTCCCTGAATGGCCGCGCCCAGCGCAACGACCTCATCAGGGTTGATACTCTTGTTCGGCTCTTTGCCGAAGATGTCTTTGACAATCTCCTGGACCTTCGGAATCCTTGTCGAGCCGCCGACAAGCAGGACCTCGGTGATATCGTTCGCGGACAGTTTCTTATCTTCCAGGGCCGTGTGGCAGGGGCCCTTTAACCTTTCCAGAATCGGCTCAGCGAGCGATTCGAACTTGCTGCGGGTGATGGTAATCTGCAGATGCTTCGGCCCTGAGGCGTCGGCTGTGATAAACGGCAAATTGACCGTCGTTTCAAGCTGGGAGCTCAGCTCGCATTTGGCCTTTTCGGCCGCCTCTCTTAGACGCTGATGGGCCATCGGGTCATCGCGCAGGTCGATGCCTTCGATCTTTTTGAACTCGTCAGCCAGATGATTTATCAGCGCCTCGTCGAGGTCGTCGCCGCCGAGGTGCGTATCGCCGTTTGTGCTGAGGACCTCGACGACGTCGTCGCCGATATCGAGAATCGATATATCGAAGGTTCCGCCGCCGAAGTCAAAGACGGCAATCTTTTCGTTCTTTTTCTTCTCAAGCCCGTAGGCAAGTGCTGCGGCAGTGGGCTCATTGATGATTCGCTCGACCTTGAGCCCCGCTATTTTGCCGGCGTCTTTGGTTGCCTGGCGCTGCGAGTCGTTGAAGTAGGCCGGCACGGTGATAACAGCGTTGGTGACTTTTTCGCCCAGATAGTCCTCGGCGGTCTTTTTCAAATCCTGCAGAATCATCGCTGAAATTTCGGGCGGGGTGTATTCCTTGCCGCGGACACCGACCTTGACCAATTCTTCCGCGGCGCCGGTGATTTTGTAGGGGACTGTCTTTTCTTCCGATGAGACCTCATTGTGGCGCCGGCCCATAACACGCTAGATGGAAAATACTGAGATATCGGGATTGGTTACCGGCTGATGGCGCGCCCTCTGGCCGCTGAGTCTCTCGGCCTGGTCCGTAAAGCCGACCACTGAAGGCGTCAGTCGGGAGCCC
>JAUVYQ010000069.1 GCA_030603035.1 Phycisphaerae bacterium | reverse complement strand
TTCATATCCCAGTGCCAGAGCATAAATACGTTGTGCAATCAATTCTTCTACAGTATGTTCGGTCAAATCAGGATCACGGTAATCGGTAAAGCAGCCAGCGAACTGACGAATTATACCGGTAATTTGTTCAACCTGCCGCAGAAGCAGTCCTCCGGAGTCGGATGAGATGTTACCGCCGTTGAAATATGCCGCGATTTTGCGTGAATTTCCTGCTTGAAATTCAAAGGTTTTCTGATTACAGTGTGTTTTCATAACTGGCTCCTTGCCTTGTGGTTAACTTCCTTGTTTTCAATAAGTTATACCAGAACAAGGAGCTTTTTTCAATGGCGTTGTGAGAAATGCGGGATAGAAGTGCAAATAATGGACACGTACGGCGAAAACGCAGACACCTACATAACGGAAACTGGAGAAACGGTTCCCATGAATCCCACATGGCTTTGCGGCGGAATAGACGGCCGCGTGGAACCGAGCAGGAACGTCGTGAAAAAGCCCGGCGAGTGGAATCGCTACACCATTACCTGCATAGCCAACAAATAGCCCAAGAAAAAAGGCTGCAAATAATACCTTCTTACCAAGCATGGTCCTGTCCAACGTCCCGGCTTAATCGACTAATTAGCCGACTTCTGTTTCTTGGCGGTCAATCGAATCGCTATATATGGAATGAGAAAGCCCACAAACACAAGTATCTTGAGCAGTCCCATCCCACAGTAATTCATTACATCGAACTCGTGCCTGGTTATGTCGAACATTGCGCCATGAAAATCATACATCCACCCACCTGCGGCTAAGAACAATACAAACCAAAAGAGCAGCAGCACAAAGCCATATATGAAACTTCTCAGCAGCACACCTGTAATAAAGCGTGTATCTATTTGTCTAAACCTCCACTATTGACAACAAAATGCCTCTCAATCACTAAAACTCACCTCTATATCATAGCGTTGGCTGGATAACTTTCAACCGAGGTTTCCCAAATAAGTTAATGTAGGATGGGCCCTGCCCACCATAATAATCTCCATCAAAATTCGAGCTTCAATCTCCGGTCAAAATTGAGCCTCAGAGCATCCATTCTCCGTAGTAGTGCTACGAAGGACGAATCCCTGTATCTTTCACCCATAGGGTTCTCAAATTCAGGATAACGAAAATTGGCTCGAATGGCCTCACGAACACCCATTCGTTTGGCTTATACAAAGTTTGAGCAGTTTTTTTATCAGCACAGTTGATTGCTATTGACTTTTTTTAATATTACCGTTCATCACGACGTTTCTTCCTGCCGGACGCCGTGGTACGTTGTTAGGACATACTCAAATTTCTTCGCTGACCTCGGCTCTAAGATAAGCGTGAACTTGACCGTGTCGAGGTCAACCTTCTCGAACTTGTCGAACTCGCCGCTTTTGGCCAGCTTCCAGTACGTTGTGTTGAAGTTACGCTTAATCTCGACCTTAACGCCAATCTCGCGAGTGTTCCTGACTTCAATCTTGAATTTGCGAATCTCGTCCCAGCCGGAAATATTGCCGCGACGGTCGAACCTGTAGTTAGCGGTGCTGTAATCCATAAGTGTCGGCTCAACAACAACGTTGGCGACCGCGCCAAGATTAAGCTCCACATCCTCATCTACCGGAATATACTTAAACGAAGATTGTCCCGTATAAGATAAGTGTCCCTTGTCGTCAACGCCCCTATAAACCTTCAGTCTTCCGCCGGGGATGGGCGTTTCGCCTAACTCGTGTTCTTTATCGTTTTTGAAGCTAAGAAACCGCACCACGGAATTGCCATATCGCTCCTGCTCATATTTATACAAATTCACCACCGGCACCTCATCAACATCAAAGCTGAGCAGCCGTTTCGACCAGCCGGTAGGAATCGTCTCCGTCCCTTCAATCGTGTAAAGGAAATACTCGCTAAGACCTTCCTTCTTGATTTCCTTCGGCCTAAGTGCCAACGCGTGCGTCCACGCTATTTCTTTTTTAGCCCTTACCGCCGACACGGTGGGAACAGGCGGTCTCGGCACAGGCACTACTTCCCCCGGCTTGCCATAAGGGTACCGTCGCCGGGCAAGGTCAGCTATCCGGTCGAGGATATGGACTTTGCCGACAATTAGCCGCGTCTGTGCGTTTTCATAGTCTTCGCCGCTATTGTTGGTAACTCGCACATATCCCTGCAGGCGCATCGTCTTTTCATCTTCGGTGAGCGTGCCCATATAAAACGCCCGCCAGGAAAGGCCGCTGGTCAGATACGTAATCTCCACCGGCACCTTGCCGCTCACGCCGCTTTTGATATTCCACAGGCCAAGATTCCGTACTCTTGGCGGATAGGTCAAATCGGCGATATCGATTTTATCTGCATTGGCTTTAGGCAGCATCTCTAAGCTCGTCGGGTCGATGAGCGTATTCGCCCAGGAGAACTGCAGCTTGTTTTTGCCGTTTTTCAGCGTAAGGTCTCTGCTCTCGCGCACTAACGTCATATCCGCCGAGTTATAAATCGTAAGCTGCACCTTGTCCCGCTTCGGCAGCGTAACTAAATCCACTTTTGCCTGTGCAGCAGAAGTGATTACAGCGATTATCAGTAATATTAACGTTCGCTTCATTTTACAGCTCCTTTTTCTTGTCGTTCCTGCGAAAGCAGGAATCTACTTTTTTATTTTCTCTGCGCTCTCAGCGTTCTCTGCGGTTAATTTTTCTTCACGGCCTTAGATTACGGCGTTGGTAGTGCATCTTCAATTCTTTCACGGCGGGGCCGGCCTCCGTGCGAGCGGGTAATTTAATCTCGAACTCAAGAGTGCCGGCGTCTTTTCTCTTATACTTCATATTGCATTTTTCCATATCCCATTGGCCGGGGATGTGTTGAATCATCGTAAGCACAGCGCCGCTGTCCTTGAAATTCTCAATCTTGGCTGTGATTACTTCATCGGTATCATAGAGAATGACGTTGCCTTTCCTGTTCTTTCGTAAATTGATTCTTATGTCCTTCATCTTTCGCTGTGTAACTACGATGTCTCTGCTGTCGCCGATATAAAGTTCCATCTTCTCGCCGACCGGCACCAGTCCTGTTACATCCTCACCCAAAAAGATAGTGCTGTCGTGGCCATCATCCTGGAAAAGTCGTGCCTTACCGCCCCAGAGGGCAAATTTACCTAATTTGCTTTTGGCGTCATTTACAATTCGATAGCTTACCGGGATACCCACGTTTTTATTCTCCAGCTTTTCAGGGTCCCACGGCAGCTTTGCTGCATCGAACGTCCAGACCTTTGTAATCGGCACCTTTGCCGCCTTTAGAAACAGCATCTGCTTGGTCTCCTCGTGTTTGATGCCCTGCTCGAATGCCTCGCCGTAATCCAGAAGCACCCGTGCCCGGCCGAAGTCCTCACCTGAAAAGTTCCGCAGCACCAGGAAGCTCTTCAAATCAACCATAGTCTCTGCCTTGTCGGCCAGCGCCTTGTAAGTAATCAGCCGGTCGATATTCCGCAGCAGGTAGCTGATTCGCACCGTTTCTGCGTAGTTTTCGGCACAACTGATTTCCCAGACAAGGGCAGCTTCATTAGGCGGATAACTTACACTAAGAAGTGTTACCTTCTCTGGGTGGTCGAGCGCCTTGAGCCGAATCGAGTCGGCATCGATGCTGACACCTTTCCACGAAAAGTCCACCTTATTTGGTGGTTCCCCTGGTGGTGTCTTTTGCAGGGTCAGGACGCGTTCTTCTTCAATCAGCGTCCACTGCGGGTTGTCCAGGCGAATCACCGTCGCCGCCCGCTCAGGCAGCGCAACCAGCTTGATTCGCGCCTGGACGATTGCGCTGCATACAAGCAGCAGCACAATTACCATTAGTCTGATTCTTTTGCTGTTCATAATTCATTCTCCTTAAAAATAGTTACTTTTTTCTTTTTAATTGTATATTCTCTGTGTTCTCTGTGCCCTCTGTGGCTATTTCTTCTCCCTTTCTGTCAGCGATTCTTCTCGCACACCGTGATACGTCGTTACTGTGTATTCAAACATACTTTTGCTTCGCGGTCCGGGATTTAGTTTGAAACGAGCGTGCGTGGCATCGTATTTTTCGTAAGAAATCGAATCGTCCGCAGCCGAGGCGATATCCAAATATACCAGCGTCCAATAGGCAGTTCCGAATCCCCGCGTAATCTCAATCTCAATCGGCAGCTCACGAGTATTGGTAATCTTTATCTTCCAGGTTCGTATTTCATCCCAGCCGGCAATATTGCCTTTGTTGTCGAATACGTAATTATCCGTCTTGAAATTCATCAGTTTTGGTTCAACCGTAACCAGCCGGGCGGGGCCAAGATTCAACTCTACCTCTTCATCCACCGGAATATACTTGACGCTCGTCCCGCCGACGTACGACAGATACCCTTCGCTATCGGCCTGGCCGTAAATCTTCACAGTCCCATTGGGAATCGGCGTATCTCCCAGGTTGTGCTCTTCATCGTTGGCAAACGAAACGAACCTTATCGTCTGCCGCCCCCAGCGCTCTTCATCGTATTTATACAGACTCTTAACCTCAATGTCTTCTACATCAAACGAAAGCAGACGCTTTCCCCACTTGTCGGTAATAGTCTCCGTGCCCTCAATCGTATAAAGGAAATACTCGCTCAGACCCTCTTTCTTGATTTCCTTGGGCTTCAGCCCTCCTAACTCATCAAGCACGCCGGCCGTCTCTCCCCAGCTCCACACCCCGTTTGCATTCATATACCAGACTCTACTATCACCTGACACATCGACCAGCACTGGCTCTCCCGGCCTGCCGTACGCATATTTCCTTTTTGCCAGGTCTGCTATTTGGTCGAGGATATGCACCTTGCCGACAATCAGCCGGGTTTGGGCTTTTTCATAGTCTTCGCCGCTATTGTTGCCGACTCTTACATATCCCTGCAGTTGCATCGTCTTTTCATCTTTCGTCAGCGTTCCCATATAGAACGCCCGCCAGGAAAGACCGCTCGTAAAATACGTTATCTCGAACGGTACCTGGCCGCTGACCTCGGAGCGAATGAGCCAGCGGCCAAGCTCCCGCAGCCTCGCTGGAAACACTAACTGCTGAATATCAATCTTGTCCGCCTGCTCCAATGGCTCCAGACTGAGTGAAGTCGGGTCAATTAACGTATTGGCCCACATAAACTGAAGCCAGTTCCAGCCCTTCTTTAGTGTCAGATTCCGCCGTTCCCGCACTAAGGTCAAATCAGCGGAATTATAAATAGTAAGCTGCACCTTGTCCCGCCTCGGCAGCACAACTAACTCTATCGCACTTGCCGGCGCAAAAGGCGGCTGCTCAGGTATTGCAGTCTCCGCAGTTCCACCAATCGCAGCATACCTGTCAGCTCCCTTTTCCATCGGCGCAATCGCAAGTGTTCTTTTCTCAACCATATCTTTATCCAGACGCTCGGCCGATGTAATCTCCGGTTTGCTTGCGCGTACCATTTCCTCCGCTATGCCCGGCCCTTTCACAAATTCAGGACTTGGCACCTCATCCCTGGTCAAGTTAGCAACCAGCAGCAGCACTCCCACCACCAGCACCGCCGCAGCCGCACCAATCCAGGCGGACGGCCTGAACGGAATAACCTTCCCCCGCACCGGCTGATTGGCCCGCTCTACCACCTGCGAAATCAAGTCCTCAGAAACCCCAACCTCTTCGCGAAGCAAATCCAGCGCCGCGAATTTGCGTTTCAATTTTTCCAGATGTTCGCAGCACTGAGCGCAGTCTCCAAGATGCCCGGCGATTTTTCTCATCCGGACCTCTGAGGTCAGTGCAAACTGGTATTCAATAAGCTCTTGCTCTGTAAGATGATGTTTCATTTCACTTCTCCCGAAACATCGGGTAATCTTTGCGCCAGCGTTTTAAGTGCCCTGTACATTTGTGCTTTCACCGTCCCAATAGAACAACCAAGAACTTGCGCGACTTCAGAATAACTGAGCTGCTGATAATAGGCCAGCACAAGCGTCGCCCGCTGCTTTGCCGGTAATAAATCAACAGCCTGCCGCACCTGTTCTTTTTGCTCAGCCCTTATCACCTCGCCAGAAGGCTCGTAGCGATTATCTGCGACGGCAACCGCACCGAGCTCTTCACATCTCCCATCGGCACAATCGAGTTTTTGATTCAGCGATACAACCCGCAGCCGCCTGCGCCTCCGCATACCGTCGATAGCCACATTCGTTGCGATTGTGAACAGCCAGGGCTTAAATCGATTGCCCCGAAGCGTATGGGCTTTTTCGTGGACACGCTTAAAAGTTTCCTGAAAAAGGTCTTCAGCCTGTTCTCTACTGCCGCTCATTCGCATCAAATATCGCAATACACTGTCTCCATATCGGCGTACAAGCTCGCCGAACGCCGTCTTATCGCCCTGACGATGGGCGTCGATTAAGCTTTTGTCGGAGTTCTCCATTGAGGCCGTTTACTCCATCTACCAGTATAGACGTCTATCGTAGCCGAACGGTTGACAGAGAACAAAAAAAATCCCAAAAAAACTGTATAACACCAGCGAAATTGGTGGTTTTGGGCCTGATTTTTGAGAAACGACGACCTCACAGCGGTTGTTGTGAGTGAGTTAATGTCCTCATAAGATAAGCATATTATTAAGGTATTTAGCAATCCAAGAAAGAGGGGCAGTTCCGGCCGCCTTAGACGCAATTCTACTGATGGCTGCTTAGGCTGACGAGTGTCTTGCAGAGGGCTTTTGCGGTTAGCAAGACAGAAGCAGCAGGAAAAAGCTCTGTTGCAGCGGCGGAGTGAACAAATCGAGAAGGCCAAGCAAGAAAGGGTGCAGCACAGCCATGACCAAGCCCCTCAATAGGGGATGCCGTGTCATGAGTTGTTCCTTTTTCCGGTACTGGTTACTGGTAACCAGTAACCAATTCTTATTTGAAGATTTTTTTCATTGCTTGTGCTGTTTTACACGGTCTGCCTGGCTCAAAGGGCAAAAGCTCGGCTGTAACATAACCATCATAGCCGACATCACCCAAAGCTTTTTTGACCGCTTCGAAATCGATGTCACCTTCCAACAAATCAACAAAGCCTTCCACCGTACCGACAGAGAGCTTGAAGTCTTTGACGTGCACGCGCTTTATCCGCTCGCCGAGAATCCGAATCCACTGGTCGGGGTAGCCGGTCAGCAGAACATTACCAATATCAAAGTAGGCGCCTACCATTTTAGAGTTGAAGCCGTCGATAAAGTCTCGCATCTCTAATGGGCTTAACAAGAATTTGTTCCAAACGTTTTCAATACATATTGCAACGCCGGTCTCTTTAGCAGCCGGCAGAAGCTGCTTGATTGCGTCTCTGGCCCGCTCATAACAAACGTCATAGTCAATCACCTCGGCATTAGGCAAAAAAAACACATCTACCGCGCCGGGAACAAAAAGATACGCATCGGTGCCGAGCCATTTTGTTATCTGCAGCGCCTTACAGGTAAAATCAATTATCTTCGCTCTGGTCTCGGCGTCATTGGCGGTAGGCGAGCAGGTCCAGCTTTCGCCGGAGGCAACACTTGAAATCTCAATACCAATTTTTTGGGCTGTGGCCACAATATCTTCGCACTGGCTTTGTGTGGCCTGGTGTGTTAATGCCAAGGGGCATCCCTTTCGGGAAACCCCTTCACCGGCAACGGCGAGCTCAATGGCGTCGAATCCGAGCTCTTTCGCCTCTTGCATTGCTTCGGCTATCGGCTTTTTGGCTTCGAGTCCGCCCTCGAACATCCAGTAACTTGCACTTATTTTCATTTTCAACTCGCTAAATGGCTTGTAACATACTCTACAACAGAGTTTCTCCAATGACAACAGTATAATAGTTATGTGTCACAAAAACCAACGTAATTCGTAACCGTTCACGGGATAAGTATGCTGATTTTGAGTTGTTATGGACGATTGGATTAACTATTTCGCCAAAAAATCTTGTAAATCTTTAAATAAATCTTAAAAACACCTTGCACAATAAAAAAAATCAGCTATGTTGAGCTATAGACGCTGGTTTAAACCCGTGAACGATTACAGCATTTTTTGACATAACAGTCCAGCACCAAAAACGTCTGAGCGAAGCTCTTTTGGTGCTGGATGGGAGGAATGGCAAATGACAGAAAGAACACAAAAACATTGGTTCGCAGATGTGGCGGTTTTGGTCATACTACTTCTGGCCGGTTGTACGCACGCGGAATTCGGACTTGAGTTTCCGGGGTCTGCGCCGGGTGATGGGCAAGGCAAGGTGAATCGAAGCGAACTTGTTTTAGAAAACAAAGTGCTCGCATGTGCCTGGGACATCCATGACGGACAACTCAAGCCCAAGTGCGTCACGGACAAATTGTCGGCAACCACGCTCCAACTACGAAATGCCGAATGCTTTCAACTAATTCTGGACGATGGGCTGAGGGTGAAGGCTTCCGAACTGAAAATCATTGGTAAGCCCGAGCTAAAAAACTTGAAGCCAAAGCACAAATCGTTCCGACTGGCCGAGCGGTTCGGCGGCAAAGGCATTACTGTGATGCTGACCTCTTCTGACAATAACCTTAATGTCGAATGGCGGGCAATTTTGCGCGATGGCTCGAACTATGTCCGCCAACAAGTGGCCTTCACGACAAAAAACAAGGCAATCAACATAAAGGAAATAGTGCTGTGGGATTTAACTGCGTCACGCGCCAAGGTAATGGGCAGTGTGGATGGTTCGCCCGTGGTGGCGGGCAATATGTTTTTCGCTTATGAGCACCCCCTCTCGAAGAGTCAAATATTGCAGGGAAACTTGCATCGTTTCCGTTGCAGTTTGCCTTGCAGCGCCTTGCTAAAGCCAGGTGAGCCGCTGGTGCAAAGCTCGGTTGTCGGCGTTGTTCCACAAGGGCAGTTACGCCGCGGCTTTTTATATTATATCGAACGTGAGCGCGCCCACCCCTACAGGCCGTTCCTGCATTACAACAGTTGGTACGACATTGGCTATGGGGCTGAAAAAATACAAGAGCGCCAATGTCTGGAAGTGATCGAGCTGTTCGGAAAAGAGCTAATCAAGCGGCGAAAGACAGTGATGGATTCGTTTGCCCTGGACGACGGGTGGGATGACACTGCTTCGCTGTGGCAGTTTCACGAGGGATTTCCCAATGGGTTTGCCCCGCTGCGGAAGGCGGCGAAAAAATATGATTCGACCTTGGGGGCGTGGCTTTCTCCTTTTGGCGGCTACGGCAAAGCGAAGCAGGACCGGCTCAAATACGGCCAACAGCAAGGTTTCGAGACAAACAAAAGTGGTTTCTCGCTGGCCGGCCCCACGTATTACGCTCGGTTTCGAGATGTGTGTATCAATATGATTCGTGAGTATGGATTGAACTACTTTAAGTTCGATGGTATCGGTACAGGCGGCAGACCAACCGGAGCCGGTGCCGAATTTGTCCAGGATATGGCGGCCCTGCTGCGACTTGTCAGTGAGCTGCGCGAGGTTAAACCAGACGTGTTCATAAACATTACTACAGGCACGTGGTCATCGCCTTACTGGCTCTGGTACGGCGACTCGACCTGGCGCGGGGGAGCAGACTGGAGCCCCCACGGCTGGGGCTCGAAACGGCAGCAGCAGGTCACCTACCGCGACAAGGAAACCTACCACAATGTCGTTCGTCGCGCACCTTTATATCCGCTAAATTCGCTTATGACTCAAGGTGTTATGTTCGCCAATCACGGACTTCCGAACGAGGTCGATGGACTTGTCGAGGACATTCGAGCATTTTTTGCCAGCGGGACAAATTGTCAGGAGTTGTACATTACCGCCTCTATGATGCGGCCGCAGCATTGGGATGCCTTGGCCGAGGCGGCAAAATGGTCTCGTGATAATGCGAGCGTGCTGGTGGATACACACTGGGTGGGAGGCGACCCGGGCAAAGGAGAAGCGTACGGCTGGGCGTCATGGTCTAAGCGGAAGGGTATCCTTGCACTTCGTAATCCTGACGATAAGCCAAACCAAATCACGGTAGACATCGGCAAGGCGTTCGAACTGCCCCAGGACGCCGCGCGAAAATATGCTATGAAGAGTCCGTGGGAAGAAGATTCGGGCAAGGCGGTGATTGTTTTATCTGCGGGCAAAGAACATACATTTGAATTGAAGCCGTTTGAGGTGCTGGTCTTTGACGCAACGCCTCTTTAGGTCTTCCTCATAACTTGAAATCGGTTGCCAGCCGCACCATTGTCTCATAATTTGCCATCATCCTCGGTGTGATTTTTCGGCTGTTTGGAGCTGATGATGGCATCAGGACAAAGCCCCTGCCCTCCCGTCTTGGCTCGGCCAAGCCGAGACAGGCGCCACTTGTTCCATCTTTGAGGGCTTTTTCGACGACCTTTTCAAACTCGGCCGGCTCCATATTCTCTACGTCAGCTATCTCGAGATTTCCAAAAAGAACCAGCTCCCTGCCGTACTGGCGGCGCACGTACTCAAGCTCCACGTCCCCCTGCGGGGGCGGCTCAATGGGGTCAATGGCGACCGCGCCCATCTCGACAATGTAATCAAGAACGGCACGAATCCTGCCGTGGCAGTGAATTCGGGCAAAACCGCCATACGTTTGAATAGTCTCCACCATTGGGCCGGTGTAACGCACCACATATTCTTTGAAAAGATGCGGTGGCAGGTAAGGTTCAGTGGCATATTCCGGCCCGTATATACGCCACAGATGACCGGGGAATGCCTTCGCCGTTTCCTCAGTCCTGGTGTATATATGGTGGGAAAGCTTTTCAAGCAGACGATGGAACAGCTTCTGCTCGGTCAAGGCAATAATAGTAAAATCTTCCATATTGAAAAGAGATGCTGCGGCGCAGATTGGGTCTTCCGTATCTACCATCACGATGCCCCGGTCGCCGAGGTTCTTATCTTCTTCGACCAGGTTGTCCACATTAACCTCTTCGGTGAAAACCTCATCAGGCAACTGAAGATAAGCTTTCAGATCATCTATACTCTTGAGCAGGTGCTCCACCGTCCAGACGGTGTCAACTTCGGGACTGCGACGTGTCAGGGCTGTCATATTTCTACCACCAATTTTCAAAGTCGTGGATTTGAAACGGCGTCCATCCTCCACATATTTTTTAGTCTTGAAGAACTCATCGCGGTAATTGGCAGTACGGGTCTTGTCAAGTGACATCTCGACCTCGTGGGAGCGTGGCCTGACAGAGCTGCGCATACGAATCAGGTCGGTCTGTTCCTCGGCCAGTTGAAGCAACGGCTGCCAGGATGGGTCGTTATAGACGTTGAACCGGTCCGGGTCGGATGGGTCAATCTCAAATCCGCCTATTTCATAGAAGTTGACGGCGGGTCGGTCGACCGGCTTGCCGCACAAAGTCGCCATCAATCTTTCACGACTGCTCATCATGCTGGTCAACCCCGTTAGAAATGTTCGCTCTTTCTCGGATATTCTTCCCCTCTCTGGAATTTCTAACGGGGTCAACCCGATTTGTAAGGCTCTTAAACAGCGACCGAATGTTAAAAAAACCGCCAATTGTAACAACCACGGCAAGACCGGCAAAAATGGCAAGACTTGCAAAGAAAAAGATTGACCAGAAAGTAATCCAAAAATTCATATATTGCTACTCCTTACGCTCGCCGGCTCGACCACGGTCCGGAAACAGCAGGGAACCGACTACCATCAGCACCACGGCCAGAGTTATAACGGTCAGTCCAACAATCGCACTCGAAATCTCTTCAACAGGCTTTATTCCTAAAATGGAACCGACCCGAAAGGAAGAAAGAAAAGAGGAAAAACGAAATATCAAGGGACTCAACGGGGCTTGAACCGGCTTCAATCCTATTAGGGCGCCAAACCCACATACTAAGGCCAAATATGCACCAATTTTACTGGCACGTCTCCAGTAAATACCAAAGACCAGCAAGGCGATGGCTCCAGTAAAATAGATGGCCCCGGAAATCGCCATATAATCCCACAAATCCTGCCCTAAATCATACCAGAGTCCCCAGACCAGAATAAAAATGCCAATAGCTACGATAAAAATTCGCGTCAGTAACAAACGCGCCTTTGATGACAATCCTTTTTTGAACCAGGGCGCCACCACATCCTGTGTCAGGACCGAACTCCAGCACAACAGGTAACTGTCGTGGGTGGACATAAACGCAGCTAACATGCCCGCCGAAACAATCCCGATAAATCCGGCAGGAAGGATTTGACTTAGAAACACCGGCATTGCCATCAGAGTTACCTGTGAATCTACGGAACCGGCATCAGGAATAAAAATGTTCTTCAATGGCTCGTGCTGGGAGATATAGACAAAAGCACAAATTCCAAAAAAGTAGGGCAGCAGGAATCGAATTAGAAATCCAATAGAAGCCCATGTGTAGATTTTCTTAACGGTGCGTGTATTTTCTGCAGAACAGGCACGAATCACAGATGTTTGCCAAACCGCGCAACTGACCAGGCCGAGGAAAAACATCCATATCACGTAAGAAGTGCCGAAGCCTTCGCTGTGGAACGGATTGAAACCCGCTTCTCCCTGCAGCGCGCGTGTGGTCTCAATAATGTTGCCCCAGCCCAAATGTCTGATGGCCAGCACACTCGTAGCCAAGAGGCTGAACGAAAGAACCACAAACTGGATATAGTCGAGAACCACTACCGACACCATTCCACCCAGAGTGGTGTATAATAATACCATCCCCAGCAGAACACTCATAATAATCTTAAGTTCATATTCCGAGGTCATGCCGGTAATACCCATCACAAAAATGGAACCCGCTTTAAGGAACATTCCCATATTGAGGATGCCGGAGAGAGCTAATATGATTCCACCCAAAATCCGCACGCCATGCCCGAAGCGCCTCTCATAAAATTCCGGGATAGTCATTACCTTCATTCTTCGCAGCGGCACCACGATAAACCCGGTCAGGCCCACAACTAAAGTTACAATAGCAGCCGCCAACGCTATGTGAAAGGCGGCGAAACCGCCGGTAAAGCCCTTCTGGGCCGAATACATCACCGTAACCAGGCCTAACTCGGTCCCAATCATTGTGGCAACCCCCAGGAAAGTCTTCAGGCCTCGCCCCGCAACGATAAAATCCGTTACATTGCTGACGTATCGTTTTATATAAACCCCGACAGCTACAATGACGAGTAGATAGCCGATGACGATGCACCAGTCTAAATAACTAAAATTGGTTTCGATTCCAATCGCACTTAGGTCCATATTATCTCCCGCTTAATGTCAGAAGTCAGATGTCAGGAGTCGGTTTATCTGTCCTTTGTCCTCTGTTTTCTGTCCTCCGTTGTCTGTCCGAGTTTCATCACGGCGGCGGTACCGTAATCCTGGCCACTCACGGAACCGAGGCAGAGCAGTTTGCTGACCGGATAATTTATCTGCACAATGGCAGTATCGATAATTCCAGCTAATCCCAAAACAGGGTTATCAGGTTACCTGGTCTCCGGATTTCCCGGAGCCCTCATCCTGGATGTAGTTCCTAACGGGATAGCGGGCGGCCACGGGAATAAACAGCGCTGCCGTCACTAGCATCACTATTGTAAAGAACCAGTAATAACTCGCTCCGGGCAGCTTGCTCGAACCATCTTCATTTTGAATAAACCAATTGACCACAGCGGTGAATGCGTTTCCCAGGGATATCGACAAAAGAAATACCGCCATAATGAAGGACTTCATTTTTTTTGGCGCCTGCGTGTATGAAAACTCAAGGCAGGTGATTGAGACCATAATTTCTGCAGCCGTCAGTATCACGTAAGCAAGAAACTGCCAGCTAATATTGGGTGCTGCCCCGGCTTGAATCTGCTTCTCGATCCACACTGGGACCACGAAGGACAACGCCCCGACAAATAGACCAATCGAGATCTTTCGAAGAGGCGTCAAGCGAAACACCTTACCTATTGCTGGATAAATGCCATAGGAGAACAACGGAATCATAATCATCACCAGCACGGGGTTAAATGCCTGCGGCTGCTCAGGAAGCAGCTTAAATCCAAAAACTTTCAAATCCATTTTCGTTGCCTGCAGCACCCACGACGATTGT
>JAUVYQ010000209.1 GCA_030603035.1 Phycisphaerae bacterium | reverse complement strand
GAAATCCTGCAAATTCTCAGCATTGTACTTTTCGAGAAAGTTCCTATTACACAAGTACTTACGAAAAACGTCTTGCAAAACGAAATTGTTCAGTTTCATAACCAATTGTTATTATTCAACTTATAATGGGACAGTAGTGTATATAGATATAATTTTAGTGTGACTTTTTTATAAGTCAACCTTAGCGTCCCAATTTATTGAGGGTTTGTTTAGCCGTCGTCGGCACGGCGACGACATAGACCCCAGGTTCATCTGTGGCTTATTTTAGTGCAGTTTCTTTTTGATGGCGCCGAGCAGCTTTTTATCAATCTCCGCGCCTGATTGCTCGGCGATTTTTATGTGCTTGGCCGCCAAATCATACTTTTTTAGCTTATAAAATCCAAAGGCAAGGCCGTTATGCGCATCGCCCATCTTCGGCTCAATCTCAACCGCCCTCAGATACTCGGCCACCGCCTCTTTATAATTCTTCTTGTTGGAATACGCCGCTCCAAGATTATAATGAACCGTGCCCCCATCGGGCTTTATTCGAACAGCTTTCTTATACCATTCAATAGCTGCATCATACTTCTCCTTCCCGAAGTACGCATTCCCCAGATTTACCAGGGCAGCCAGCATATTGGGCCTAACAGCCAGCGCCTTTTTGTATGCTCGAATTTCCTCGTCAACCAAACCCAATTTGCCGCAGCAGATAGCCAGGCCGTAATGTGCCTCGGCAAAATCACGCTTAATCTTCAAGGTTTTTTTATATTCAGATATTGCTTTTTTATAATCGCCCATCTGGCTATAAACATCGCCTAATTGGTTGTAACAGCCGGCGTCTTTCGGCTCCAAAACAATTGCCTGTTTCAATTGAGTTATCGCCTGCCCAAACATTTTCTGTTGGAGGTAAGCTGCAGCCAGATTTTTATATGCATCTGTGAAATTCGGGTCCAGCTTAAGCGACAGGCAGTATTGTGAAATCGCATCGTTCCACCAGCCGCGTTTAGCATACGCATTCCCAAGGTTGTTATGCGTCTTGGCATCGCCTCGATTGATTTTCAGAGCCGTCCGGTATTCGTATATCGCATCATCCACCCGACCCTTTTTCAGGTAAACATTGCCCAGATTCGTCCGCGACTCAGCCAATGATGGATTTATCTCGACAGCTCTTTCAAGTGCCGTCAAAGCATGTTCGGCATCGCCGATATCATCGTAGCAATTCCCCAGATTATTGAAAAAGCATCCCAACGTCTGAATCTTATTAAGGTTCACCATATAAATACTGTCGCGAGCGTTTTTGGGGACCTTGAATTTATTTATGTAGTGTTCATCAGGAGCGTATCCGCCTTTGCTTGTTGCTTCAATATTGAATCGCACTCGTCCGTCATCGTATCTGACAAAAAAGTGTCCCGGCACAACCACTCCGTATAAAGGCAGACCAAGCCGTTCGCCCAGTGAAAGATAGAGAATTGAAAGACTCAGGCAGTGCCCTCGTTTTCTGTCCAGCACAGAATGTAAGAACAAATCGTTCGGGTCTCTTGCCTCTGAAACCGGTTTAAATCCCAGCTCATCAAACAAATACTTGTTTATCACGGCAACCGCTTTATAGTTTGCCTTTTGCTTTTTTCTTTTGAGTCTTTTGCGGATTTCCAGAGCCATATTATCCAATCTTGATAGGTATCTTCGCCCGTGTACGATATCACTCCACTGCTCCGAAATAATCAAAGCAGCGGTGGCTAAATCAACTTCCTCAGCCTCTAATCGCAGGACTCGTTCAATCGACCTTACGTACAGACCCCTCTTGCCCTCATTAGCCAGGGGCGCATCTCGGCCGGGAGATACCCCCGCCGTAAAAAACAAAACGCAAACAATTAGCAAGAAACCCTTTTTCATAACTGTCCAGTCATATTTAACTAAAGATTTTGTCGGCTTTTTGCCGGTTTCAAATTAGCTTGCCCTGAGATTTTGTGCCAAAACACCCTTATAATCAACAAAAACGTTTCCAGCGACATTTAAGGTGGGAAATTTTGTTCAGTCCGGCTCCAGAGATTGGCGTGGGAAAGTCCGCAAGCGTAAGGCTCACAGCCATTGTATTTCAGATTAGATTCGCAATATTCACCTATTCAGCAATCATCAGCCAGTTTCCGACAAATTCGGAGAGGTCCCGCATATCGATGACGGGTCCCGCTGTCTCATAGATGTCACAGTCCGGGTTCCAATTACCATCGCTCGGGCTGCTCAGCCAGGCCGAAGCCAAGACGGCAAAATCGTAAAAGTCAACATCGCAGTCCGGCTCAAAGTCACCCAGGATTCCTTCGTCCGTCAAAACTCCGATTATCTGGACATCGTCAATGCCCCACCAATATTCCCATAATGCATTGTAGTAATGCCAGCGTATCTGAACGTTGGGGTCGCCATCCGCGCCAAACGCCGACAAGGGAAGTTCCACCAGCCCCTCGGCGTCAGCCCCCTGATAACTTGCCACGTTCTCCCAGTCTCCGCCGTCAACGCGAACATCAACGTCACATATTTCATCCCAGTTGTACAGTGAGTACTTGAAGTAATGATTGAACTTCAGCGTCACGTTGCGGTAGGCGGAACAGTCAAAGCCGCAGGTTACTAAATCTTCATCCATAACAACTCCCGGGCCGGCCCAGTCACTGTCAGCAATCACGAACGTGCCTGTCCAATATGGGCTGGTTCGTGTACCCCATTCGGTGGTTGGAGACCAGCTGTCTGCACTCGACCCGCCGTCCATAATGTACCAGCTCTCAGGCGGGTCAGTGAAATCGGTCTCGTAGAAAACAGTTGGCCCGGCCGCTGCGATCGCTGTATCTCGTGCCGTCGCCGGGCTTCCAGTATCATCGTCGGCGTCTTCGTAAACACCAATAATCATCTCGCTACCTAAAACCTGGATAGTGCCGTCTTCGACAACAGCCGAACCTGCAACAGTCGGTATAGACTCCTTGAACACCCCGGTTCCCGGCGGATTTTCAGTAAGCGTCACCGTCTCTTTGTCCCCGCCGCATATCATTAGTACAACATCGTGAGAGCCGCCGCCCTGCAAATCGCTGTCAACGAGCCTCACTGCGATAGTTTCCGGAGCAACGTAGGCCTCTTTATCCAGCTCGACAAAACCGGCCGAAATGGTGCCTGAAAAATCAATCCCCCAACGATTGCCGCAGGTTGTCGAACCCTGCACGGATGTTCCATTTGTTAGCACCCGGTTCGTAAAATTCCATTTGCCTTTGGTCACGCTAATTGTGTAGGTTGTACTTGAAGGTACCTTCGCAAGCGCATAGATGCCCTCGGCGTTGCTGGTGGCGTGATACGTGCCGCTCCCGGTAGCTGTGACCGATGCACCGCTTATGGGCAAGCCCTCAGGGTCTGTGATTCGCCCGCTGATAATCTCACCCGACCCGGAGGTAAAGATATTGTAGACACATGTGTCCACA
>JAUVYQ010000401.1 GCA_030603035.1 Phycisphaerae bacterium | reverse complement strand
GCATATCGAGCAAAGGCCCTACCAGTAATGCAAGCGCTTCGGCAAACTCTTTTTCCTGTATAGGAGTTGTCAATACTGTCCAGACAGTTTGAAGTACCAATTTCGCATCGACTAAAAAATCCGCCCAGTCAGGACCCAGTGCTTCGCTAATTCCACCCATTATATCTTTAATAGGGGAAATCAGCATGCTTATCATCTCCTTGACAATATCAATTACTGTGGAGACAGCATTATAAGCTATTGTCAACCATTCTTTTGCCGTAGTGACAACAGTACTCACGGCGTCAACAATCCAATCACGTACGCCTGAAAGTTTTTCACCAACCCATTCTATGATCGCACGGACTTGCTCGCCGGTCCATGCAATAGCTGTTTCAATAGCGTGTTGTATATCAAGGCCCACCCGGCGTATCCATTCATAGATATCGTCGATCAGGTTCTGTAGCCAAAAATATATTTCGCGTACTACTCGTTCAAGCGCCTCTGATATCCGCCAATATAAATCTTCAATCCACGAGGCGACAGCGTCGATCATTCCCCGGAACATGTCCCACAGTGAACCGACAAGACTCTCTATAGTGTTGACTATGTTACGTATTTGCCAGAGAACATCAGATATCATGCCGGAAACAGAAGCAATCATCCTGTTCGCCTCTGCAACAATAGCAGACCCGATAGACTCAAGTTTGAGATAGACCGTATTTAGGATCTGAGTGAAAAGGATATATGTATCTTCTTCAGCCATGGTGTAACCTTACCGGTTACCCTGCAGGCCGCACACCACGCAGTTCGAGCGCTCGGGTCCACTTGTTTTTACGTGACTCTGCCGTACGCAGTTCCGATTTTAGCTGTGCCACATTTTCACCGGCTTCCTCGGCAACAGCGATCAGTGTACGTGCACGTTCAATTTCGGTCCCTACGCTTTTCAGATCGTCTGCAATTCCCTGCAATACAGGATCGCTCATTTTCTACCTCCCGGCTTGTAGATATACCTTTCGTGTTTCAACCCACGGAATTGCGTAATTATTGTCGCGCAACCATTTCTGTACTTGGATT
>JAUVYQ010000281.1 GCA_030603035.1 Phycisphaerae bacterium | reverse complement strand
GGCATCGCCGTTTTGGCTGGACCGTACATTGAAAATTCGCAAGAACACATGCTCAATTATTATCCTTTTAATCAAGACAAAATATCAAATCGCTCTCCATATATCAACATCCACGAAAGCATACACATACTGAAAGTGCACGCAGTTTTTTTTACCAATGAGATAAAACAGGCCTGTTCACAAATGCCGGCGTATAATTGGATAATAATAGCGGCGTTGGTGACAATTTTCATAATGGGAGGATTATTCCTCTGGCGTTTAACTTCGGCTTTGTGCTGTGCGACCCTGGGGACGCTGCTCGTTTTTGCCGGTATGATTTTGCTGTTATTATACAAAGGTGCTGAGCCCATAAGCAGTATTAGTCGCAGAACATTATTTTATGCTGCTGTTTTTATAGCGATGATAGCTTTCGGCACGATTGAGCAGCTATTACTTTGTCCGGGGCTGGAGAGTAAAGTGATAAGAAGAAAAGAAGCGAAAAAGGATAAGCAAAGACGTGACGAAACAACGCCGAGTTGGCGGACTACATAACTGGGACCCTGTTTTGCAGGTTTGGGCCCCACTTGCGTTGAGAAATTTTATAGTAATCAATCGCAGTTTACCGTGAGAAATTGAAAGAAAATTAAGGGGAAAAATAATGGATTGTGTTACTATCCTTGCCCAGGCAGTCGAAAGTGCAGGTCCGGAGGCAGCAGGAGAAGGAATTGTCCCTATCGGCGATATTTGGCGGTATGTCACCTCGCTCAATTTGCTCGAAGCGCTGACCTTTATGTCTTTCGGCGCGGTTTGCCTTTTCTACGGCTGGCGTATATTCAAGATGTTGGTGGTAATCAGCTTTGCGCTATTGGGCCTGATTATGGGAATAACAATAAGTGATAAAGTCAGCGGTGAGGGCAGCCGACTTTTGGGTGGGCTGATAGGTCTTGGCGTAATGGCGGTTCTTTCTGTGCCGTTGATACGATGGACGGTCAGTATATTAGGTGCGGTTGCGGGCGGAATACTCACATCGGGAATATGGTACGCTTGTGGATTAAACGAAAGATACCTTTGGGCCGGTGCGATTATTGGAATGGTGGCCGGCGGCATGATATCCTTTATCGTTTTCAAAATTGCTATTATGCTCTTTTCCAGTGTGGGCGGCAGCGCATTAATGGTAGTAGGAATCCTGGCGGTAATGTGCAACGAGCACGTGGGGCGGGAGGGGCTGGTTAAATATCTGGTGTTTAATCACAACTGGTTTCTGCCGGTCGCGCTGTTTGTACCAACGGTAGTGGGCATAATCCTGCAAAACAAATTCATCAAGGGCTCCAGAGACTGGAGTGTCTAATGCGTGAACCCCGACCCTCCGAGGGGCGGGGTGAATCGGGCCTTGAATCACGAACCGCGGGCGAGTGCTGCTGCTGTCTCTGGTGGATTTTGTCCTTGCAAAATCACCTCTGCGGCTTTACAATTCTTATTTTACCAGAATGATTGAAGCTTAGAGCCTATCCGAATAACACCTGAATTGCCGATATATTCAAAGGCAATGGTGCCTTTGAAAGGATTCAGGGATGAAAAAACGAAAAACAAAAAACAGATATAGGATTTCAGACGAACTATGGGGAAAAATCGAGCCGCTGATACCAAAGCACCCGAATACACATCGTTTCGGCGGTGGCAGGCCAAGGGTGCCGGACCGCAAGGCCATGGACGGAATTCTTTTTGTACTCCGGACAGGTTGTCAATGGAACGCCTTGAACGAGACTGGTATTTGTTCAAGCAGCACAGCACACTCGCGATTTCAGGAGTGGACCGAAGCCGGTGTTTTTCAGCAACTGTGGGCACTGGCTCTGAAAGACTATGACCAGTTGAAAGGGATAGATTGGTCCTGGCAGTCGATGGACGGTGCCATAACAAAAGCCCCGCTTGGTGGGGAAAAAAACCGGCCCAAACCCTACGGATCGGGCCAAAAAAGGCG
>JAUVYQ010000185.1 GCA_030603035.1 Phycisphaerae bacterium | reverse complement strand
AGAGGCATCATACCAGTGAGATCCATCGCACGCAAGGATCCAACCGCCATGTTCATTTACTAAAGTTTCATCGCCGCCGGCATGGAGGTGGATGTCCTGGGTACTTGTTCCAGCGTGATTTTCAAGTGTTACGTCATTGGCTGATTCATCAGTTTTGACTATATGCAAAACTTGACCGTTCACTCCGTTTATGAATCCTGCAATTATTATTGCGTTTCCTGTGGCATCGATGAAAAGGATATTCACGTTTGCAACATCGACATCGTTCTGGACCGCCGGTCCAGTGGTAAATGTTCGAGTCGTGTAGACTGGGGGGATTTCCAGCGATACGATCGGACCCCAGGGCTCCCAAATCTTCCCCCACGTAATTACAAGGTTTTCATCTGGGCCCGCGTATTCAAGAGTTACTCTGTCAGGAAGTACATCAACTTCATCAACCGTTAAAAGCAGAGTCCAGGCATCCTGCCAGGCTGAAGCAATTACAGCCATTTCAATTTCATTTACTTCACAGAGCCAGAGATCATGAGTTGGTTTTACCGTTTCGTTCATTGCGAAACGGAAAGTAACAAAAACATTTAAGTGATCGGTGTCGAACTCATGTTCAACGATTGCTTTTGCGGCGTAAGGTCGGGCTGTGCGTATTGGGGACATTCAAAGGTCTCAAAGTTTCATGATATAAGCTAAAGCATGATATGGCGGTAAGCTGCTGCCGTTGTCAGTCGTTCCGGTTGCGTTAACCGAGTTGGTCGTTAGTGAAAAACCACTTCCAGCGTCCATAAAAGCTCCAAACTCAATATCGTGAGTGTGGCCGTCGCCGGTGAAACCGTGATTATGATTTACGGCTCCGCCGGTATCATCGACGGCATAAGTATCACCGGCTCCGACAATGAACTTATTTTTTAAATTTGGCGTTCCGTTATTACCATCGCAGATCACCCAGCCGGCGGGAATCGATGCGATAGATCCATACCATAAAGTAATTATTCCAGTTGGTAACATTTTAGTGTAGCCTTCCTGCGTACATGATATACGCTAATGAGTGATATGGAGGTCGTTTGTCGGCGTTGTCAGTTGTGCCGGTTATTGTGTTTATCAATGCTGAATTTTCATATATATTGCCAGCCAAGATATCATCGCCGGGGGGTATTAAATGATTATGTCCATCGCCGGTAAACGGGTGATTATGGTTTATAGTCCCTCCGGTGTTTCCAGGATTGTATGTGTCTCCTGCACAATTCAAGAATCGATTTTGTAAGTCTGGAGTACCGAGTGAACCATCGCATAAACGCCATGTACCTGGGATAGAATCTATCGAACCATACCATGATTGAATCGTCCCAAGCGGAAACTCACGCTCCACAAAAGCAATCGGCTCGGAATACCTCTGACAATCTGGCATCTGCTCGGGTTATTCGAGCATAGACCCAAATACGCTGTCCTGCAGCGATCGCCCACTTAGCGGGTATAACTACCGGACTGGCGGGCGGTGCGACATCGTCACCGGGTAACCAAGCTGATAGTTGCCAGGGGCCTGCGAAAAAGTTACGTTGTGCGTTTTGGGGTACACCAACAAACATAACTAAACAGGCTCCAATTTCACTATTCCAGGCCATTCCCGCGTCATAAGCACAGGTGATTTGTTGAGTCGCTTCGCTCGCAGTGATCGAGAATGTGGGATCTTTATCTGGAAGCTCGAAGATCACAGGGCCATCGAGGTAACCACCGCCACCGTAGCGTTTGCGGAAAGTAGCTGAGCGGATGAAGTGATTGAATCCGGTTAGATTGATCACTTCACCAAGACGATTCTTCATTGCAACATTAGCAGCGTAAAGATTCCACGCCGCTCGCTGATTTGCGGTAAGAGTTTGTGACCACATCGTTGTTATATAAGCAAGGGCACCTTTGACTTGTTGTTGTAACGCTGTGTTTGGGTTTACAGGTTTGGTACGTGCACGGACATAGTTGCCGTATCGATTTCGGGCGAAAGTGTCGCCAGCGATTGATCCAGACATCTGGACAATTCCGCCGCCATATCTGACAAGTGCCATAATATTTCCTTTCGGGTTGAAAAATTAACGGATTCGAGTTTATAACTGGAGTTTGATATCTCCAGTTTTGGATTTATAGGTTTCGAGTCGAACTCCAGATTTTCACCTTTGAAGTGAACTGTACAGCCTGAGAAAAAGGTCAGGACAAAAAACAGTAAAAATATTCGTTTTTTATTCATAAACGCACTTTACACACCTGGGCGCGCTTTGTCAAGAGTTCTCTCAACTATTTAAGAGGGGTTCACCGAAGCTACACGGTCAAAACCGTGGGGCTTCGGTAAATGCTCAGGGCGTGATCGTTACGCCCTGAGTATCTGCGGGCGGGCAATAGCCACAAGCCCGCAGGCGGCCGGTTAGGCCGCTTCCCTAATGTCGCCGGAGGCGACAAAGTGCCGAATCGGATTCCGCCCAATTTAAATAGTGGATTGCTTCAATCCGTCATTGCTCGAGCCTGCGGATATCCGAAACAAATTTTGGTAGGGAAATTGGGACCCTGCCCAAATTTGTGGTTCGGCACGCTTTTTTGGGGAGCGAAGCGGGGTGGGTGGGTGTAATACAATGAAGGCTTCCGACTTCAACGGGCTTTAGTGGGGGGGCCAGTGGGGGGGTCATCCCCCCCCCAATTCGACCGCTTCGGTCGATGCCGTCCGCAGCATAGCGGGCGGCCTCGGGGGGGCTAGTGGGGGGTTCTCCCCCCACATAAAATTAGGCACTACGCTCAACGTCCCCCCTCAGGGGGGACCGGCTTCGGTTTTTACCGGTCTTCTTAAAAACCGAAGGCCGCGATCTGCGAGAGCGAAGGGGGGGCACCGCCCCCCTTTTTTTCCCCCGAAAAAGAAACAAGCAAAACCCCCAGAATTATTTTTGTCAAAATAAGCTCCTTCGTAAGAATTGAGGAGGTTATTTTTACAGGATGTTCCATATCAACCCTCGTTTTCGTACTACAGGGGAGCATGGGGTTTTGATGTTGAAACATATGTAAAAACTTAGACGGGGGCTTCATCGATGTACGGTAGTTCATTAATATATTTTGTGATATTGAAATGTAAATACCATTGAGAACCTGTGATAAAATAAAAATGACCTTTTCTAGATTTCTTTCGATGAGTAAATGCGTAATTAACCCAAGTGGCATGTTGATTATCCGTTAATATATTTACATATCGATATATCAAATATGAAAAAGCATGTCGAACTTTCGCTTGACCTGGGGATGGTTCTCTTTTTATCAATCTCGGATATGCCTGGATATGTTGTCGACATTGATCCATACGATACACATTCCCTCCCATTTTGCCTTCCATTTCCGGATATTTAGCTGATCTTACTACCATTGCCATGATTAATTTATCATAACATATTCATCGTACATTCATCGCATAAACCGCACTTCATCGGGAAATAGACATTTTCAGGATCATTTTAAGAGGTAAAATATACCCTTTTGTGTAGTTCCTCTCGTTTTCAGCGGAATCTATGGAATTGATGATGTTGTTTTTCGGTCATGAGTTCAAGATTTTCTTTGCGGTTATCCAAGCCATTTCGATTTACATGATGAACAACCATATCGTTTGGGCAGTGAGTGATCTGTCGGTGCATCCAAACCATAAAAACTTTGTCGTGAGGTTTTTTTGTTCGATAGGCATAGCAGTTGTAACGAGTCCGCCGGACAAACCAAACGTAACCGACAATTCGGTCGGCATCTTCATCATCAATAATCACGTGTCGAGATCCGCACGCAATGAGTGTGCAGTCAAAAAGCTGTTCGGATTCTGTGTTGATTTTTACAAGCATTAATCAGGTATCTTATCGAATTTAACGAGGATATTTGTAGGGATTTCAAAACTTGCGAAAAGTTCAACAGTTACTTCGCTATCGAGATCCCATGTTTCGCATCGCATTTCTTCAAGGGGACAAAGTCCCATTGTAAAGAGAAGTTGGTATCGTGGGTTTGGTACACCGATTGGTCCAGCCATTTTATATCCTTTATCTGATAGTACTAGTTGCTCCCGCTCCGAATAGTGTAGTATCGCATAACAAGCCGGAAATTCCAAGAAATGGCGGAGGTCCTGTCTTCAGTTCGATATACGATGTTGTGATCGCAGCGGAAAAAGTCCAGTGGCCGACATATACACCATCATCAATAAGCCACCGGCATGGGATTATCGGATCCTGTATTCCGATGAATGTTTTATTTCCGCCGGCTAAACCGCCAACTAAACCTTCCCATGAAATATAAACGCTATAAGGCGTTGTGTTGTCACCAAAAGTTTTACCAAGTCCCCAACATTTGTTACAGTCATCACCAGGGGGATATTGAACTCCGAT
>JAUVYQ010000381.1 GCA_030603035.1 Phycisphaerae bacterium | reverse complement strand
CCTGCGTGGAATCGCTATCAGGGCAGCAGCTGCAGTCGAGACAGCCAGATTCTGGGTAGAGCTCGCTCAATTCCGATATCGCCATCATCAGCTCAATCACATTCGGGACCTCACCACGTTCGAATTTCTCAAATAATTCATCCATCGTTAATACCTCCTAAAAACATTGCAACCCTCGTAAGAGGCTGGGGTTGCAATGTCTTTGAGAAACATCCTCGGCGGTCGTCTCGCCGAGGGTCAGCAGCTCAACATCGCAAACAAAGTGCCAGGGACATCTTTTTTCTGTCGTTTGAAAAAAGGAAACCTGGCACGTGTTTGCTTGCGCTGCTGACATCAATCTCTCTCAACGATGAACGAGGGAACTACAAGGCCTGTGGGTGAGTGGTACGAAAATGCACGGGACATTGTACGCCGCATTATAAGGGCGATGGAGGATTTACGCTCGTATTCGATCACGTTGCGGGCTGGCGTTGTCTTTACGCAAGACCGCTTGAAACGTTACGCAGCAAGACCCGGGTACAGTCGCGGAGGCGGTTAGAGGACGAGGGGCTTTCTGGCCGTGGGAACATCGCCCACTCGCAGCTGTGTCCACACCCACGGCCAGAAAGCCCCTCGTCTATAAGTTACACCGATAACGGTACGTAGTACCGTTATCGGTTGTCGATGATGTCACCATATATATAATAAAACGGATTTTCTTTCACCCTCAAACGGATTCCCCTTCATACTCAAACGGATTTTACTTCATACTCAATCGGGATGTCCCTTACCCTCACTTTACCCTTATCCTGGTCATTTTCTTTTACGATTTGATTCACGTTTTTCCCACGTTGTTTTTGCGTTGTATTTTATCGGCTTTTTCCCCTGGATTTTTTCGGGACTTCGAAGAGGGTGGGGACATCGAAAGAAAAGTGGCGGCCGGCGTAGGCCACAGTGCAGGAAAGCTCACCACCGGCCGCCGGAATAGGAGTATTATTACCGGCAATTATAACATATTCATCAGAAAAGTCAAGGCGGCCGGAACCTTAGCACCTGGCAGGATGAAGTGAACCGGCCGCCTGGAGAAGAGTTAAGACAACAGCAATTATAGCAGATTCAACGGAAAAGTCAAGGCGGCCGGGAATTCTCATTCGGTTTCGCGGTTGCCGCGGTAGACGTG
>JAUVYQ010000393.1 GCA_030603035.1 Phycisphaerae bacterium | reverse complement strand
CCGTACACCGAGGAAAACCGGGTGACACTCACATTCGCCCCTCTCGCTAAAGCGTACTTCCTGCACAGGTTCTCGGCGGCCAGTTTGGTGATACCGTAATTCGACAGCGGGACACACAAGCTGTCCTCGCGGCTCGGGACATCCGGGCAAGCCCCCAAGACAGCACCGGAACTCGTGTACACCATCCTCCTATTTTTTAATAGCTTCAAAACGTTAAGGGTTCCCAGGTAATTCACCTTGACGTCAAGCTCTGGGTTTTTTTCTCCTGTTCTCATAAAAGATTGGGCCGCGAGGTGGTACACTCGCTTGGGGTTGAAATCATCGAAATAGGATTTGAGGCGGTCGAAGTCGGTTATGTCGCTGCCTTCCTTCAAATCATAACCTATGACCGTGCGGCCGTGCCTGGTCAAGTAGTTGCAGAGATGCGACCCTATGAACCCTGAACCGCCTGTCACCAGAATCTTCAAACGAACGCCTTCTTTCTCCTCTCGTATTCAGCTCTAGTATATAAAAACCATGCGGGGTTCCCAGCCACTACAGTATCAGGTTCCACATCCTTAGTTACGATCGAGCCAGCACCGATGACAGCTCCGTGGCCTATGCGCTTTGTGATAATCGAGCAGTTCCCCCCTATAACAACATTATCCTCTATGACTGGATTGAAGTCACCCGCTGGTGGGAATCTGCCGTTGCCGATGAAGGTCTGAGGTCCTATGAACACGTTTTTTCCTATCGTGCATCGGTTGGGGATCGTGACGCCAGCCTGGATCAAACACCCATCGCCAATTTTTACATCTTTTCCTATGTCCACGAATGAGCTGATTTGAACGTTGCCTCCTATTTCGCATCCATCCTGAATTACGACCCAATTCCAGATTAGCACATCCTTACCGAACTTGACATTTTTCCCTATGATTACACCTTTCCCCTTTCCCACGATAAAAATTTCTTGTTCTCTTTTCTTAGAACAGGATTTACAATAAGGGCCATCTTTACCAAAGTATGTCCAATATTCTACTTGTTTACCGCACCGAATACATTTTAATTTGAGGTTTATCATTCCAAAACCTCCCGCAACTTCTCGATCACGT
>JAUVYQ010000026.1 GCA_030603035.1 Phycisphaerae bacterium | reverse complement strand
TAGTCCCCTCCCTGACTTCTGCTGCGCCTGCGGGTATGCAAAGCAAGCCGTCAGCTTCGCACAACGCGTTAATATGCGCAGAGCCATGATACTCAATCTTTGCAACCTTATTATCGTTTGTAAATACGACCGGCAGCCACGAATCCCTTTCTGTTTTTTTCCTTGTGATTGTCTTTTCCAATCGCCTGTAAGCAACAACGGCCTTGAAATTGTGTCCCATCATCTTGAAAAGAAAAGGTTTCACTAACAATTCGAACATAACAAAGGTTGATACTGGATTGCCGGGCAGGCCAAACACAAACTTCGTATTATGCTGATTTTCCTTCACCGCAGGGCTCGCCGAGCTTTTTAACTTAAATCTTTTCTCTGCGTTCTCCGCGTTCTCTGCGGTTAATCTTTTCACGCCGAAGACCATAGGCCGGCCCGGCTTTACCGCAACCTTCTCAAACAGCAGCCTGATTTTATTTTTCTCCAGAATCTCACGAACGAGGTCGTAATCACCTACCGATACACCGCCGGACAAAATCACAACATCATTTTCCGCTATCGCCTTTTTGAGTTTTGCCTCTATGGCTTCTTCTGTATCGACGGCAATGCCATAGTTTGTGGCTATCGCAGCAGCGCTTGCTACCTGGGCGGCCAACTGGAATCCGTTACTGTTTCTGATTTGACAGGCCGTCGGTTTCTGGCCAGGCGCGACTAATTCGTCCCCTGTCGCTATAATGCCGACCTTCGGCTGCAATGACACCAACGGTTCCACGCAGCCGCAGTTTGCCAGCACTGCGATATGTTGAGCGGCGATTTTGCAGCCTGCTCGAAGGACTACATCTCCTTTTTTGAGGTCTTCACCCTTTAGACAGATGTTGTCCTCCGTGTCCTTACTGGTAAACCCTGTTAGAGAGTTCTTCGCTTTTTGTTCTCTCTCTGACTCTGGAATCTCTAACGGGGTAAACCGAATTTTATTATCTCCCGTGCTTTCGGTGTATTCCACCATAATCACGCAATCAGCCCCTTCAGGGACAACCGCACCGGTCATAATCTTGGCACATTGGTTCTGCCCAATCACCTTTTTCGGCACCAATCCCGCAGGAATCGTCTCAATTATTGTAAGCTCATTTGCAAGGTTGGCTCGGCGACACGCGAACCCGTCCATAGCCGATTTGTTAAAAGGCGGTATATCAATATCAGAGACTATCGTCTGGGCCAGTACCCGGTTCAAAGCACGGTCAATGCCGACACGCTCCGTGCCGAGCCGACGAGCCGAGCCCATCATAATTTCAAACGCATCATCGAACGCAATCATCGTACTTTTTCTGAAATTCTTCATATTCCTTTATTGTATTCAGGTTTGTAAACCCTCTCGCTTGCATCTCAATGTACTTGACTCTGCACTGGGCGAACACATCACTTATTTTACGTCCTCCCGATGACAGTACCTCGTTTATAGCTTTGAGCGCACTTTTGCGGTACACCGCAAAGAGCGGCTCGTATCTTTTATCACCGGTAGTTGGAATAACTATGTCTGCCTCCTCGGCTTCCGCAAGCATCCTTCTAACATAGGTCAAATCTATATGCGGAATGTCGCACGCTGTCACAAAATTAAGTTCGTTGGCCGAGGCCTCCAGAGCCGAGGCTATACCCATCAAGGGACCCTGCCCCGGTATTTTGTCCGGGATAACCTCGAAGCCAAGAAATGCTAACTTTTCTGCTTCGTTTGTGCTTACAAGTATCTGGCCGAATGTGCCGCAAAGCTGCTCGCATATATGTTCTACCATTGGTTTACCCTTAATCGGCAGCATACTCTTGTCGGCATCCATTCGGCCGCTGCCGCCTCCCGCTAAAATTATCGCAGTTGCTTTCTCCTGTATCACCCATTTCCCATTGACAAGCTTTATCCGGTCGATATCAAAATCGAAGCCGCTGCCGTCGGAAAGCACAATTCTGTCTGCATATTTTCTTGTCTGGCGAGCCGAGCTCTTCCACACTTCTTGTTCTTGGCCCTTGACTATAAGAAACAGTCCCGGCTCGACCACCAGACGCAGCGAGTTTGATTCGCAAATTGAAACCGCATCAGCCCCGATTATATCGGGCAGAGCAGCTAATCCTTCTTCAAGGTGCGTTTTCATAACACGCAGCCAGAAAACTCGCTTTGCCCCGGCGGCAAGCAATCTCGCCGTGTCTTTTTCCGAATTGCTGTCCGTTTCTTCTGTAATACAAAAATCTCCATCGAGCGACGAGCAGACTCCGCAACCTTGACCGCCGCGAGGACATTGCCCGTCTCGCTCCGCTATCGTAGTTACCTTTATTCCTGCGATGTCCCTGTCTTTGCTAAATTTCCTGATGAGCGCACAGGCCAGCTCGGTCTTTCCCGTTTTTCTGCCGGCAGAACCAATCATCAACATTCCGTCGAGCTTGAGCATTTTATTCCTCAACGTATTTGGCGGCGGTGGCTGATGAGACAGGCGAGTGTCGCGGCGATTAGGCCGGCAGTCAGACCGAAGAATGCATAGCAAATCAGTTTGAACCAGAAGCCGGACACACCAAACACAAAGTGGGAACCAGGCCCCAAAGGTACGAGTAACCTCTTGACCAGGCAAAGCAGATTAGCAAGCATAGCGGTAATACCTATGATTGGAATTACCAATAAGGCGGGCATTTCCCTTTTTTCCAGAAAGTTTATAACCACGTCTAAAACAATGCCTGCAAACCCAATCAGACCCAGACCCAGAACACCGCCGGCGAGACGGCCACCAACGGCAAGTGTGGTGAAAGCTGCCGAGAGCGCACCAGTTGTAGTACCTGCTTTGCAGCGCCCAAGCAGACGGGCCATGATGACCGGCGTCATCCAGAAAAGAGACTTGTGTCCGGGCAGTCCCAGACCCAGCCGGACAGTGCCTATGAACAGTCCTGCAATAACGCCAACAGCTACTGATACAGCTAACATCCTTAGCTGATGACTCTTCAAGATGCTATTCCAACGGTCGCCTTTTCTTTCTGTCAACAGGGATCCACGCATTCCTTTGTTCACTCCATTCCACTATCAGAACAGCTTTGCCACTAATGAGCCGGGGCCGTACCCAGCCAAGAGTATCGTATATATCGTCGGGCGTCGGCTGACGGACAGTAATTTTATACTCTATCGTGATGCCTGATTTGTTATAGCTTTTGGCATCGACGCAGCGGGGCAGTTCACGAAGCCCGGGTAAATCAATAAATCGGCCCGCATCACCCTGGGCACGCAGGCCAACGGAGGCAAGCGCGCCTATAACGCCCTGGCAGGAACCACCAAGACCGCGTAATGGAATCGACGCAGCCCTGGCCAGACTGAAGGCGTCTTCAGTTTTCAGAACCTTGTTGGCAGCGGCGTCTGCAAATTCTATAATTGGACGCTGGACAGCATCAGCCCGCGCGATGCAGACGCCCGGGTCGGAGCCCTCCGACGCACGTTGGGACACGAAATCGAATGCAAAAGTCGCGGCTTCGATACCATCATCGCCCGCAACGGCGATACACGCACCGCTGTTGTGTGAAGTGTAAGGAATGGCCGGGTCAAGCAAGAACTGATGCCTCGTTACGCCCAGTTGCTCCATACCCCGTTTTTCACATTCAGCAGATAGCCGCCGGGCTAACCGGCCGGTACCCGGGCTTGTTTCGTTATCGGTATCATCAATTCCAATCAATATTAACGCCATAGTAAATAATCACCTGAATTTTTGCCTGGGGCTGGTATATAACATCTGTATCGAGCTATCAATAGTGGCATAGTTGACGCCTTTATGAAACCAGTGGTGTGGGGTTGGTCGGCCCCGAAACCAGCTATCGGAGATGACCCAGGTTTCCGGATGCATGGTATCCCGCAGGCGGCGGGGCCACTTCACATCTCGTCGCAAAAACCTGCTGATATCACGGTTGCCGGTGGCCCGCTCGCACGAGTAATAAAAATAGCCCATCACACCCGCACCAAAATTTTCCTGCGAGTACTTCAATTCAGGGTCGGTTTCACTGGGACAATAGTAGTTTTCGCCGCTTCCGAGGTAACCATCCAGAGCCGCGAACAAAACAGTATGCGGATTATTAACATCTTCGTAGTCAGGTCCGACCATTGTATCAACCGGCAGAGCGGAGTCGTTGTCATTAGCGTATAGTAGCACGCTGATGCATACGTTGCGAAGATGTGCTTTGCATATGATAAGCTTGGCCTGATTCCGGGTCCGACCCAAAGCGGGAACCAATATCGACAGCAGCAATCCAATAGTTGCTATGGTTACCAGCACTTCAACCAATGTGAAACCAAACCGTCTCGATGAGCGAAACACCCATGTACATATATAGTTGGCCGGTTTATTCATTTTACAAGTTTCTTGATATGTCTTTCATACGCTTTTCCCACCGCCTTTTCGATATCACCGCGAAATCTCGTGTAAGCTTTGACCCATTTTTTACCCTGGCTGGTTACAGTGGTTCGCCCGCCCATACTACCGCCTCGCTGTTTCTCCACCAGGGCGATACTTAAAGCATCCTGCGCCTTCTTCAAGTCGCCCCACGCCTTTCGATAGCTTATCCGCAGCGACTCACTGGCTGCCTTCAACGACCCTTCGGTATCAATTGCTTTAAGCAGCCGCCATTTACCGTCGCCGAAGACTCCTTCAACGTCTTTGGTACTCAGCCACAGTTTAAACCTTGCCCTCAACCCCGTTAGAAGTTCCCGCTGTTGGCGGGTCTTACGGGGCTGGCGACTTACTTCTAACGGGGTCAACTTCTTCATATTCCCATCCTGTTCATTGTGTCACGCAAAACAGCCAAGCTGACATTTGCAGATTCTTATGTTGTGCCGATTGCAGATGCGCCCAATCTCAATAACTTTCACCTCGAATTTTTGCGCCAGTTCAAACGCCTCGGCACACGCCAATTTTTTTCTGCCGTCTATCTCTTGTCCGCCGCTGGCGGATTCGAGAACAGCGTTAATCAATTCTTCCTCTTTACTCATCTGTACTTCCCTACAAAGCTCTGTACGGTTATGCAAAACTCGACATATCGAAAACCCTGCTTATAGTACGCTACTTGTCCACTTCAGTCCAACCCTTTTTGTGAAATTTTTTCCCCATCACCCGTCGGGAAATTGGGGGCTTGCAAAATGTGCCGAAACAGCGTATAAATTAGCTGTTATGGCCAAAGATGCAAAAAGGCGAATTAAGCAGCTTCGTAAAGAGATTCGAAGGCACGATTACCTTTATTACGTCCTCAATCAGCCCGAAATCAGCGACCGTCAGTATGATAAACTCTTTGCCGAGTTGCAGGCGTTGGAGCAGGCAAATCCGCAGCTTATAACGCCCGATTCTCCTACTCAGCGTGTTTCCGGCCGGCCGCTCGAAGGTTTCCAGACCGTCAGGCACGCCGTCCCTATGCTCAATATGGACAACACCTACAACGCAGACGAATTGCGGGCCTTTGACGAAAGGGTGGCAAAGGGCCTGGGCGGCAGAGATTACGATTATGTAGTCGAATTGAAAATTGACGGCGTTGCGATAAGTCTGCGGTATGAAGACGGCACTCTCGTAACCGCTGCGACCCGTGGTGATGGCGAAGTGGGCGATGACGTTACCGCCAATGTCCGCACGGTAAAAGCCGTCCCGCTTGTGTTGTTAGCCGGCCGGAAAATTCCCGCCGTCCTTGAAGTACGCGGCGAAGTCTATATGCCCACCAGCGCATTTGTTGAACTAAACAGACTTCGCGCCGAGGCCGGTGAGCCGGCCTTTGCAAATCCACGAAACGCTGCCGCCGGCTCTTTGAAGCTGCTTGATGCAAGAATTACCGCCGAGCGTAACCTGGCCTTCTTCGCCTATTCAATAGGTGAGCTTTCCGGGCCCTTAGCTGAAAATCATTATCAAACCCTCCAGGGATTTAAAAAACTTGGATTGCCCGTTAATCCCAATATCAAAAAAGCCGGAGACATAGATGAGGTAATAAGTATCTGTCTTAGCTGGAGTGAAAAACGCCTGGATTTGGGCTACCAGATTGATGGAATGGTAATAAAGGTCAACCGCTTTGACCAGCGGGACATCCTCGGCGCCACCGGCAGGGCCCATCGATGGTGCATTTCCTACAAATTCCCCGCCGAGCAGGTAGAAACAACCGTCGAATCAATCGATGTCCAGGTCGGCAAGAGCGGGATTTTAACGCCCGTGGCGAATCTCACACCCGTTCAACTCTCAGGCACAACAGTTAAGAGGGCAAGCTTGCACAACTTCGACGAATTGAGTCGGCTCGATGTCCGCTGCGGCGATACGGTGGTAATTGAAAAGGCCGGCGAGATAATACCGCAGGTGGTCGAGGTGCAAAAACATGCAAGGCCTGCCGGCGCAGTTCACTTCAAAGCACCTAAACGATGTCCTAACTGCGGCGGGAAAGTTAAGAAGGATGAAGATGGGGTTTATATCAGGTGCGTTAATCCAGGGTGCAGGGCACAGCTCGAAGAGCGTTTGAAATACTTTGCCGGCCGCGGTCAGATGGACATCGAAAATCTTGGAGAAGCCCTAATCGAACAATTAGTTGACACCGGCTTGGTAAAGAATTTCGCAGACCTTTACAAATTGCAAAAGCCGGATTTGATAGAATTGGAGCGAATGGCCGAGAAAAGTGCCGACAATGTCATAGCAGCAATCGAAAAGAGCAAGACCCGACCGTTATGGCGGCTCGTTACGGCTTTGGGTATTCGCCACATTGGCGGGCAATCAGCACAAATTCTCGCTGAACACTTTGGTTCTCTTGAGGCACTTATGAAATCAGACCAGGAGACACTCGAAAGCATAGACCAGATTGGGCCGAAAATGGCAGAAAGTGTCTATGAATATTTTCGCGCCCCCCAAAACCGTGCGGTTATCAAAGAGCTGTTTGCCGCCGGCGTAAAGCCAGAGCGGCCAAAGGCTGTCACCAGGCCTACCGATAAACTGGCGGGCAAAACAATTGTTGTTACCGGCACCTTGGAAAACTTCACACGCCAGCAGGCCGAATATACTATCAGACAAAGCGGCGGAAGGCCATCGAGCAGCGTAAGTAAGAAGACCGATTTTCTATTGGCCGGAAAAGAACCGGGGAGTAAACTGGACAAAGCAAAGAAACTCGGAGTTAAAGTCATAAACGAAAAACAGTTTTTAGAGATGCTTGGAAAAAAGTAACACAGACAGGCACTGACGAAAACGCTGACTAACACGGACAATGATATGATTAAGAAGCGCGTGAATTTGCTATATGTTGATATAAAGCGAGTTATTTATACAAACGATAGAAAGAAACACGTCCGGCCGCAAACCGGAACACGGGCTGCCCGTTAGTGACAGTCAGTGTTAAAGTCAGTGATAATTAGTGTGTAATAAATGGCTGACCAGGACAAGAAATATATGCGGGTGGCGTTGAAGCTGGCACGGCGAGGCATTGGCTCGGTTGAGCCGAACCCTGCAGTCGGCGCCATTATCGTAAAAGCTAATCAAATTATCGGCAGGGGCTGGCACGAGGAATTCGGCGGGCCCCACGCAGAAGTTAATGCAATCCGGGATTGCAAAACGCTCGGCGTTAATCCGCGGCGAGCTGCGATGTATGTTACGTTTGAGCCGTGCTCTCATCACGCAAAGACTCCACCCTGCACGGATGCAATTATCGCTGCCAAATTGGCGAAGGTTGTCGTCGCAGCGATTGACCCCTCGGAGCACGCCAATGGCAAAGGCGTCGAGCAACTGCGCAAGGCAGGAATCCAGGTGCAGACCGGCGTCTGTGAAATGCAGGCGCGCCTGCTCAATGCACCTTTTATCAAATTTGCCGCCACCGGAAAATGCTGGACTGTTTTGAAATGGGCACAAAGCATTGACGGCAAACTCGCCTGGGCTGGGACGGGTCCCCGCTCCCAGTGGGTTTCGAATGAGCTAAGCAGAAAAGATGTCCACAAGCTGCGCCGGCGGGCTTCAGGAATATTGGTGGGTATCAATACGGTCCTCGCCGATGACCCGCTGTTGACGGCCCGACCGAGCAAAGTAGAACAAGCCACAAGAATCGTATTGGACAGCCATCTAAGGATCCCTCTGAGTTGCAAACTATTGCGCACTGCAAAAAAAGCACCCGTGCTGGTGGTAACGACCCGCCAAACAGTCCGGGCAAATCCCAAAATTGCAGAGAAGATTACCCAGAAGGGAGCCGAGCTGCTTGCCTGCCCGGATACACAAGGCCGATGTAATCTGCATTTTCTCACTTGTGAATTGAGTAAACGCGGCATCGCTCAATTGCTTGTCGAAGGCGGGCCAACGGTAATAGCTTCATTCTTGAAGGAGCAGCTTGCCGACGAAATCTGCGTTTATATCGCGCCGAAAATCCTCGGGCCGCAGGGAAGCGTCGATATAGCCAAACCAATGGCTGAATTGGCCGAAGCTGTCGGCTTGCATTACGTTGATACGAAACGTTTCGGTGACGATGTTCGCCTGACCGGCATATCCAAAAAAGCTCTTGCAGAAATTTTAATCTGCTCCTGAAAAATACCCTCCTGCTTTATTTAATTTGGGGACCCCGCCAATGGAAAAAAGAGGCGTCGTTAAGCTGGCGATTGAGTCTCGCAGCGTCCCATACGTACCGTGGCACTGTGGTTTTACTCTCGAAGCTGCTGACAAATTGCGAAAGCATTTTGGCCGGGACGATTTAGACCGGGTTTTAGATAACCATTTTGTCAAGCTCGGCAGTGACATAGGTTTTTTCACCGCTCTTGGCAATGACCGCTTCCGGGACGTCTTCGGCGTCGTATGGGACCGCAGTGTGGACAAGGACATAGGTATTGTCGAGGGATGTGTTTTACCGGAGCCAACACTCCAACGATATGAGTTTCCTGACCCCTTGAATCAACGTTTTTTTGAGGATATTCCTGAGAGAATATCCAGATATGGAAATTGTTTCCGGGTCTTTAAGATTGGCTTTTCTCTTTATGAGCGGGCCTGGACACTTCGCGGGATGGAAAACCTGATGATGGATTTTTTGGACCATCCGGACTTTGCGCGCCGGCTTCTGCGTTCGATAGCCGACTATAATATCGCCCAGGTTACCGAAGCCCTCAAATACGATATAGACGCCGTCTATTTCGGCGATGACTGGGGCCAGCAGACAGGTTTGCAGATGGGGCCGCGTATATGGTGCCGGTTCATCTTGCCGGAGTTGAAACGGATGTACGCGGTGGTTCGAGGGGCGGGCAAATACGTTATGATTCATTCGTGCGGCAAGGTGGATGAGCTTTTCGATGATTTGATTGAGACAGGCCTTAACTGCTTTAATCCGTTTCAGCCGGAAGTTATGGACGTCTTTGACCTTATGACCACGTACAAAGGTCGGCTTGCCTTTCACGGCGGGTTGTCCACACAGCGGACCTTGCCGTATGGCTTGGTTGAGGATGTTAAGAACGAAACAGCCGGACTATTGCAAGCCGGCAGGGATGGCGGATATATTTTCGCGCCGGCCCACGCCGTCGAGGGTGATGTACCACTCGAAAATATCCTCGCTTTTATAAATGTCCTCCACGCCCAGACCGGCTACAAGCAGCCATAGTCGTATTTCCGCGTTCGAAGCTTATCTTACTTTGATGCCGAACTTTCCGTTTACTTTATGGTTTTGCAAGAACCCACACCCTATCCGTTCAGCACCCACCCCTTCCGGTATGTTTTCCGGATGTACCGGTCGACCTCGGGGCAGTTGGTGGCCTTGAGGTTCTTGGCGTCCCATTCGAGTTTTTTGCCCACGCGGTAGGCGGCCAGCGCCAGCATATTGTGTTCTATCAGTGCTCCGGAGTAATCGAAGTTGCAGAGTGTCGGCTTGCCCGTCTTGCAGCCGATGAGCCACTCCTTGTGGTGGCCGGGCGAACTGGGAATCAATTCCTTAGGATTGGGCGACTTATAGTGCGTCATATCCCCTTTCAGCATCAAAATCCGGTAGTCATAGTCGGCCAGCAACGAGCCTTTGTCACCCTTGAACAGGACGCCCTTGAAGAGCTTGTCCCTGTTGAATACAGGGGTCGGCATACCGGGCTTCTTCTCGCCGTCGTACCAGTACACTTTGACAGCCGGCCGCCAGTCGTTGGCTGGGTGGTCCCATTCGGCCATCAGCCACTGTGGACAGGTGTCGCTGTTGGCCGGGGTTCCTTCCGCCTTGCAGCTTGTGGGAAATCGCAGGTCAAGCGCCCAATACGCCATATCCATCATATGGCTGCCCATATCTCCAATCTGTCCGCTGCCGAAATCCCAGAAGCGGTTCCAACCCAGGCACCCTCCAGGGAAGTATCCCGGATTGTACGGATGAAACGGCGATGGGCCAATCCACAGGTCCCAGTCAAGGTGCTTCGGCACCGGCTTGACCTCCGGAAGATAGTTACCACTGGCCGGCGTTCGGCTGCACCAGACGCGAGCTTCTTTAACGGTACCGATTGCGCCGTGCCGCACTAATTCGACCATCCGCCGGTAATTGTCGCAGGCGTGTATCTGCGTGCCCATCTGCGTCGCCAGCTTATGTTTGTTCTTGAGGTACGTCTCGCGGACCACCCTCGCCTCGTGCACCGAGTTGGCCAACGGCTTCTCGCAGTACACGTGCATCCCCCGGTTCATCGCCCAGACGTTGATGAAGGCATGCGTGTGGTCGGTCGTCGAGCAGACCACCGCATCAATGTCCTTCTGGTCGAGGCACTTCCGCCAGTCCCTATACGTTCTGGCCCGGGGGAAACGCTTGGCTGCGCCCGCGAGGTTCTTCTCGTTCACGTCACACAAGGCGACGATGTTCTCGCTCTTGACACTGTTCATATTCCCCGAACCACGCCCACCCACGCCGATAATGGCGATATTGAGCTTTTCGTTCGGCGACTGGCCGGCCTTGAGAATCCCGGACCGAAGGACCACCAGGCCTGCGCCGGCCACGGCGCTTCGCTTTAGGAACGTACGACGTTTCATTTGAAGATTCATAAGTCACCTCCTTCATTTACAGCCGCAAAAGGCCTGCGAACCCGCTCGTTCCCACACATCGGACCTTCGCTTCAACCTCGTAGCGGCTGTCGAGCTATGCTCGAACGTTATTCATTGAATAGATTCTGTTTTTTGAGCTGATTTTCAGCCATTATACAAGGCTGTCGGAAAGAATCCACATTTTTTCCTTGAATTTTCTATTTTTTGATGCCCCAACCCCTGCTATATAGAATCGGGACACCATTTTCTGACCGCAGTCGCTGATTTATTGACCTTTGAATTACTAATGAAACTTGGGTGGCACCCTCAAACTTGTTTGGGGGTGATTCCACCACTCATTTGTCCTCTGTCGTCCGTCCTCTGTCGTCTGTCCTCTGTCGTCTGTCGTCTGTCTTCTGTCCTCTGTCATCTGTCTTCTGTCGTCCGTCATCTGTCACCTCTGCGCTCTTTGCGTTCTCGGCGGTTAATTTTTTCCCATCCCCCCGCTTTTGCGAATCTGGTGACGGTACTGGTCCAAGATAACAGCCTGCGGCCACAAAATAGGCCCCGGTGACGCCTTCGCGGCCGCTGACAGAAGATACTCCTTCGGTACTGAAATGGTCGTGACCGGCTACAACAATGGAGAGCCGATAAAGGTGCTCGACAGGGGCGGCGCTATCCGTGGAGACCGGCTGGACTTGTTCTTCCACACTCACGAAGCGGCCTTACAATGGGGTGTTAAATACCTCGACGTCAAGGTGCAGCAGGCCGAGCGGTAAATGGTAACTGGTAAATGGTAACTGGTAAATGGCATATTCGAATCACCAATACCCAATTACCAGTAGAGCTTTTTGTTATACAAGTTTTGCTATGATTAACAGGGCCAGGCCGACTATGTAAAATGCGAACATCAGAGCGAGCTGTTTATTTGTTCCGGCCGGTGCCGATTTGAACTCCTTCCATATAAATACGCCCCAGAAGACGGCTATCATGGTTGCGCCCTGTCCAAGGCCGTAAGAGATTGCAGGGCCCGCGGTGCCCGAAGCAACGATGTTAAACGACATTCCAATACTCCAGATGATTCCGCCGAGGATGCCGATCAAGTGCAATCTTGGATTGCCCTTTTTGAAATAGTCGCCAAAGGCGACCGGTTCACCAACAAAAGGTTTGGCCATCACGATACTGTTCCAAAGAAAGCTGGAGACGAACAGGCCTACAGAAAAGACTACCACGGCAGCATAAGGGCCCAATTTGCCTTCCTCGGGATTTACGAAATCAGCGACTATTCCTTTTTGAACCAGATAATAGAAGAGACCCATCAAGACGCCCGCGACAATAGAGATGACTATTCCTTTTCCTGTTGTTTTCTGGCCTTTGGCAGGCAGTTTCTTGTAAGCTAAGGCATCAATAACGACGGCAACCATAATTGCCAGGACACCTGCGAAGAGCAGAACGGGATTGCCTTTTGGTTTGAGGACGTAGTTTATGATGACGCCTTCGACGAGTGCGATGCCGATTCCGATGGGAAAAGCTACCGCCAGGCCTGCAATATCAATGGCTGCAACGAGGAGGATGTTTGCAAGGTTGAACACGACGCCGCCTAAAAAAGCAAACAAAAAGGCCGCAGCGGTAACCTGAGTGATATCAGCGATAAAGCCGCGTCCGAAACTGCCGCAGCTTCCCATCGTAAAGGCCATAATCAACGAGAGCAGAAGCACGCCGATAGAATAGTCCCAATAAAAGAGTTGGAACTTCCATTCCCTGGTAGCTAATTTCTGCGTATTGGCCCAGGAGCCCCAGCAAAGCATGGTAACAAAGCACATTAGCACGGCCACGGAGTAAGATTGAATTATGACCATTTTAGAAACCTCCTTTTTTCAAAAGCGCCAAGATTATGTCAATTTTTTATTGCTCCGTCTTGCTTATAAAACTTTCAACTTCCTGAAGTGTCGGCATCGAAGGTTGTGCGCCCATTTTAGTAACAGAGAGAGCAGCCACATTATTTGCGAACAAAGCGGCATCGGAAAGTGTCCGGCCTTGGGCCAGGCCAACAGCGAGGCTTCCGGTGAAGGCGTCCCCTGCTGCTGTGCTGTCGGCGGCCTTCACTTTTTTAGCAGGGACAAATTCTGTTCCTTCGTTGCTCACCGTAAGATACCCATTTGCCCCCATAGTCAATATGACGTTTTTGACTCCACATTCGAGTAGTTTCCGAGCTGCGGCGCCGGCGCTCTCCTGGTCTTTTACTTCTACGCCGGTAAGGATCTGAGCTTCCGTTTCGTTTGGAGTCAGCACGTCCACCATTTTAAGAAGCTGTGGACTAAGCTTTTGGGCCGGGGCCGGGTCTAAAATAAAGGGCACGTTGGACCTGTTTGCTAATCCGGCAGCAAATTCAATTGTTTCTATCGGCACCTCCAGTTGTGCAACCAGTGCACCGGATGAGGCGATGTCCGATTCAGCCTCTTTGACATCTTCGGGGGACAACTTATGGTTGGCTCCGCCAGCGACAACGATTAGATTGTTGCCGTCATCGTCAACCATTATTAAAGCCACGCCGGAGGGGGCCTCTTCGGTTTGAATGACATACTTTGTGTTTACGCCTTCTTTCTTGAAATTATTAAGTGATTGGGAGCCGAATATATCTTCACCTAATTTGGCTATAAAGAACACCTCAGTGCCTAATTTTGCGGCGGCCACCGCCTGGTTCGCGCCTTTGCCGCCGGGGGCCATTATGAAATCTCCGCCGAGGATAGTCTCGCCTATCGCAGGTATCCTTGTCGATTTTACTACCAAATCCATATTGGAGCTGCCAACTACTACAATTCTCGGCTTATCTCGTTTTATTTTATTGACCTTTGAATTACGTAACCGTTCGCGGGTTTAAACCAGCGTCTATAGCTCAACATAGCTGATTTTTGTTATTGTGCAAGGTGTTTTTAAGATTTATTTTAAGATTTATAAGATTTTTTGGCGAAATAGTTAATCCAATCGTCCATAACAGCTCAAAATCAGCATACTTACCCCGTGAACGGTTACTGAATTACTAATGAAACTTGGGTGGCACCCTCAAACTTGTTTGGGGGTGATTCCACCACTCATCTGTCCTCTGTCGTCCGTCCTCTGTCGTCCGTCCTCTGTCGTCTGTCCTCTGTCGTCCGTCCTCTGCCCTCCGTCGTCCGTCCTCCGCCCTTTCTCCTCGCAACCTACAACATTATAAATAATCAATTGAAAAGCTTGCCCCGCACCAAATGAGCCGCGACCGTAAGGGAGCGGACAAAAATCTAATCGACCAATCGACCAATCAACCAATCAACCAATTAACCAATCAACTAATCAACCGGGTGCTTAACTCAACCGTCCCGCGGCAATCTCAACTTTTAAACTTTACACTGTGGTTTTGCACTTTTCACTTTTAGCTTTTCGCTTTACCGACATACGACATACAAAATACGAGATACGCGCGCATTTCTGCCTAAGAGTGTCCATTTTTGTAAATCTGTGGCTATTTTTTTTTGTTCAGAATTTTTTTACTTCGCAGGATATGATGGTAGTGCTGGGCGAACCGGTGTGCTTCGTCTCTAACGTATTGTAAGAGCTTACGGGCAGGGCAGTTACGAGCCAGCCGCACCGGCTTGCTGCTGCCTTGCAGGTAAATCTCTTCTTCTCGCTTGGCAATCGCAGCGATTCTCGTATTGCGTATTGCGTATCGCGTTTAGTCTCATCGCCGAGTTCGCAGAACTCGCCGAGTTTATTTTTAACTCTTTCTCTGCGTTCTCCGTGGTCTCTGCGGTTAATCTTTTTCTGTAAGTTCATTGCTATCATATCTTTAAATGCAGCTTCAGCGGCCCTCAAATGCCCCAGGCCGCCGTCGATTAGAACAAGGTCCGGCCACAGCTCTTCACCCCGCAGGGCGTATTTATACCTGCGTTTGACCACTTCGGCAATCATTGCATAGTCGTCAATGCCTTTAACGGTTTTTATTTTGAATCGCCGATAGCCGCTCTTAAACGGCTTTCCGTCAATGAATTTAACCAATGACCCGACTGCCTCGGCACCGGCAATATTGGCGACATCGATGCCCTCAATAATCCTGACCGGCTCCGGTGTTTGCAGCAGATTCTGGAGCTGTTCCAGGGCTTGCGTCGGGTCAGCGGCGAAGACTTCCGGCTGAACGTTTTCGTCGGGCGTGCCCCGCCGGTCGAGCCGTTCAATCAGTCGGATACGGTCGCGGCACATCGCAGCTTTTTCGTACGCAAACGCTTCAGCCGCCTCGGCCATTTGCTTTCTTAACTGCCGCAGGATCGTCGAACGCTTCGACCGCAAAAATTTTATGAGGTCTGTGATGATTTTTTTGTATTCGCGCTCGTCAATTCTGGCTGCGCAGGGAGCTGTGCACTGCTTTATGCTGTACAAAAGACAGGGGCGGAAGAATCTGCGCTTTGGGTCGTGTTTGCTAATGCTCAGCTTGCAGGTTCGAAACTTGAATATTTTTTGCAGGACTACCAAAACGCCCCGCAGGTCCTTTGCGCCGGCAAAGGGCCCGAACAATCTGCTGCCGGCTGGCCGGGGTTTTCGGGTGATATAGACGCCAGGAAAATCTTCGCCTGTGCTAATTTCCAGATACGGAAATGTTTTGTCATCGACAAGGTCTGTATTGTAAGGCGGGCGAATATCTTTTATCAGGCGGGCTTCCTGCAGCATTGCGTCAACTTCCGTTTCGGTTTCCAAAAAGTCGACAGTTTTGACTTTGCTGAGCATTTCTGTGATTTTCGGGCCGCGTGAGACGGCCAGGTCGCCGGCTTGCTGAAAATAGCTGCTGACCCGGGAGCGCAGATTTTTGGCTTTGCCGATGTAAAGGACTTTGTCCGCCGAACCTTTCATAAAATAAAGGCCCGGCCCGGTCGGGAAAGTCTTTATCTTTTCACGAATCACTCCAGATTTGTCGCTTTTTTTAGCCGACATATCCTTATCTTAACATCATTGTGAGATTATCTAAAATACATTGCCCTCCTATAAATTTTTTTTTTGTCGTAGGTTCAATTGCTATAAGGATTAACGACAGAGCCGATAAATTTAACCAAAAATTTTTGAATTTGGTCTTTACACCTTATCAAATTGCCATTAATGTGCCGATACAGATTTTACGGGTTTTACCACTATATCCGGCTTAATTCCCGTTTATTTTACTATATTTTGTGGTTTCGTTTTTTCGTACGGAGGCGCGTAAATGTCTTATAAGTTCAACCCTGAAAACCCTTTTAGAGTTAAGCAATCCCAACCCAAAACCGCTGTAGAGGCCCCCGAGTCAAGGGGTTTGAGGATTGAGCATTTCTTTTCAACCCCGGGCGTGCATCCCTTTGAACAGCTCGAATGGGAAGTGCGTTCGGCCAGGATTACCAGCGACAGCGGGCAGACAATCTTTAAGCAAGACAATATCGAAGTCCCGGCGTCCTGGAGCCAGTTGGCAATAAAGGTTGTGGCGAGCAAATACTTTTATGGTGATATTGAGAGCGGCCAGCGAGAACATTCACTAAAGCAGCTCGTCCACCGCGTCTGCAGGACAATCGCTGACCGTGGCAAAAAGGATGGTTACTTTGCCACTGATGAAGATGCCGAGGTTTTCTACAACGAGTTGACCTGGCTGTGCGTGAATCAATACGGGGCATTTAATTCGCCTGTGTGGTTCAATGTGGGCCTCTTCGATGTCTATGGTATTGCCGGCAGCAAGCACAATTTCCATTGGGACTTGCAGCGCAAAGAAGCGGTTGCCTGTGAAAACAGCTACGAATATCCGCAGGCATCAGCCTGTTTTATCCAATCGGTCAAGGACTCGATGGAAGATATAATGCGGCTGGCAACAAGCGAAGCAATGTTGTTCAAGCACGGCTCAGGAACCGGAACCGACCTTTCAACACTGCGAAGCAGTAAAGAGAAGCTCTCCGGCGGAGGCAAACCGTCCGGGCCTTTGAGTTTTATGAGGGTCTATGACCAGATAGCAGCGGTAATTAAATCGGGCGGAAAAACCCGCCGGGCGGCAAAAATGCAATCGCTAAAGGTCAACCATCCTGATATTAAGGAATTCATTACCTGCAAGACTGAGGAGGAGAAAAAGGCCTGGGCACTTATTGAGGCCGGCTACAGCGGTGATTACAACAACGAAGCGTATAACAGCGTGATGTTTCAGAATTCCAATCTTTCCGTGCGGGTAACCGATGAGTTTATGCAGGCGGTGGAGAAAGACGCCACCTGGGCCACCTATTCTGTAACAACACGTGAAAAAATGCAGGAGCATTCAGCACGAGAGCTAATGGAGCTAATTGCCGAGGGTACAAGGATTTGCGGCGACCCGGGCTTGCAGTATCACAGTACAATCAACCGCTGGCACACTTGCCCAAACTCCGGGCCGATTAACGCTTCAAACCCCTGCAGCGAATATATGTTCATCGATGATTCGGCCTGCAATCTGGCTTCACTGAATCTTATGAAGTTTCGCAAGGAAGACGGCTCTTTTGACGTTGACGGTTTCAAGAAGGCAGTTCGGCTTTTCATCATTGCTCAGGAAATTCTGGTTGATAATGGAAGCTATCCGGACAAATCGATTGCCGTAAACAGCCATTTGTTCCGTCCGCTTGGCCTCGGTTACGCCAATCTTGGTTCTGTTATTATGAGTTTGGCCCTTCCTTATGATTCCGACCAGGCAAGGGCGCTGGCCGCCGCAGTTACCGCTATAATGACAGGAGCCGCTTATGCGGCAAGTGCCGAGATTGCCTCGATGAAGGGGCCTTTCGAGGAATTTAGCAAAAATGCCGATGCAATGCTGAAGATTATAAATATGCACCGGCAGCACGCTTGTGATATTCCGGAATCTCATTGTCCGGACTATCTGCGTAACGCCGCCAAGGATACCTGGGACGAGGCCTTTGACGCCGGCTCCAGAGTCGGCTTCCGTAACGCTCAGGCAACTGTCCTTGCGCCGACGGGAACTATCGGCTTTATGATGGATTGTGATACCACAGGCATCGAGCCGGACATAGCACTGGTCAAATATAAATTATTGGCCGGCGGCGGAATGCTCAAACTTGTTAACAAGACCGTGCCAATGGCTCTTGACCGACTTGGCTACAGTGCCGACGACATCAAATCAATCTGTGACTACATAGATGAAAATGAAACTATCGAAGGAGTGGAAAAGCTCAACGCGGACTATCTGCCAATTTTTGACTGCGCTTTTAAGCCGCGTACCGGCAAGAGGCATATTCATTATACGGCACATCTAAAAATGATGGCCGCAGTCCAGCCGTTTATATCCGGCGCCATAAGCAAAACCATCAATATGGCAAAGGAAAGCACAACTGAAGAAATTGCCGCAGCTCATATGGAGGGCTGGAAGCTCGGGTTAAAGGCGGTGGCAATCTATCGTGACGGCTCCAAGAAACTCCAGCCCGTTTGTACCAAAAAGCATGGGGAAGCCAAGGCCAAGGCCGGCGCCGAAGCGCTACCCCCGGCGCGGCCGTTTAGACGTCGGCTGCCGGATACCAGACAAAGCATAACGCATAAATTTTCTGTCGCAGGACACGAAGGCTACCTGACGGTGGGGCTATATGAGGACGGTCAGCCTGGTGAGCTGTTTATCACTATGGCCAAGGAGGGCAGCACCGTCGGTGGCCTTATGGACATTATAGGCACGTGTACTTCAATGGCACTGCAGTACGGCGTGCCGCTAATCACCCTGGTGGACAAGTTCCGTCACGCCCGGTTTGAGCCGTCAGGGATGACATCGAACAGGGATATACCGTTTGCAAAGAGTCTGATTGATTATATTTTCTGCTGGCTGGGCTGCCAGTTTATACCCGGCTATGCCGAGATAAACATCCCTAATCGAGCAGCAGCGTCCGGCGCAGCAGAAAGTAAAAACATCACAACCGCCAGGCAGTTAGTTGAGAAGACTAAAAACCTGGCACAAAAAATTGCTGAAGCAAAGGCCGGGGCAAAAATCGAAGCAAAAACCGTTGTTGAGGAAAAACAGGATTTTTCAACCCTGAAGCAGGTAACTAAGCTGCCGTCTCCGACAAACAGATTTACTGACGCTGCGGCTCAAATCGGGACCCCGGCGGGTTTAGCCATTGCTGACATACCTGGGGCATTGCAGTCTGAAACGAAGATTTTGGAACAATTTAACGCCCAATTTGCGCATTTCGGGGATGATGCCCCCGCCTGTGATATTTGCGGCTCGATTACCGTCCGCAACGGCACCTGCTACAAATGCTACAACTGCGGAAATTCAATGGGCTGCTCCTGATTCGTGAATCGTGGCTCGTGATTCGTATCTCGTAATTCCTATTGCTGAAAGGGCAAAGACAGAAATATACAGAAGGGTATTAACACTGGTTGTCTGAAAATTTTGTATTGCAATATCCGGGGAAACAAATTAGAATATAATATTATGAAAAAATCAATTATAGCTGAAGTATTGCAATATGGCATTCCAGAGCGGATACTCCTTGTTGAGGACATCTGGGATAGCATTGCCAACGTTCCTGAAGCAGTTTTGGTTTCTGATTCACAACGGGAGGAGTTAGACCGCAGGTTGGAGGTTTATCATTCTGACCCTACAACTGGCGATCCCTGGGATATTGTGAAAAAACGCATCAAGGCTTCAACCAAATGAATCCAGTTATCATCTCACCTGAAGCGGAGGCTGATTTAACCGAAGCGTATCGGTGGTATGAGAAACAAGTCGAAGGCCTGGGTAGTGAATTTCTGCTGTGCGTTGATGCGTGTATCCGGAGTATAGCTCGCAATCCTAAGATTCATCAGAAAGTTCATAAAAATATTCGCCGGGCATTGGTGCGCAGATTCCCATACGGGATATTTTTTATCGAGGAGGCCGACCGTATCAGAGTAGTCGCTGTTTTTCATGCTCATCGGGATCCTGCGACCTGGCGGAATAGAAAGTAAAATCGGTAATATAGCGCAAGATTCCGCTATGTTTGCAGAAATACAGAACTATACTAATTGTGCGTTTTGAGCATTTTGAAATGGGGTGAAGATGATAGATTATCAGGTGATTCAATAAATCGACGTATTACTTACAACAATTATTGCGCCTGAAAAATAGGTAACCGTTCACGGGGTAAGTATGCTGATTTTGAGCTGTTATGGACGATTGGATTAACTATTTCGCCAAAAAATCTTGTAAATCTTTAAATAAATCTTAAAAACACCTTGCACAATGACAAAAATCAGCTACATTAAGTTATAGACGCTGGTTTAAACCCGTGAACAGTTACCGAAAACCAATGACGCGAATAGCAGAAAGGAGTGTTCTTATGTGTGAATCATGTTCCCGAGGTTTGACTCGTCGTGGATTTATGGTAGGCGGCTCTCTTACAGCGGCCATCCTGTCTACTTCGTTGTCCCGTGCGGTCGAGGCTGCGGAAGCAGGACGCACAGTCGCTGCCAAGCGTCACAAAAAGCCAGCCGTGGTGAAGGCGGTTTTCCTGTATCCATTGCCGGAAGATTGTGACCAAGGGAAAGCGGAAGCAAGTTGGCAACAACATCACTGGCATCCCTACCCGGGCAACCAGTACCGTCACGCGGACCAGCAGAAGAAGTTTACCAAGAAAGTCCGTGAGATGGGCAAGCGGATCGGGATGCGGATAGATTTTGCTCCCAAGGTACTCACGACCGACGTCGAAGTGGACCGGTATATTGCGGAAACCAATCCGACGGATCCCGACGCAACGCTGATTTTTTGTCTTTCAGATGCTTCCGAGAAGAAAGCCCTCGCGATTGCTCAAGAAATCGACGCTCCGGCGATTGTCTATCTTCCGACCGGCGCAAGTCACCATGAACCACAGCATAAATTGGCCAACATAAAGGGGCTTCACTTTATTCACTCCATTGAGAATTGGGAAGAAATAGACCGATCGCTCCGCGCCGTCCATGCCAAGAAGATGCTCGCCCAGAGTCGAGTGCTGCGTGTTGGGCCTTTCTGCCATCGAGCAATAGACGTACGGCGCTTGGGAACGGAAGTTGTCTCTATCCCCGCCAAAGAATACAACAGCTTGTTCGATTCGATCAAGCCGGACGACGCGATGAAAACCGCCGCGATGCAGTTCAAAGCGGCGGCGATCGAGGTCATGAACGTCACGGACCACTACTTCGTCGAGGCGTTCCGCGCGCACAAGGCCGTTTGCACGCTTCTGGATCGTTATGATGCGGACGGAATCGCGATTAACTGCCTGTTCCTTCAGCATCGCAAGCCGTGCGTGAGTTTTTCGATCAACAACGGCAACCTGACGGCCAGTTGCGGTTGCGAAAACGACATGCCCTCAACCATGACCATGTTGCTGAACCGCTACCTTTTTGGCCGCCCTGGTTTCCACCATAACTCAGAGTACGACCACGTTCGCAATCACTATTTGGCCACGCACTGTACGTGTGCAACTAAATTAAACGGTCCCCAAGCGCCGGCTCAACAGTACAAGGTGCGTCCATTTTTCCATCACCTGCCCAAAACGGCCGCGGTGGACGTGCAATGGACACCGAACACACCTGTCATTCTGTCCAAGATGCATTCGGAACACGAGATTCAGTACTATACCGGAAAGGTCATCGAATCGCCGACTTGTCCGCCGACCTGCGGATGCGCCACACGTGTCCTCGTCGACTTCAACGTGGATGATATCGCTTCGGTCTACCTGGGCTGCCATGCGATTCTCTCCGTCGGCAAGCCGGATGACGCACGATGCTACGGCATCTTCTCGAAGATGTTCGAAGCGAGAAATGCGTAGCAAAACTAAAAACTAGGAAAAACTAGAAAAAACTAGGAGAAAAAACTAGAAGTCTGTCCGAGTAATAGACCTTGAAATTTATAAGTACTTGTAAATAAAAGACTTAAGCATTTTAGGCCTAAAAACACTAAACTCTTTAATAGTAAAGACTTACGCATTTTGAAAGCGAATACTCGGACACGCTCCTATGGACAGTCACCTATTTTTCTTCTCCATTCTAATTCGTTCATCGATTTCAAACAGCCTTCATCGACTATATCCCCCTTCGGCCGGTAAACAAGCAGGCATTTCCATAATCGACTCAACAATCCGTGTCAATCCGTACAATCCGCGGCAAATTTAGTCGTTGGTCGTTAGCAATCGAAAATCGACAATCGTAAATTGAAAATGAAAAAGCCCTTCCCCCCTAAACCCTACCCCCTATTCCCTAAACCCTATTATTCCCTTGACTTTTGCTCGAAATTTGGTATAATACAAACCGCCATAGAGATGGCAGATATATAGCGGAGAACCGCACGTCTTAGAGCCTATCCGAATAACCCTGAACAACGGAACGTAATTATAGCACAGACAAAATGAAGCAAGCTCAAATAATTCTCAGGTTTCTTTTCCCACCGCGTCAGGATGCGGCGGAAGCGGTTCATCCAGCTATGCGTCC
>JAUVYQ010000295.1 GCA_030603035.1 Phycisphaerae bacterium | reverse complement strand
GCCGCGGTCGGTGACAGTAAATATTTTATCCGAAACAGCGCTATCGCCGAGCTTGCAAGTTTCAGCCACAAAAGCGACCCTGTCACGGACTTTGCGGTAGAGCTATTGGTATATGCCGCAACTACTGACTCTAACTCATGGCTACGTTGGAGGGCTATTGATTCGCTCGATAAAATAGTCAGGAAAAAACCTCAGACCAAACCCATGCTCATCTATACCTTGAAGGCCAACAAGCATTCTCAGGATAAACGTCTGCGCCAAATTTGCGAGTATAAGCTTAAGGTACATACGCCGAATCGCAAAGACCAAAAGGGCAAACAGCCGTAACAATCGGACAGGTGACACTTAAGTAAAATCTATGGACCTCAAAACCAAGGGACTACTAATCAGGGCATTCGCTGATTTTATCGCAATCGTTGTCGCCATCGCAGGCGAGGAGGGCGTTGCAGTAATCGAAAAAGCCTTTGAACAATGGCAGTCAGCAAAATCCCACAAGTCAAAAACTCCCGGATCCCGAGCGCGACGTAAAAAACTGTAGCCGACTTTGATCTTTTTTCCGCAGCCACCTGCAGGAATTGATGTCACTACCCCCCTGGCGCTTTAAAACTAGCCGTGTCAAACAGGTTGACGCACCGTATTGGTAGCATCGATGCGAGAACGTGCAGCACAGGGCATCCGTCCCTCCAATGTCACTACCTAACCGCCCTGCAGGCAGCCGGCGTGGTCCCCCGGGCGCTTCGCTGCTTCTGCCGTCCACGTGCATGTGCTGCTCTTATCCTCTCGATGTTTTGTCGATCACCGCGTAGATATCGCTGCGGGTATAATAGCTTGTGTTTCATTTTTCTCTCCTTCTTAACTCAGCCTCAAAATCCGCCGTCTCTATCATAACCTCATTGACAGCCTCAACTCTTGCCATGTTCCGGGGATCGCGGCAGGGATATCTGATTGGCAGTACCGTATTTTCTATTGCGTCTGCGAACGGTTCGAACCCAACCAGCCAGGCATCTGTGCAATCCTCGATCAGTGCCGGCCAACCCCACAATCCCTCCGTCAACGTCTTTGCCATTGCTTCTAAAACCTCCGAACGCGCAACTATCTTTTCCGTCACCACCCCTGGATATTCCGTCAAGCCGTACACAACAAACCGCCCGACTACTTCACCCATAACGGCCTTTGCCCCTTTGTTAATCGTCATTACAAACCCGTCCGTGTCCCACCTTATTTTGATCCATCCTACCACCTCATGTAGTATCGGCAGCCCATCCACGTCCCTCTCATCAAGTACCGAAACATCAGCCATATCAAACATCCCGGGCGCCGCTGTTCGACACAACACGGCTTCACTACCCGCAACAACACGCAGCTCCCTTGCTACATTCGAAGGCAGCGTTACCTCTGTTTTTCTGTTGTGTACTCTCACCGGCCGAACAGGCAAACCGAATCCCCTCTTGCAAAGACTTTTTATCGCACCCGCTGTTATCCTTGCCAATCTCTCCGGATTCAACGGCCTGAGCTTCGGTTTTATACGCAGAATTTTCTTCATTTCGGCGCATATTTTAACACGAATCCTCGAAATTGGGCCAAAAATCTGCGTCCCCGAACCCGTGGCCCTTCTGGTATCCGCTGCACGTGCAGCACAGGTGGCAAGTACTTCCAGAATTTAGCCCATACCACCTTGTTCTCTTTCTCTTTTGCAGGCGGATTTGACTGCCCATCGGCAGGCAAAGACAAATTCGCCTGCCTCAATTCTATCTCCTTAGTTCTCTCTCTACTCTTTCTAATATGAACCCCGAAGGGCTGTTCGGGGCAACCCCGAAGAGT
>JAUVYQ010000256.1 GCA_030603035.1 Phycisphaerae bacterium | reverse complement strand
ATCGGCAATACATACAAATACTATCTGACTGCTTTGGGACGCAGAGTTACTGCCACAGCTTTGAAACTGCGTGAGATGTATATCATCCCATCGCTGAGAGGCGTACTTGCATGATGATTTATATTTTAGGACCATTTTGCGCTCAATTTTATTTGTAAGAGACTACGCCTCGTCCGAGAGTACGCTCGGAAGAGGTGGCCCCTGCGGGGCAGTTGTATCGAGAAACAAATTCTGTTATCCTGTCCTTGTTTTTATTCGGAAAAGTCTGGTAAACACGAGCGAAACTGGGGCTGTGCCCCAGAAAAGGAGATTTATCGCATTTGGGCCAACAGCATATTTGAAACAGATAATAACTTTGAATCCAAGGACGGGTTATATGAAAGCTCTTGACGATTTCAGTACGTATTATGAGGATTTTCTGGACGGCACGTATGATTGTATTGATCGCATTGTTCTCAATGCCTATTTTATCATGGCCCAATCCAATGGTGGTTTCCGCACCTGGTGGCGCAGACTGGCCGGTGGCGATGACAATCTCGACAATATGCATCTGATGCGTTTTGCCGGACGATTTGCCCGCCGGGTTCGTGCTTATGCCAAGAGGAAAGGTATCCCACTTATTCATTGCCAACGTGGTGAGCGTAAACATGAAATTGCCCAACAGCATCTTCCCAAAGATGCGGCTTTTCGAGGTCTTTTCTGCATCCTGATCGGACGTGCTCCCGGTGTGGTGCGTGATGTGAGAGATTACGGTAACGGCGGTATCAATATCCGCAAGAAAGAGCCTCAGCCATACGTCAATCATTATTCGTTTCACATTATCGATGATGACTGGGGACATATAACTATCAAACTGTGTCCACATCCTCCCTTCAATGCTCAGATTATGCTCAATGGTCATGAATATGTAGCGGCTCAGGCAAGAAAAGAGAATGTTTCGTTTACAAAAGAAGGTAATTGCTTCACTAATATATCCGATGCCGCAGGCCTGGCCGGAATCGCAGATACCATGAGAGCCCAGTGCTCTGAAGGGCGCCTGGTTCAGGTCTGTGAGCATTGGATTTACTCGGCGTGTTTGTGCTTTGCACTGGATATGGTCGAGCAGGAAGCCAGTGGATTTCACTACAACTATTCGGTCTATCAGGTCGAATTCAGCCGTAACCTTCTCTTCAAAAGTGGACGTATTATGGATCAGGTTTTCGGCAGCGTCATTGATCGGACTCGCGGGCCGCTTGACATAAAGACTGTCAAGACTATCTTCGGTCACAAACATCGCCCTTTTAAGTGCAGGGGAAAGAGCTTTAAGTGTAGTCGAAAGAGCAAACCACCTCGATTTGAGGTCGTGGTCGAGAAACCTGTCTATAACCTGACGGTTTTTAAGGTGCATTTTGGCAAGATTACCATCAGGATGTATAGCAAAGGCGAACACGTACTGCGAATTGAGGTAGTTGTCCACAACACTAAGGCCCTTGGGTGTGGAAAAGTCATCGAACGGTTTGGCCGGATTGTTGATTCGCTCAAGTCGATCCTCGAACGATTCCTGTCTGTCCTGTGTAGCGTGGATGTTTCGTTCATTGACATTGGTATGCTGGAGAGTTGGCCGCTTGGCTCGAAGGTAGGTTTGGCTAAAGTTGGAGGTGTTGACATTAACCGGCCACGTATGCGTGCTGTTATGGAAGCAGTGCTCGCTGTTTCTACAAAGCCGGGAGGTTTTACTGTATCGGATATTGCAGAAAAGGTCAGAGAGATTCTGCCGGAGTTGGAGTCCAATTATAGCCTGCGACAAGCTTCTTATGATTTGAAGAAATTGCGGGGTAAAGGGCTGGTTTGTTTGATCGCTCATTCGCGTCGCTATGAGGCAACTGGTGATGGCCTGCGGGCAATGACGGGTTGTCTGATTTTGCGTGAGAAAGTTCTCAGGCCTTTGCTGGCAAACACCGGCCAACGCAAAAGAGGACGTAAACCCAAAACAGGTTGTACGATTGACACGCATTACGAAAATATCCAGATTGAATTACAAAAAATATTCAAAATCATCGGCATCGCGGCATAAGCATATAAACAATTAATTGGTCGATGTTAGGCCCTAAGGGCCTAATGACTGGAAGAAGCTTGATATCGACGGCGAGGTAATAGCTAAAGTGTTCAGATACTTTCGAAATGGAGTGTAAAAGAGATGTCTAATTTGTGTAAAAATGTTGTCTTAAAGATGTTTAAAACTTGTCAAATAATAGTTCAGAAAAATGGAAAATCAAACAACAAAATCAGCTAAGGATAAGTGGCCTCAAAGGCCGGAGGTCTTTCCTGACCTGATGACACCTGTTGAGGCGGCGATGTTCTTACGCCTGG
>JAUVYQ010000345.1 GCA_030603035.1 Phycisphaerae bacterium | reverse complement strand
TAAAGGTGCTTGGGTGTTTTAGGTTCTAGTAGTTAGGGTAGGAGTATGGCTAAGGTAGGTGCAAATGGTAACGAGAAGCTCGAAGACGTTGACTCTAAGACAAAACGATCAAAGAATCGCTTTGACAGCAATATCAAATGGTTTAACCCAACGCTCAACAATTCTGACCTCGAATACCTGGAGGCTGCAGGTGACAAACTCGTTGCAATGGTTTTGTCGCTATTGGATGAAATCAGAGACGACGAACGCCTGTCATTCAAGTATGACACTGGTTCGGGAAGGTGGCTTGCGGTGTTGTTTGCTGGTGGTGCTGATGACCCAAACACTGGTTACGCTTTATCGGTTCGAGGTGCAACCGCCTTTGATTCCGCTGTCACCTTGGCGTATTTCCATATGGTTAAGTTCAAACAGGTTTGGGACGTTGACTCAGCTTCTGCTGTTGGTCGATGGGGATAATTGGTTGCAAATCCCGTTTAAGGCGTTTATACTGGTTTAGAGGAGTACAACATCAAAGGGCACCTTTATGGTACATGACGACCCCCCCACTCTTGCCACAGCATATGGGGGGGTTTTGTTGTTAGTTCTTTACCAACCCTTCTTGAACTGTTCGTTCGTGCGCGGTCGCGTGCGGGCGCGTACTAGTTACTTGTTTCCTAGGTGGCAATAGTTTAAGGAACTTGGTACTATTCGACCAACTGTCAAAGAGTAGTTGGAGGTTTACCAATGGCGGTCGGAGATATATATGTGGTAAAGATGTTTCAAGAGCAGTTTTTAGAATCGATTCTGAACGTCTTCTATTATAGACAGTTAACGCAGATCGCTTCGGAAAATGCTAACGGTTTGTTTGAGGGTTTTGACGCTGCCATACTTGCGAATTGGGCGGGTTGCGTCATTGCGTCTATATCTGTTATCAATCTGGAGATATTCCAGCCACTTGTTCCTACGGACTTCATTGACGGCGTCCCGACGAATAATGTTGGTCTTCGCCCCGACATCAGCCTTGACCGGTTGCCGACGTTTATTGCTTTTAGTTATAAGAGTAATCGGTTCGGTGCAGGGAGTCGCGCTAGTTTCAAGCGTTTTGCTGGTCTCGAAGAAGCGGATATAAACGCAAACTCTATGTCACCGGCTTTTTTGGCTTTAGCACCCGTTATTGCCTTGCAAGCCGCACTGGGTAACGCGGTCGCGTCTGTCGCGGGCAGCACATATGTTCCAATCCAAGTTAAGTCGGGTTGGAAGGTTGGGTTTGCACCGGTTGAGAACTTTATCCTAACTACGTGGGCGGTTCCTACCTTATCGTCACAAGTTTCACGTAAGCCAAGTTAGCAACAGGTCAGGAGAGGTCAGGACGGGTCTACTTTTTCCTGGCCTCTTGCGTATACCTATTGCCACCTCGTACACTGGGTATGTGGCA
>JAUVYQ010000220.1 GCA_030603035.1 Phycisphaerae bacterium | reverse complement strand
TTTCCGGTAGGCCCGTCTGCGGGTCGCCATCCAAAATGAAAAAAAATAGTGGCGACCTTTTCGGGATTTACAAGCGCTTCGCGCATTAAGCGCAGTAAATCCCGAAAAGGCCGGGTGGAAGGCTTGGCAGCAGTCAGGCATTAAAGATAGTTGAGCCGGTCCGTTCTTTTCCGTTCTTTTCCGCCGGCGATTCCTTTTTTTCTTATCTTGTTGGGTGGGAGAACTTGCTTTCACAATCGCCGGCGGAAGCAGGGGGGGACGGGGGGAGGCAGGCCCCCCGGGTAGGATTCGAGAGAACTTGCGATAAGTGGGTGGTCTTTGTTTTTGCGCTTCTACGTTTGACATGTGGTTCAGAAATGCCTGGCGTACGCCCGAGGCTTTTTGGCGACGGTTTACCGGAGCCTTCCCTGGCGACGACTTGTCGGAGCCTTCTTCTTTGGCGACGATATATCGGAGCCTTCTTCCGAAGCTTTTTGGCGACGGCATGCCGGAGCCTTCTTGTTATGGCGATGGTATAGCGATCGCATACCTGGATGATGGTGGGGATGGTTGTTTGTGGACCATGGCATGGGGCATATTTTTAATACGGATTGTACTTTTCCCTGTGGTTTTCGCTTCCACGTTTTCAGCGAAATTTAGGTGTTGGCGGCGACAAATTCATGCAGGTCAATCTTAACTTTGATATTGGTATGTTGCTGGTGACAAGCGAACATGACGACTCGATAGTAGTCGTCAAATTCCCAATGTTCATAGAAAGTCCGGGGAACATCCCAAAGATTGTAATCTTCGAGCAAAATTTTCATCGGATGAATGTACGGCATAAGGTACCTCAACACGGTAACACAATATCCGGTCCCCAGGTAATGATTGCAGTTCCACCGGTAGTCTTAACACCTGGCGGTCCGCAGATAGTAGTATTAGTAAACGTATCCTGACAGATTGGATTGTTCAAGTCGGTAAAAAAAGATTGCCACATCAGAGGCATTGAGACATCGAGACCACTTGTCGGACTTACAGTGTAGGTAATATGGAACCGACCAACAATAAAAGCATACCAGGAACAGGGACTAAGAGGCTGTTGAGTCAAGAGGTAGGCGCCATCAATCGACTGACCCATAAAGACCGGACATGCAATAGTATCATGAAAAGTCGCCATGACATATTTCGGAGTTACACCGCCAAAGATTGCATCTTTGCAGGCGGGGCATTGAATCCCCGGCGTAAAAACATCATCTCCCGGGTCAAGTCCCATTCAAAAAAACCTCACTGTGTACCCCAGATTTTCGGGGTAAGTGGCAAGCCATCCGGCCTTTTTTGTTCGGAGTTTTCGCACGGCGTTGTTACGACCGACACGATGATGGTCACCGTAACAACAGCATGCACATCGGGACTTTGTTGAATCGTAACATTTTTCGTCACACTGTCCAACAAGTTTACCATCTCGCCATACCTGCATTAAAATAGACATGTTAGTAAAAATCCAAATAACTTTGTTCGAATTTTAGGCCTGGTGGTCCACGTCCACCATGGCCGTCGATATCATCTTCGACTTCTTCCATCGAAATGTTTTCCGACAATGCTTTATCTGTCAACCAGCATTTCATAATGCAGTGAGCACGCATATCAGTTTCAAACAGTTCGATTATAGTCGTCCAGGACCCGACACTTTTCCATTTATCGGCATCGTCCGGTTTTTTTGGTCGAAGCGAAACGCTGCGAGCAGTTCCCCAGGTACCGCAAATCCTGCGACTATGAAATGTGTAGAAAAGTTCAAGCTGATGTGGTGGGGACAAAGAAGTCAAACTGCTCGGACGGGCTGCATACCTGGCGGCATGTTTCAAAGTTCGTTCCGGATCATATACAGATTTGATATGTACGATTGTACTGCCGTGTGTAATTTGGGCCCAGGTGTCTTTAAGTTCCTGGTGGTCCAGGTAGTCGGAATCAATCAAAGCGTGTATGTGTGGGTGCCAGGTAAAATCCTTCGGATTCTGAGTAACTTGAAAAAACCAGATCCCGCCCTGGACAGCTTTTTTAAAAAACGCACGTTTCCGGAGTTTTCTAAAGCAATCATACAGGAACGAAATCTGGCTCGTAAGGGAAGAAGTTGTGTGCCGTAAAGTAACGGTGAGTAGCTTTGGCAACTCTGCAGAGTTGTACCAGGGCAAAACTTGCTCAGTGATAAATACCTGACGACCTTCAGAGCACGGATAACACCATCGAAGATGGCACTTCTTAGAAGCTACTCGTACCTGGCCGGTGTCTTCATGCCGGACGAACCAGGCTTTAGTTCTGCAGGCATGAAGGCGACCTAAAAAGTCTGTTTTATCAAGTTCATCAATCGTCGCATAGAGAGCAGAAGAAGCGGCAACCTCCATCGGAGCCCGGCCCTCACAGAACGTCTTGTAAGAGCCTGTGGGTACGTTCGTGCCAGTTGTTTCTTCTGCCTGAACTGAACAGATAGCAGATTCCACTCGGGGGCCTCCTGGAAGCGTTTGACGCATTATGCCATAGGCAGATTCAGGGACCGGACATTGGAAACATCTCACCGGTACCCGACCAATAGAAGATAAAAAAGGGCGACAAAGTGGTCATGTTCACCTTGTCGCCTTTCAGGAAACCTTTTACCAGGCTGCCTCTGGCTCGTCGGCCGCTCGGGTTGCACGCCTGCAGGGCCCTATCCTGCCGACGAATTAGGTTGAGTACATGACATCGCACGAGAGAACGCATTTCAAAGAGCAAGAACAAACAAAATATACCATGGATATCGGTTCTGTCAAGCTGGCAGCAAGATTGTGTCAGAAGTGAGCAGGATAAATGACAAACGGGTCCCCTGGAGGCAGTACCGGTTCGACAGACAAACTTTGTCGGGAATGGCTTTGCAAATGTAAAGGTTGAGTCGAGTTCGTGCGGTCATAGGAATCGTGGACCCCCAGGTGTCAATCTGAATCGAGGTCAAAGTGGTTCGAGCAGTTGCCGTTGACTTCGACATCTGGACGATCGGCCAGGCGTTGTTTAACCAGGTCGTAGATTAACCTGGCTTCGGTAGCGTCAGCGACTTCCTTTCGGAGAGTGATCA
>JAUVYQ010000411.1 GCA_030603035.1 Phycisphaerae bacterium | reverse complement strand
AATTTTGTCCATCCAGCCGAACAGGCGGAGGTATTTGTCATCATGATGGGCTTTGATATAGTCACGAAGGGTATTCAATACATCGTCAACCGATTTGGCGCCAAACAACATCGGAGCTTCCGGACTGGCGAGAACAAAGGGCGTTTGGGGATGACAGTGTCCATCACAAAATCCGGGGACAACGAGGCGACCTTGGGCATCGATCACCTTTCCCGCGGGTTCGTCGGCTTTCATAGCGATAATTTTACCGCCGCGCGCGGTCATTGTAGTCCTCCAGGGGTCGTCTGGATCACCGGTCCAGATTCTTGCGTTGGTGATGGTGATGTCTCCTCCCTTCGAATTAAGCTTGCGGGAAGTGAACTTAGCATAGAGAGGCAGGCGAAAGCGATAGACCAAAACCCCTGCTGTGGCCACAATGATAACAACCAGAAGAATGATACTCCATTTACGACTCATTTCATTTCTTCCTTTTTTTGATTTTCTCCTGAATTGAGTGATTATTATCCTACCAAGAATACGATACGATATTTTTCCAGGTGTGTCAACGGCTTCGGAATTTGGTGTTAGCTAAATTTCAAACTTCAAATCCCAAAAAACAGTGCAATTTTGCATTTTAACCAACATTAAGTGACCTGATGTTGACTTCAGGAGAAAAATCATTACAATACTAAAGACCAAGAGTCAGAGAAAAAGAGAAAACCGCAAAATTGCTGTCTTTTGAAGCTCTTATAGATAAGGAGTTTCGGTTAAGAGAGCCGTTAGCTCAGTTGGTAGAGCATCGGCCTTTTAAGCCGAGGGTCGCAGGTTCGACTCCTGCACGGCTCACTCGGTCCCCATAGTCTAACGGACAGGACACTGGGTTTTCATCCCAGCGATGGGAGTTCGACTCCCCCTGGGGGCACGCGGGGTTAGCTCAGCGGAAGAGCGCTTGCCTTACAAGCAAGAGGTCGTTGGTTCGAACCCATCACCCCGCACCAAACTCAAGGACCATGAATCAGTAAAATTAGATGGGGTTCAGAGG
>JAUVYQ010000274.1 GCA_030603035.1 Phycisphaerae bacterium | reverse complement strand
AAGGCAGAGGAAAAAATCAGAACGAACCAGGACATGATCCCGACCCGCAAAAAACCTCTGCCCTTCAATGGACAATTTTCCGTTTGACCAATCTCCATCTGTGATACTTAGCTTTTTCCAAAGGCACACCATCCCGCACGGCATCAACAACAGCCTGCGCATCTACACAACCATTCACCGCCCGCTTCAAAAGATTTTCGTATGATACCGAATTTTTATAACGACGTTTTTTACTCATCTACTCCACCGCTCATCTTCAAAAAAAACATACTTGATTTCAGTTAAGATCATCCCTGGGCAATGTCACCAGGGAGCATTTTCGGCAAAAGCATCACCCTCATAATCGAAAAGACTTCGAGCCGGCGGATCACGTCCACGTTCCATCGGCTCGACCGGACTCAAGCCAGGAAATTTATCGTCGATAAAATTGTCTTCACCCATAAACGAACGAGCATTTTCAAGAGGCACATGATTATCAGCAGCATCAAGAATTTTACGAGCGTCTTTATTGCCAGCCCTGGCAAAACACAGAATCGTAGAGCGACGGCCCAACTTTCTATCAGAAGAATCACCCTGCTTAAACTTCGGAGTATTTATCGGTATCCCCCTACAATTTCCGGTCCTGGCAAAAAGACGGACCCCCTGGAGAGCATGGACAATCTCAAGCCTGCGTTCAGAAGGCATCTCCAACAGATTTGCCGGACGGCCGGCATAACGCACAACATCATTTATTGCAGAATCAAGGTTGCGAACACGACAAATATGAACGACACTACTATCACCGGTAACGGCAAGCCATTTCTTAGAAAGCCAGCCCTGCGGTATGTACGAGCCATTCAAGAGCATATGAAGATGAACGTGCCAGCCCCGACTTTTACGACTCCACTTAAAATGCAAAAAACCAATAGAGCCTTTAACATACTTTTGCCAGCCGGAACAACGACGGAGTCTAACAATATTTTTTTTCATCCGTTCAGTTTGTTCTTCCAATGATCCTTCAATATGTTTTTGAGTCAGAGTCAGCAAGCGCACCTCTTTTCGCCTTTCAAAAATTTCTCGACAACCACGAGCGACAACACTCACACGAGCATCGCCACACGCCGGACACCATCGTAATCTACACGAGTTAGATTGATGATAAATTTCATATGTCACCGGCTCCACAGCCAACCAAACCATCGTTCTACAACTCCTAAATTTCTCCAGCATACGAGTACCATATTCGGCATCGTGATCAGAAAAATCTTGATCCACCATCGGGACCAAATCAGGAAATTTCTCAAAAAGCCGAGTCCGATAGTCATAGTCCCAAGAATATCCAGTCCGAGCATCTTCCACATCTGGAGCAAAATCCAGCTCGGATTCATCAACGATATGTCGACTTGTTTCTAAAGTATGAACTGAAGAAGGCAAAGCCGCCGATTCCGGTCCATCGGTCATTTCAATAACGGTAGCATCCATGCTACACAGCCCTTAAACACTTACCCAACTTACTACAAACAACAATACAAATCTTCCCTCACTTAACAAGAGCAGAGCTAAAGACAAGCTCTGCCCTGGGAAGTTTAGCGCATTCCGGCAAAGGCAGGATCGAACATGAAAAGCCAGGCTGGATTCGATAAGGTTTGTCCGAATAGAAGAAAAGGAGGCGGAGGACGTGGCGTAATTTCGTATCCCGCCCTCCGCTCTGCCTCTGCCCGCTGAGCCGCTCAGGTTGCCCTTCGGCAGCGCCTTATCCTGCTCAGCGATATTTGCGTTTCTGGCTATCATAAATATTTTCAAAATTTCTCAAAAAAAACTCTTGACAACAGCCAGGAAGGATCGATAAGGTATGCAGCGTATGTTTTCGCTGGCCTGGGTTGGTCGATCCTTCCTGGGCCTTTTTTACATCGGCGAAACAACGGCTGCCATTATCGGCCGGCCGGAACTAAACGCAAGAATTTTCTCATTTTTTTATTTGCACCTGCCGGCAGCAGCGCATCGAGGACCATCGCCGACAGCTCAACGCATCGAGGACCGTCGCTCAGCTCAGCGCATCGAGGACCGTCGCCGACAGCTCAACGCATCAAGGATCGTCGCCGGCATTTCATAATGTCAGTCTGCAAGCTGACATCCCTTTTTTAGCGCTCGAGCAAATCGTCG
>JAUVYQ010000147.1 GCA_030603035.1 Phycisphaerae bacterium | reverse complement strand
GTGACCTCCGCCAGCTTTAAGGCCTTCGGCCGTGCGATCAATCCCCACGTCCTCCGTCATACCTTCGGCACCAGGTTAATGCGGGTAACCGATAAGAGGACCGCCCAGGAGCTTCTCGGTCACAAGGGCCTGGCCAGCACCCAGATATACACCGACCCGAATGATCAGTACAAAAAAAACGCTATTGACATGATGCTCGAAAATGTTACTTAGTAACACTCACATTTTCTTTGTAAGGATATCGACCATGAAAACCTTAATCGTTTTACTTTTGCTCATTACGCTGTGCTGGTGCTTCGCTGTTCCCCTCATCATCAGGGCATACGCCCGAAACACCGCCGATGAGATCATCTGCGGTAATCGCTCAGCCAGTTTAAAGGTTATCAACACTTACATTTCCGTTCTCACCTGGTTCAATAATTTGCCAACCTGCCAGACAAAGCAGGACACCAATAGAATCAACGTGCTCCGTGACATGCTCAAAGAAATGCAGTACCCGCACGGCTAAGCGCAAGGGCTCGAGCCTGTTTGTTCTTTTTGCCCCCGCTTGCGGCCGTGAACAATGTCACTACCCCCATAGCGCTTTAAAACTAGCCGTGTCAAACTTGACCACGCACTGTATTGGTAGCATCGATGCGAGAACGTGCAGCACAGGGCAAGGAACATCTTATGTCACTCACCTAACCGCCCTGCCGGCTGCCGGCGTGATCCTCCGGGCTCCTTAGCACGCCGACCGTTACTATTCCAGGGTAGTTCGTCAGACCGAACCTCATATTTTCACCCATGATATCGCCGAGCTCTTCCTGTACTTCCTTCGGAACTGAAATCTCATACGAGCCACACTCTTTTCGCACCTTACTATAAGCAACCTGCCTGCCAAGAATCGGTGAGCCGTCAATGTCCCTCTCATACACGGCCGCTACCTCTGCTATCGTAAGCATGCCCGGCACATTCGTGCAGCACCATACGATAAAATTGCCGGCAACAGCGCCGATCTCTCTGGCTACATATGCCGGCAGCGTCACTACTTTTTTTCGAGTACGCTCTCTGACCTTGCGCACCGGCCAGCCATACCCCAGCTTCTTTAGCCCGCACAGCGCGCCCGGGGCTAGCCGGTCCAGACGCATCGCCTCCATCGGCTTGATCCGCGGCCGTATTGTCAAAGTCTTTGACTTCATTACTGCTATTCTACAGCAAAGCCGTCAAATTTCGCCAACAATTCGCGTACACGCCCAGGCCGCTCCCCTCTAAACAACCCTAACAAACCCCATCTTTTTTTTCACAGTGCGCCTCTCGAAACTCAAACCGTCTCTGCTTTTTAATGTCACCTCTTTCCACAAACTTCAATCCCAACCAAATATCCGCGCACATGGCAGACAAAGAACAGTATACATACCTCTCTCTGGTCGACGCCTTACTATGACATCGTAGTCGTATGGAAATTTCTGCCGACACCGACAACAACTCACAATGTTGAAATTTCCACAGTAATCTTCATAGAACCAGACAACACCATCCTCAATTTCATATCCCCTCGACTTCCTGCGCAACTTTCTCAATGCTTGTTTCTTCGTAAGCCTCTTATAATATTTTCTTTTCGTCACGCCGTCACCCCTAGCGCACGTTTTTGTCTGTGCACCCTGTCGGCAATCTCAGCTTTGCTCGGCGGCCCATCCCGCCTCCGCCTGGCCTTTGCCATCTTAATCACCCGTGACATCGCGGCCGCCTGCCTGAATATCTTAGTCGTCCCGATAGTCTTGCCCTCCCTGCGTGCTCCGTTCAGTGCATTGACAACATATCCAGCCACGTTGAACTTCGGCCGCGGCAGCCCCGCATCTTCAAACCGCTTCCAAACCACAGCGCGCAGTATCAGCGCATTGTGTATCGCCTGGACAACACTCCCGAACGGATGTTTTTGGTCAAACGCCAATGGCCGTGCTACTTTTTCGTGGACTCCGATGTTGACCAGCCTGATATACACCGCCTCCGGTCCGAACCAATCCTTCGAACTGCTTGCAGATAAATCCCCAGGGGGAAATTTTGCCCGAAGGGCTTTAAAATAACTCTTAGCAATCCGTTTTTTATATAAGGGGGGTGATTTTGTCGTATGAGAATTTCTGCCAAAAACCCTGCCTCCAAGCACCGCTCCGCACGTCAGGGCGTACTTATTCCCGCCTCTGCGGTTATACCTTCGAGGCCTTATTTGCACCTCACCTTTAGCCTTGATGCCGGCCAAAAGCCTCTGTATCGTTCTCATCGACAAACCCAGCTCCTCAGCTAAAACTTTCTGCTTTGGCCAGCAGAAATCGTTCTCTCCCTGCCTGTATGACAGGCAGCACAGCAGCAGCTTATACCCCCATCCAATGTCCCTGCGCTTCATTGTCTCCACAAGCAAAGGTATGGTTTTCCCGACCATAAAATCCGTATTCAGATGGTAAGCGCAGCACCCCCACTCACGCTCCACCCAAATCAAACCCCAGCGCTCCAGTTCCCTCACCCATCTGCGAATCGTCCCCCTGTCCACTCCCAGGCTATCCGCGTGTAAACGTATTCCGACCCAACAACAAGTACTATCGAAAGCATCGTGCCACATCTTTGCAAACAGTATCTTCGGCCCTGAGCTCAAATCACAAATCGCAGCAACCGACCAGGGCAGCTTCCAAAATGGTGGCGACTCCGGAGATTTTCTTGTGACCCTCTCCGCACCAGGTAAGGCCCCGATTATTTCGGGTTTGCTGTCAATATCTGCCTTTTGCCTTGCTGAGCCGTGCATCCTTGCACCCTCATATATGAAAAATATTTCATAAAAGGCTTGACAGATTCGCTCGAATTGCCGATGATATTATTAATGCTTAGCGCATATCATCGGGCCTCGGCATCTAACTGCCGGGGCCTTCTGCCAAGCGACTTCCTTCTCAATGTTATCGGAATAACAACCCCGCCGGCTTGAGTCAAGTCTATTCTTGACCGGCCCGGGACCCGCAGCACGCCCTTGACAAACCGCACCGTTTCTGCTATGATACACACACGGCCGTCTATGCATTCCTTATTCAATGGTCAGATTGTATTAAGGTGTGTTCTCTCTCAGTAAGTCAGATCACAAACATAGATGGCCGTACTTTACTTATTAATCCCCAAACAAAAGCGACCATTCGTCCGGAGACTAAAAACCGCGTTCCAGACTCATAGTCGCAATGTCACCCTATTCGATTTAAAGCGATCCGTTGATATCAACGCCGATGTAAACGGACCTTTTCAGGTCAACTACATTCAAGAAATCCATCCCCATCAGCCGATAACCGATCTATGATCCAGAACCTCTCCACACAACCTGACAGACCAGACAGCCAGGCCATTGAATCCGATACCGTCCTAACCGGCGAGCCTGAGCTCCTCCTGCCCATCGATGAATACGCAGCGCGTCACAGCGTCTCGCGCCGAACTGTCAATCGGTACGTCAAAGGCGGCCGTCTCGATGCGACCAAGCAGCATGGCCGTACTATGATCATCGATAAGCCCCTCAAACCATCTGCCCGGGACACGCGACATGTCTCGGCAAACATTGACACTCAGCTTGTCTCTTTTACACAAGCTGATTGGATCCGTTTCGGTATGCTCCAGGCCAGGTCAAAAGCAAAGGCCATCTGGCAGACCTACGCCATTGTCCTCACTGTCCTTTTCGTTGCCCTGCTTATGGTGAGCCTCTGGCTGTTCACCCAGTGGCGATTCCTCACCATGACTGTTTTCTGATATCCATTCTCCGCAGCCAACCGACAAAACCAACGCCGATACCGCAGAGCAGCATGGCCCCGGGCGCGGGTATTGGTGCAAGCACAATCTTTGCACTTTCGCTGAGGATCAGAGAGTTAATTTCAAGCAAATCTCCGTTTGCCAATATACCTGTGAGGCGCTTTTGATCTCCAAGGTAATCGTAGTCAACGCTTGTAAGTTCGCCGTAACCAAAAGGCTCGCCATCAACGGCAAAATCCGAACCGATGATCGTTATGATGCTGGCGTCGTAAATTAACAAACCAGAACCTATCGACCCACCGGACAGTGTCACCTGGCTGTTCTGCCTGGTAGATAAACTATGTCCTATTGACCCGCCAGACATTTTTACCTGGCTGATGCCTGTTGCACGCAAATATCCTCCTACCCACCCCCCAGAAAGGCTCACCTGGCTTTCGCGGTAGGCACGCAAATCTTCTCCTATCGTCCCGCCTGACATATTTACCTTGCTCCAATCCGAACCCTTCAAACAGTCGCCTATGAACCCGCCGCTAACGTTTACCTCACTTCTGCCATGCCCACGCAAGACTCCACCTATCAACCCGCCTGACATATTTATTACGCTGTCTTCAAACCCGTCCAAACGTTTAGGATAGGGAAGAATCCCACCATCGAGCCAGTTGATTGTGGTCCTCATCCCCGGCCTATAGTAATCCACCACCACATAGTCATTGATTTCGTAGTTGATGTTATGTACTCCGCCATCGTCAAAGGTAATTGTTGCTTCTGCCTTTGGCTGAGCACCGCCGAATATCACTGAACCGAACACAACCCCCATCACAAGAATTGACTTTCTTCTCATGTCACGCCTCCTCTCATATTTGAACTGTTGACCCTTTTCATCATCTAACCGGCTCGAACGAACCGACACTACCCTAACAACATACCACAACGCCACCCAAAAATCAATACAAAAATCGACATCCAGGGATCGCCGGAAAAACCGCATTATTGAGCCGTAATCTAGGAAGTGACATTTGAGCTCAGCGAGGACCAGCGCCACGTGTGGCGTGGTGTAAATCGACTTTACCAGGGCAATTTCTTTTCACCAGGTGGCGTTCCCTCACTGCCACACCGTGACTTTACCTTCTCAAATTTCTTCTGATAACCGCAGCTGCCGAAATAGTTGGCTTTGCACCACCGCGTTCTACCGTCATTGAGACATTAAAGCTTCTGACCTTTGCCTGTGCATCTTCAAGAAACGTCACCTTCTCGAAGGTCATTGCAGAAACATTATCGCAGAGCACATAATCAGGATCGGTCAGATCGTCATTCGTAATCAGATAGAGTTTTTTGTCTGAATTGTCGTAGCGATATGTGATATCTTCTCGCTCAGCAGTGATCAAAGAGCATTCGTTGTCCGGTGACTCTGGATCGGCCGCCTCTGCTGTTCGAATCTGTGTTGTTATTCGAATCAGGGCCTGCCGTGCGCTGTTGTAAGCCTTGAATATATCTTCGTTCACCCTGTAATTCATAGAGGCGGCTTTAAAGGCAAATCCCATGGTGACCATCAGCATACTTGTTATCGCCAGGGCAATAAGCATTTCTACAATTGTAAAACCTCCAAACATCACCATCATCCTAACTCTCTTCATGTCACTACCCTTTCAGATGGACAATTGGGACTTCTCGTCCGGAGATTAAAACCCCCGTTATAGACTCGAAGTCCCAATGTCACGGGCAAAAACTAAAAGCGCTCCTCTGATATTTGATTGCCTGTATCAGAGGTCTATATGATCCGGGCCTGGAACACCATCCCCATCGTAGCTATCTTCAGCATGGATTGCGCCGGTGTTTTCGTCATATGCCCAGCCGCCGCGGTCAGTGCCAGTCGGCGGGCCAGTCACCACAGCATCGTCATCGTTGAACTGATTGATCGGAATCTGCTGAATATATGGACCATACACCGGCAAGCCGGCCGCAGGCGGTACTGTACCGTCAATGTCGCTCTGCTTTGTCATCTGATCCACAAAGTTGGCGAGGCTTGGTGGAATATCGTTGTGCTGAATCTTATACAGCTCAATCTGCGAGCGCATCGTTTGAAGATCACACATCAAACTTGACTGCTTGGCTTCAGTGCTGGCTTCCGAAAACTGTGGAATTACGATAGCTGCCAGTATGCCAAGAATCACAACTACAATCAGAATCTCTACTAATGTAAAACCGTTTTGTGCCCTCATTTTTTGCTCCTTTTCATCAAGATACATTTCCTCGCAATCATTGCATCGACCCAATCGATACACTGCTTAACCACATCTGCAATCTTTGTCTGTTGGGGATCCTCCAAATATTTACGACCGGGAAAAACATTGTTCGATACTTCTCAATGCTCATTTTAAAGCATACGAAACATTTCATCAAAACCGAAAAAAACACCGCCCGAAACGATTAATTTTCCAGACTATA
>JAUVYQ010000406.1 GCA_030603035.1 Phycisphaerae bacterium | reverse complement strand
GGTGGGGTTCATAGGGGTTAAATCAAGTTTTCTCAAGCCGGTGACATCCAGGCCCGGTCGTGTAGCAATACTCTGTTCGTCGGCAGTGATCGTCCTTGTGCCGAGGGTCTCGCGCCCCTCTGTTCGTCTCCGGTCGGTCACTGCCCTTTTTTCTACGTCTTCTACTGACAAAGGCGGGCTGCTATCACTCCAACTGTCTTCTCTCAGTTCAGTTGTTCATACAGCCCGCCGATTTTTTCTCTATCGCTGTCTTTATTCCTGGCGGGCTGCAATCATTTCAACATTCGTCTCGCGGCTGTGTTGTTCTGGCAGCCCGTCGATTTTTTCTATCCCATGGCTTTCAGAGTGTGCTGCCGGTTCGCTGGTATGTCGTCCAGACAATATCCTGCGGTCCAGACCGGCAGCACCTCTCCCTAATACCTTTTTTTTAGGAGCTATATCGTGACATTGACCAACAACACACGGCGCATCGAGGAACTCGCCGGGGCTGTTATGATCCTCTGCGACAATAAAAAATATGGTGATGCACACTGCGCCCTCGATGATATCGAAAAGAAGGTCCGCATGCTCCGCCGGCACATCGACCATCTTCAATTCGTCAATTATTTTAAGCTACATTCTGCAGGGGTGAAGGTGACATGACCGACACAGAATATCTCAGAGAAATGCTCGATCTAACCGTCAAGCTAACCAATGCCTGCGAGAAAGATGGATATGGTTCGGACGCTTACAATGCGGTCCTCACAGAGATCGCTATCAGCGCCGTTAAGTTCAACCACCGCACACGCCGGCGTGTTTGGTATACTAAGGCCAGCATCGTTTTACTTTTGTGTGTTTTGGCCTGGTCATTCTATATGATTTTTCAGTGGCTCAAATTTTGACTTCTCTTGAAAGGAGTAATCATGTTGAACTGGATGAACCGTGGCTGTCGAACTAACAAAGAAGGTCCTCACGGACTCAGGTGCCACATCGCCGGCGTTTCGTTTTGCCAGCTTGCTCTTGACTCTATCAAACGTGACGAGGATTCTTACCACGCAG
>JAUVYQ010000016.1 GCA_030603035.1 Phycisphaerae bacterium | reverse complement strand
ACGGGGGCCACCGACTGAACTCAGGAATCCGGACCGCATGAGCTTTTGAACTACGGCCAAACAGCCAGGGATGATCTTTTCCGGAGCGGTTTTGGCTCGACCGGCTGCCTCCTCCACAAGCTCACGCAAGGTTCGCCGGCCCTCACAACCAGCCAGCAAATTTGAAATATACATATCCACGTTCCCGGCAAATGGAACCCCCTCGGAGGCGTAAAGGTGTTCGGCACGGACAACCCAGCGCCCATCCTCAAGACTCATCTCATGCTCCAGCCGGTGGTGCTTGTCGAAGAGCAGCCGGTACTCCAACAACTGCCGGTCGTCGTCGAGGGCCGCAAGCAGATCCTCCGCTGCAAAGATACGCTCAATCTGGTCCCCTGAAGACCCGGTAGAGCGACCTTTATCGAGCACGTGCGTTTGGACCCAGTTGGTCTGCCGGCTTCGCCTGCGCATAATCATTACGCCGGCACTTATCCGCCCTATCCCCATCTTTTCGTAATACGCCATCCATTCATCCAGGTACCGTCCATAGTCCGGCGAACTCTGCCCCACACTGGTTCGCAGCCAGTCCGCCGCATAGACCAATGGGTCTGCGGACTTGAAAGATATCATCCAGGCGTCACAGCCGCTATTGGACACCCAGCTTCGCGGCCGAGAATCCCAATCCGCCTCATCTTTATGGTGCCAGTTGAACAATATACAGGCAAAGCCCCCTTCATTCAGCCTCTGCCCGGCCCCGCGCACCACCTGTTCTGACACGGCGTCGCCCGGCAGATTGGTGTCACGAAAGATAAACCGGGACTCTGGGGAAATCACGAACGGAGGATTGGACACGACCAAATCGAATTGCTGTTCCGCAACCGGTTCATAGAGACTTCCCTCACACCATTCGATACCATCTATTTCGTTGACTTTGGCATTGAACCTGGCAAAATTCAACGCACGCGGATTGGTATCCGTCCCGATGACGTGCTCAGCGTGACGAACGGCCAGAAAGGCCTGTATGCCCGCACCGGTCCCCAAATCAAGGGCCGTTTTGACCTTTCGGCGAACCGTCAAACCGGCAAGAGTCAAGGATGCTGCGCCTATGCCGAGGACATGGTCGGCCGGCAACTCACGGTGAATTTCCGGCCCGAAATCGCTCGCTAATAAAAGGTCGTGATAGGGCGTCAGTTTAGCAGCAGACTGGACGGTCCCGTCCCGGCGGTGCAGCAGGCCGACCGCCGCCAGCTCCTCAACGTCAAGACCCGGCAGCACCTCGCGAATGGCGGACTCGGAGACCACCCGTCCGAGCCAGAACAATCGGACCAGAATATTATACGGGCTGTCCGTCTTGACACGCCGATAGACAATTTCTACATCCTGCCGTTCATGCGGACACGATATGCCCAGTGTCTCGGCCAGTGCCGTCTGCGAATACCCGGCGTCAGCCACGACCTTTTTGAACGTCTTGCCGTCCAAAGCCCGGTCCAGGTCAAATGCTGTTCCTTTGCCCGTTTGTGTCACAATGATTTCCGCCTCTGCTATATCGTAGATTTCCCATAAAGTCTGCCCAGCTATTAAACCCGATTCTTCTGGACAATGCAAACGTTCCTGCTTATATTTTTGTACAAACACTGTGCACGGCAGGCACACCCCATCAGTTTGGTGACTTTTAACGCTTTGGAGGCACCGGATTAACAAACGCCCTCTGCAGGTTCGGGTGTTCTATATCAAGCGGCTTTGCCAAGAATGTGATACAAAGATTTGCCCCAAGGCTGCTTAAACGCCCAATAGAACACTCAGAGAGAAAATTATAAATTGTGCAAAAGTGGTCAGGCACGCGAGATACGTAATATTTCAGATGGCAGAAGTAGCTGTGCCAAGGTGTTTGTTCCATGAAATTCTTGATCGTATTAGTCGCTTGGGACATACAACAGTAACTCCAGATACTGGATAATGCCAGGAATCGCTGAAAAACTTGGTCTTTAGAGGGAGAACAATGGTTGAGGTACGAAAAAATTCGATGCTAAATCATCAAATTCGTATTTTTGCGGCTGTAGAGTTTGACAAATAAATTAACACAGTATAAAATAGAGCAGATTTAGGTGCGCAGTGTACGCACCAGAGTTTCGTACAAATAGGTCAGCAAGAATAGAAAGGTAATCATTATGAGCCCAGCAAGAGGTCAACAGGCACTGTGGGATCCGTTAACGGCCATAGATTTCTATAATGGCGTTCAATACCACCGTGGATATTTTACGACAGGCGAGTTGTTGCCGGACGAGGGTGAAGGCGAGGGCGAAGGCGAGGAAGGGACAGGAAGCAGTGGACGAAGAAGTCAACAGACACTGCAGGAACGGTTTACAGCCATGGATTTCTATTATGGCGCTAAATTCAACCGTGCGGTTATAAACGTACCCTTTGTCCCGCTGGCGAAAACTAAACCCGCCGTTGGTATCAGGGCAAAGCAGCTATTAAGAAAATCTATCAGAGGTATTAAGCAGCGCAGATTCGACCCAAGATAATATCGGCAGAAAAGAGCGAGAAATTTATTGCTGCCACTGTGCGTCTGAGCGATTAGCTGGTGCAGGTGAGGTCTCGAGGGCTTCCTACCGCCGTGGGGCTCGACAGTATGCCGCTGAGGGATAAGGGATTGGTTGTAACGTCCCCACTGGTTGGTGCTAAAAAATAGACGCGTAACCGCGAAACTTTTGAACGTGCGCCCCTTGAATATGGACTGTTCGTGTCCACGGTGAGAAAAGCCCCGTCAAATAAGTATTAATTAAAATCTCTGAATTTCGCCACGGCTGGGAATTGGCAGAGAATAAACTTTATTTGGGAAATGCGGGTTAACATGTTGGACTCTGACCGTTTTTCTTCTCTAATCCATTCTCAGGTGCTTTTTGATAACTTGCCAGACTGCAGGCTCCGAAACACCCTCTCCCCTTAAAACCCGTCGAATTTCTTCCGCGTCGATGCCGAGAGAGTCGGAAACGCTTTCTTCATCCAAACCTGTTGCCCTGGCCCCATCCATCGCCGATTCCACAACCTTTTTTTGCTCACCAGGAGTTGGAAACCCGCTGACACCCTTTCGGCACTGAAGGCAAAAGTGAAGTTCATAACACTCACGACCATTGCAACTGGTTACTATGGTCCGTGCCTCTCGCACACCACATTTTTGGCACAACATCTTCGAAGTCTCCACTTATCCCCGCGCTCCGGGGACGGACTTTTCTGTTAACAAAATATCAAATCATACCACCATATATTACCAGAATAACGCTGAAAACGCTGCCTTATTTGGGAAATCCGGGACAACCGCCCGCAAATAGCATCAGAGGCCTTGAAAATCAACTCTTCTGCCCTCTTTCTAACACCGTAAGGTGCTATCTGATAAATAGTTATGTATTTTTTGGAAAAAAAAGAAAAAAACTTGACAGTGTATCCTAATCATCGTAAAATCACGGAACGGTTGCAGAGGGTCTTTCTAAATGCTGCAGTGAGGCGGTGTGCTCTGGAAGATTCAAGTCACTGCCGTAGTCTGAAAAAAGGCGTCGGCCGGCGGGACGGTATGGGGGGCTTTCGGAGTAGCAGGTGGAAAGTCCTCGCCGAAATTGAGGTTTACGCTCGATCCTGATGGCGAATAGATACACACCTGGTTTTTCGCTTAATGGGCTGATTTGACGAAGCAGTGTGAATGAAATATTGATTAGACCATAAGTCGCTGTATTACAATCATGTTAATCTGGTGGATGTGCCATGGCTGAATTTGATATCCAAAGCTTGCTTTCCGAGGTGAGCGCCGAGGCTCCTTGTGGCGAAGATATCTCGTATGACCAGTCTTACCTTGCTCTCGAGAATCTGGTTCGGCCCAAGGCGAGCGGCGGCGGGGTCCTGGGCGGAGAGGAAACTGCAGAGGAGCCAAGCTGGAGGGAGGTTCGTGAAAAAAGTTCCGAGCTGCTAAAACGCTCGAAAAACCTCAGGGTTGTGATGTACTTTACTCTTGCCCTTCTAAAGCTGGAGGGGATCCCCGGGTTGCGTGACGGGTTGTTTTTGCTCCATGAATTGCTGGAACGTTTTTGGGACCATATTTACCCTCAACTTGACCCGGATGATGAATACGACCCGCTTGAGCGAATAAATATTTTGCAATCATTGTCCCCGACTTCCGTTAGTGAACAGGACCCGATGAAGTTCAAGCAGCGACTCTCAGAAGTGCCCCTGTGTAATTCGGCTCGGATGGGCAAGTTCAGTCTTAGAGACATCCAGATTGCGAAAGGAGAGATTGCGGTTTCGGGTGACGAGGGAGCAAAAGGCCCTGAGATGTCGGTGATTGATGCGGCATTTCAGGATACCGTAACGGATGAGCTCCAGGCAACATCCCGTGCCACTGAAGAAGCTATTGAACATCTCACCGCTATAACGGCTGTGTTCTCTAAACGCGCTTCTCAAGGGCAGACTCCGGACGTTAGTGGTTCCCAGGCAGTTCTTGGGAATATCCATAAATGTGTCCGGGGATATCTGGCAAAGCGGGGGCACGGTATAACTGAGGATGAGGGTGCTGTAGCAACTGGTGGCGGAGAGGAGAAAGGCGGAATATCGCTTACGGGCGAAATCCGATCTTCCAGAGAAGCCGTTTTGGCTATAGAGAAAGCCTGCCGGTATTTCGAACGCCACGAACCTTCCAGCCCGGTACCAATGCTTCTGCGCAGAGCGCAAAGATTAGTCTCGAAAAGCTTTTTGGAAGTCATTGAGGATGTTTGCCCCGATGCCATGAATCGAATTGAAACGATCGGTGGAATCAGCAGTGCCGGTTCTGGTACCGGTCAGTCGAGTGAGTAACGAATAATATTTTGAAGGTTTAACAGCGCCGACGGTTTTAGGTGCTAAACATTTTTTATTAAGAAAGGAGTGAGCATGGCAAAAAAGAAGAAGAGTAGCCAAAAGTTCATAGCTCGCAACCGAGCCCCGCGTGTGCAGATAGAGTATGATTTGGAGCTGTACGGTGCGGAGAAAAAAGTCAACCTGCCTTTCGTGATGGGTGTGATGGCTGATTTGTCCGGCAAGCCGGCTGAGGGCTTAGCCGGCGTTGCAGACCGTAAGTTCCTCGAGATTGATGTCGATAATTTTGACGAACGACTCAAGGCAACGAAACCCAGAGTTGCTTTTCAAGTGCCAAACACACTTACCGGCGAAGGCAATATGAGCGTCGATATCAGCTTTGAGAGCATGGATGACTTCTCGCCGGTGGCGGTAGCGCGTAAGGTTGACGCTCTAAACAAGTTGTTGCAGGCCAGAACGGAGTTGTCAAATCTCTTGTCGTACATGGATGGTAAAAGCGGTGCCGAAGAGTTGATGGCGAAGGTTCTTAAAGATAAGGCCTTGCTAAGCGCGCTGACTTCTGCACCAAAACCGGAACTGCCGGAAAGCGAAACTACTAATACTGGTAAGGAGGAACAGTCCAATGGCTAAAAAGGAAGAAGAAAAAATGCGGGCTCCCGAGGCCGAGGCTGTAGCAATAGAACCAAGCGAGTTCGACGTACTCCTGAAGAAACAGTTTAAACCCAAGTCCGACCACGCTAAAGAGGCCATCGACTCGGCAGTCCGAACCTTAGCTGAACAAGCACTCTCAGAAACAGCGCTCATCTCCGAAGATGCAGTCAAGTCAATCGAAGCGATTATTGCCGAGATAGACAGGAAGCTGTCCGAGCAGATTAATTTAATCATGCATCACGAGAACTTCCAATCGCTTGAGGGTAGCTGGCGAGGACTGCATCATCTCGTAAATAACACAGAAACGGACGAGACGCTGAAGATACGTGTGCTGAACCTCCCAAAGAAGGACCTGGCAAAAACCCTCAAGAAGTACAAAGGTACAGCGTGGGACCAAAGCCCGCTTTTCAAGAAGCTTTACGAAGAAGAATTCGGTTCCCCAGGCGGTGAGCCGTACGGCTGTCTCATCGGTGACTACTATTTTGATAACAGTCCTCCGGACGTTGAGATACTTAATGGGGTGGCCCAGATTGCCGCTGCAGCCCACGCACCGTTTATTAGTGCGGCTGCAGCTACCTTGATGAACATGGATAGCTGGCAGGAGCTTAGCAACCCTCGCGATTTAACGAAAATCTTCCAGACGGCGGACTATGCCCCATGGCGCTCCCTGCGTGAGTCTGAAGATTCCAGGTATATCGGTTTAACAATGCCGCGTTTTCTTGGCAGGTTACCTTACGGCGCCAAAACAAATCCTCTCGAAGACTTTGATTTTGAAGAGGAGACCGCTGGAGGCGAGCACTCAAAGTATCTCTGGACAAACTCAGCCTATGCAATGGGCGTGAATATTACACGTTCTTTTAAGGAGTTCGGATGGTGCGCAAGTATCCGCGGGGTTGAGAGCGGCGGATTAGTTGAAGGCCTGCCCTGCCATACTTTCCCAACCGACGATGGGGGCGTGGATATGAAGTGCCCCACCGAGATTGGTATTACAGACAGGCGGGAAGCGGAATTAGCCAAAAATGGCTTAATGCCGTTATCACACTGGAAGAACGAGGATTATGCGGCTTTTATTGGTGCACAGTCGCTGCAGAAGCCGACCGAGTATGATGACCCGGACGCAACCGCAAATGCAAACCTGGCGGCAAGATTGCCCTATCTGTTCGCAACCTGCCGGTTCGCGCATTTCCTCAAGTGCATCGTGCGGGATAAGATCGGCTCTTTCAAAGAGCGCGAGGACATGGCAACCTGGCTTAACAAATGGATTACCCAGTACGTTACCAGCGACCCACATGCCTCCGAAGAAGTCAAGGCGCAGTATCCTCTGGCAGCGGCAGAAGTTGTCGTCGACGAAGTCGAAGGAGACCCTGGCTATTATTCCGCCAAATTTTACCTGAGGCCTCACTACCAGCTCGAGGGATTGTCCGTTTCCCTGCGGTTGGTATCCAAGCTGCCTTCGGTTAAGGGTGGCGGTTGATGGATTGCTCTGACGTAAATGGAATGTGCTTAAGCTGTTTTAGCTAATTAAGTTAAGTACAGGTAAACAATAAGATTACTTTGTTTTGAAAGGAGTTGATAAGATGGCTTTTGATTGTTTTTTGAAGATTGACGGAGTCCCGGGTGAGAGTACCGACGACAAGCATAAGGATTGGATTGAACTGCTGTCGTACAGTCACGGCGTCAGCCAGCCGTCGAGCGGCTCGGTAAGCAGCGGCGGGTCGCGTTCCGCGGAGCGGTGCGACCACCAGGACTTCTCGGTCGTGAAGACGCTCGACAAGGCGTCGCCGAAGCTGTCGTTGTTCTGCTGCGATGGCACGCACGTCAAGACGATCAAGATGGAACTGTGCCGGGCGACTGGTGACAAGCAGAAGTACATGGAATACGTGTTGACGGATGTCATCGTCAGCGGGGTCCGGCCGGGCGGCTCGGCCCAGGGCGGCGAAGCCCTGCCCCTCGAAGAGGTAAGCTTTAACTACGGCAAAGTCGAGTGGATTTACACCGAAACAGCTCACGACACCGGCGCTCCGAAGGGTGACATCAAAGCACATTGGGACCTGGAGCTCAACAAGGGCGGCTGATATCCCCATATTAAAGGCTGACGACCGTTCACTGGTTCGTCCTCTTGGAGAGCACCGCGGTAAGTACATTCTGTCCAGCGACGGAGGTTATTGCCATGCAAACAGAAGAATTAGTGCGAGCTGGCCGGCTTACTGAGGCGTTGGCAGCTCTTGAAGGTCAGGTCCGCGCCGAACCGGCCAATGCCAAACTTCGGGTTTTCCTCTTCCAGTTGCTCTCTGTTCTGGGAGATTGGGAACGAGCCCTGACCCAGCTAAACATGGCCGCAGAGCTTGATGCCTTGAACTTGCTCATGGCTCAGGTATGCCGAACAGCGCTCAATTGCGAGGCCTTGCGCGCTGAGATATTTGCCGGCAAACGCTCGCCGCTTGTCTTCGGCGAGCCGGATGAGTGGGTCGGTTGGTTGGTACAGGCCAACCAAATGGTCGCGGAAGGAAAATACAAAGCGTCGCAGAAACTGCGAGAGCAAGCATTTGACGCGGCACCTGCCGTTGCTGGTTCTATCGATAATCAGCGATTTGAGTGGATTTCAGACGCCGATTCCAGGCTTGGCCCGGTACTCGAGGCCATTGTTGACGGCAAATACTACTGGGTGCCGTTCACGGCCATAAAGCAAATCCAAATTGATGCACCGGCCGACCTGCGTGATGTAGTCTGGATTCCTGCTCACTTCACCTGGGTCAATGGTGGTGAGGCAACCGGATTGATACCATCGCGGTATCCGGACTCGCAAGCCTGCGAAGATAGTGCTATTCGACTCGCACGAAAGACCGAATGGGCTAAACAGCCGGGAGATGTGTACCTTGGCCTGGGACAGCGCATGTTTGCCACTGACAAAGCTGAATTCTCGCTGCTGCAGATACGACAAATAAATTTGGACCATTCAGAAATAGAGCAACAAGGTGGTGAGACGAATAATGGCTGAACTTACGCCAATGGATCGTCTGCAACCATGCCTGCTTGACCGTCTCACTGACGATGAACCGGAGGTGAGAAAGGAAAGCCGCGACCAACGCATAGTATCACAGCGAAGATACAAAGGGGCGGTACTTCGCGACTTGGAGATGCTGTTAAACTCGAAAGCACACCCGTTTCGCGATAATATATATGAGTTTAGTGAAGCGGCAGGATCTGTGCTAAACTACGGCATACCAGACCTGTGCGGTACAACTATATCGGCTATCAGGCCAACTGAGTTTGAAGCACGAGTGAAGCAAGCCATCCTATGTTTTGAGCCGCGAATTTCACGCAAATTAATGTCTGTTCGTATAGTCTCTCCACAGGATTCGGAGTACATCCGTACCATCTCATTCGAAATAGAGGGCGAACTGTGGGCGCAACCGTTGCCGGACCATCTTTTTGTTAAAACGGAGGTCGATTTGGAAACCGGCCACCACAAATTGAAGGGCGAGTCAAGTGGATAGGCAGCTGCTGGACCTCTACAATCGCGAACTTGCGCATCTTCGTAGCATGGGAGCGGAGTTTGCAAGGGAGTTCCCTAAGATAGCAGGCCGTCTTGGTGGACTGGATGAGTTTCAGCCGTGTCGGGACCCCTTCGTTGAACGATTGCTTGAGGGGTTTGCCTTCCTTGCTGCGCGAGTGCAGCTCAAACTCAATGCTGAGTTCCCAAGGTTTACGCAGTCCTTGCTCGAAACCATCTATCCACACTACCTGGCACCAACCCCATCTATGTGTATTGTGCAGTTCCAACCAGACCTGGATGAGGGAGCATTAGCTGAGGGTTTCTTAATTCCACGTGCTTCTTCGCTTCACAGTATTCTGGGCAAAACAGAACAAACCAGATGCGAATATCGCACCGCCCACGATGTGACCCTCTGGCCAATTCAGGTCAAACAGGCGGATTACTATACACGTGAGTTGGCCTCGCTTAAAATCCCGAACCTCCCCGATGTCAAAGCCGGCATTAGAATCCGAATCCAATCCCCTCCGGGGCTTAGCATTAGCGAGTTGAAACTGGATTCTCTGACACTGCATCTTATGGGAGCTGGTGAGATCCCAATGCATTTGTACGAACAGTTTTTCGCAAACGCTGTGGCAGTTGTGGTCCAGCCGGCGAGTAAACCTATGAAGTGGCAAAAGGTCATTGATGCTTCTTGCATCCGGCGTGTGGGCTTCGAGAATAAACGAAAACTACTGCCTTATGATGCACGGTCTTTTCAGGGATATCGGCTTTTGCATGAGTACTTTGCATTTCCGCAGCGGTTTATGTTCGTTGAGCTTACAGATTTGGCCGCTGCAATCCGACGCTGTGATGAAAATCAATTGGATGTCATTGTTTTGTTGAGAGACTCGAATATTGGACTCGAGGGCGTGGTTAATGCTGATAATTTCGGATTATTTTGTTCGCCCGCAATAAACCTGTTTGAAAAACGGTTGGACCGAATACCTGTATCAGACAAATTCTTCGAGTTTCATGTTGTTCCGGACCGAACCAGGGCACAGGACTTCGAGGTTTACAAGGTTTCCAAAGTAATTGGTTATGGGACTCGGTCAGACGAGCTGCAGGAGTTTCTTCCTTTTTATTTAGCAAAAGATTTGGGAGACACCAGCACGGCCGGCTATTATGTTACAAACCGAGTTCCAAGGCCACAGTCACAGGACGCAAGGCTGCGAGGTCAAAGATCGAGAAGTTATGCAGGCAGCGAAGTTTACATATCTCTTGTTGATTCCACGGCCGCACCGTATAGTGCCGAGCTAAAGCAGTTAGGAGTGGAGGCCCTGTGCACAAACCGTGATTTACCTTTGCATATGCCAACCGGATTAGGAAGCTCCGACTTTACTATGGAAAAGACGGCGCCTTGCACATCGGTTCGCTGCCTCGGAACTCCAACCTCACCCAGGCCGTCTCACGCCGAGGGGGAAATTGCCTGGCGCATTATAAATCACCTGTCGCTAAATTATCTTTCGCTTACCGATACTAATGAACGCGAAGGTGTGTCGGCACTTCGCGACATCCTGAGACTTTACAGTGACACCGGTGATTTGCAAACTCGCAAGCAAATTGATGGCGTCAAATCCGTAAGCTGTAAGCCAATCACCCGGAGAATCACAACATCGGGGGCAATGGCGTTTGCACGTGGGTTGGAGATAACAGTAACTCTCGAAGAAGCATTATTCGAGGGAAGTGGAGTGTTTCTGCTTGGGGCCGTTCTTGAACAATTTTTCGCCAGATATGTTTCCCTTAATTCTTTTACCGAAACTGTAGTGAAAACACTCGAGCGTGGAGAGATTATGCGATGGACGATGAGAGACGGGGTGCGACCTATTCTTTAACTGAAGCACTGCTGGAAAGGCCTTATGATTTCGACTTTTTCCAGGCTGTGCGACGGCTGGAGTGTGCTCACCCGGACCGGTCACGGGTTGGACATTCACAGCGGCCGCAGGATGACCCGGTCAGGTTTTGCCAAAATGTGTCTTTAGCATTTACGCCCTCAGCCATCGATGCGTATTCCGAAGCCGCAGACGAACATCCTGCACGGATGGTCGTTAACTTTTTCGGGCTTCTCGGCACCAACGGGCCTATGCCTCTGCCCATAACCGAATATGTTTATGACCGATTACACAACCATAGAGACAAAACACTTGCAAGCTTTCTCGATATTTTTAATCATCGAATGATATCCCTTTTCTATCGCGCATGGGCGTGCAACCAGCAAAGCGCCAGCCATGACCGCAAAGAAGAGGACCGGTTCGCAGTTTACATCGGTAGTCTATTTGGAATAGGGACAGGTTCATTTCGCAACAGGGATGAGGTCCCTGACGTCGGGAAACTTCACTATTCCGGGCGCCTTGTTTGCCAAACCAACAATGCCGAAGGCTTGCGAGAAATTCTGCAAGACTATTTTGGAATAATGGTGGAGATACAACAGTTTGTTGGGCAGTGGATCAATCTTCCACAGGAGCATCGTTGCCGATTGGGAGAATCTCCCGCAAACGCAAAATTGGGGGCCACTTTGGTTATAGGGTCCCGTTTTTGGGAGTGTCAGCAGAAATTCAGGATTAGGTTCGGGCCGATGAATTTTTCTGACTACCGGCGCATGTTACCGGGAGGCGACAGTATTCGCCGGTTTATCGCATGGGTCAGGAATTATGACGGAGACGAATTGAGTTGGGAGCTCCAGTTGATATTAAGTGCCCCAGAGGTTCCGAGTACTTGTTTGGGAAAAATGGGCCAATTGGGATGGTCAACATGGCTTAGTAGCAAGAAGTTTGAAAAGGATGCGGATGACCTTGTCCTGAGAACTTTGGTTGCATAGTGTGTTTCTGAATATACGATGTTTCGCCAAGGACTAAATTTGAACTTATAATTATTGTTGACAAGGCAAAAAAACTGAAAAATAATGGTTTTCGTTTTGATACCGCTGTTCTGAGAGGACTGAAAAACTGTGTCTGCGAACAATAATGAAAAATCAGAAAATCGCGTTCTCGAGACGGCAAATCGTCTTCGTTTGATTCAGGTGGATTTCGCAGACGAAAGCGACCAGACCAGAATCGAGTACCTCTGCGAAGAGGTTGAACGGGCTTTGAAAAAGGTCCTGCCCAAGGAACGCAATGTTTTCTTGGAAAGATTGATGGCAAGATTTCCCGCCGGCAACGTGGGTACTCAGCCGATGTTAAAAGAACAGAAAGCTAAGAGCGGTTCCATAATTGATGCGGCTAAGCTTAAGGACGTCGATTTTCTTGTTCGCAGACTCCTGGAAATTGCCCCGACACTTTCCAGCGCCCAGAAGGAATTTGTCACTAAGAGCTTGCAGCAGCGAGGATTAGGGCTCCAAGTCCGACAGAATTATTCCGATGAATTGGTTCAAAAACTAAAGGCCAAGCTTCAGCTTGGTGATAAGGCGGGTTTCGATGCCAACCGCCTTACCGAACTGATTGTGCTGCTTACCGACTTCGTCTGCAGGCTTGAGCCTTTGGTTTGGAACACATGGCGCAAATTGTCTCCTCGGTCAAGCATTCGGCCACCCGGTGATCTGAAGAGCACTATGGGGCAGTTCATGTACAACGACTCGAATGCAACTCGGGAGCAAGTTGACAAGGAACTGAAAGAACTGCAGCGACTTATTGCAGCTATTATCACAGCGGTTAGCCGACTCGGTGGCCAGTTCGCGAAACATCATCTCGCCAGGTTTTCGCCGACCGAGATTGAAGCCTTGGTCCGGATGGAGCATGGAAGTGTTTTTGTTAGCCACGAAGTAAAATGCTGGCGAAAATATCTCGAACTGGCGGATACATTGACCGAAGACGCCATTGACATGGAGATGAGAAAGGCCATCGTTGATTACGTGGAGTCTTTGGTGAAAAGCAGACGACGATGACGTTAGTACAGGGGAATACTTTATGACCATAAAAGGCGAAATTCATTGGTGCGAAGGCCTCTTCCTTCAGCCACATCACCTTCAGTCCATGCAAAGGCATATGCTCGATAAATTCACAAAGGAACGACATTTGTATTGGAGCTATCCATATGGTGTGATAGAGGCGAAGGTTTCTGACGACCAGCTGGAGAATATGCGAGTTTCCTTCGACCGACTCCGGGTTGTAATGCCCAGTGGACTTGAAGTGGATGTTCCTGATAATGCTCATCTTCCGTCGCTCGATATAAAGGAAGCGTATGCATCGAGCAGCGGTTCATTAACCATCAGTCTTGGTGTGCCGGTGTGGTACCCTTCTCGAGCCAATGTTATTGAGAAAGGCACTGAGCAAGACTGGCGTGCCAAACGCACATATCGGGTAGCTGAAATTGAAAGACCCGACGAAAACACGGGGGAAAACCCACAGCCAATCCTCGTTCGTCAGATAAATGCCAGGCTTTTGCTTGACAATGACGACCGCTCAGATCTCGAAGTGTTACCGTTGCTGAAAATTGTCCACGCCGCAGGTGAAGATGTTGGACTGCCCCGGCGAGACCCGGCATACATTCCTCCATGTCTGGTCATTAGAGGCTCGTCGGTGTTGAGAGAACTACTTCAAGATTTAACCAGCCAGGTCATGGCCAGCCGAAGTGAGCTGGTAGTACAAATTAACCGCGGCGGCTTTAGTATTGAGAATATGCGCGGTGTTCAATTCGAGCAAATGCTTCGTCTCAGAACGCTCAATCACTTCAGTGCTCAGCTTGTCTCTCTTGTTCGGGCACCCAGTGGTGTTACGCCGTTTGAAATGTATCTGACGCTGAGACAGCTGCTTGCTGAGCTTGCTGCCTTGCGCCCTGATCGCGACCAGTTCGAGGTTGTTGAATACGACCATGATAACCCTGCAATTGCCTTCAACGAACTTTCTACCAGGATTCGGGCGTTACTAAAGGGCGTCGTGCGGGCTCGATTTCTTAAGGCTACCTTTACGATGGATCAAGAGCGAAAAATCCTGGTGGCAACTCTCAGCGACGAAGCATTGTCCTTGCCAAATGAGTATTTTCTTGCTATCAAAACAAAGCAAGACCCTTCGGAATTGGCAAAATTGGTCCTGGATCGCGATAAATTCAAACTTATGCCGCAGAGTCTTGCAAGTCAGCGGATATTCGGCGTACAGCTTGCACAGGAATCATATCCCCCCGTTGAGCTTCCAGCACAGGTAGGGCTTCATTATTTTCGGTTGATGCGTGGTGAAAGCACTCGGCTCTGGGAGCGGATAAAACAGGAAAAGGCCATCGCTGTGAGGTGGCCTGGAATTGAATCATCTGACTTTGACGTCACTCTATATATGACTGTTCCAGATACGGAGGCATAGCAAATGACACTGCTTGAATTATGTGAGCCGTTCTTCCAGTATGTGTGTCGGCTCAATCGGTCGGCGCGAATGGGGGGCGCTCTGGAAATGGACCAGGTACGCAGCGACATTAAAAGAATACTTGGAGAGATGAGGACAAATGCTTCTACAACCGCCGAATTGACGAGTCAGTACGAAAAAGTTGAATTACCTCTCGTTTTCTTCGTAGACTTCATGATCAAAGAGAGCAAATTGAACTTTGCTTCCGAGTGGTTCGAGTTGGGACGTGAAAGAAAAGAGTTGGCCGGTGATGAGAAATTCTTTGACCTGCTGGATGAAGACCTGGCGGACCCGAGTGATGCTGCAACTCAAAGGTTAGTAATATTTTACACATGTATCGGCTTGGGCTTTACAGGGGTTTACACCGGGCAGCCGGAAGATATCCAGAGATTAATGTCGAAAATCTCAGCGCGTATTTCCGGTATGATCGATGCTGATGAAAAGTCTTACGTTTGTCCCGAAGCCTACGAAAATGTGGACTCAAGAGACTTCGTTGAGCCGCCCAGTGCAAAGTTAGTAGGCATCGGAATCGTCTTAATAGGTCTTATTATCGTCTGGAGCATCGCGTATTTTTTGTTGTTCCGGTCGGCCTCAAAGGATGTGGTCCATTCCCTTAAGACCATCAATAAAGTTGAGTCAACGCTCAATAATACCAATTAGACTGGAGAATGTGTAACTTATGATCTCTGGAATTTCAACTTTTACGAATCTTCCAACCCCCGTCAAGGTTGGACTACTGGTAGTCTCTGGCGGCGGAATCATGGCGGCAATAAGGTATCTTCCGCGCAACATACTCTTGGTCATATTTATCGGCCTTGCTGTTGTGGCATTACTTGTTCTGCTGTACTGGCGCCTGTTAAAATGGTTGAAGAAACGTAAGGCCGCACCGATGGAACAAAACCTTATGGATAATACTGCGGCAACACCACAGGGGATTAGCAAACCAGCACACATGGCCCGCCTGGATGATTTACGCAAGCAATTCGAACGTGGTGTCGAAAAGTTCCACGCCGCCGGAAAAAGCCTCTACGGCTTTCCGTGGTATATGATCGTAGGGGAACCAGGCTCGGGAAAGACAGAGGCTATACGCCACTGTAATGTTGGTTTCCCACCTGGCTTGCAGGATGAATTTCAAGGTACGGGTGGCACACTCAACATGAACTGGTGGTTCACCGATTACGCAGTTATTCTCGATACCGCCGGACGCCTGATGTTCGAAGAGGTCGAAACAGGGGGCTCAAGTGAATGGAAGGAATTCCTGAATCTCCTGAAAAAGTATCGGACGCGCTGCCCGGTCAATGGCGTATTGTTGGTAATACCTGTTGACAGCCTTATTAAAGATACTGCTGATGAAATTGAGCAAAAAGCGTCCAAAATTGCCCGGCAGTTTGATCTTATCCAGAGGGCCTTGGACGTGCGGTTTCCAGTCTTTGTGGTCATTACAAAGAGCGACCTGCTCAACGGATTCCGTGATTTCTTTGACAACCTGGACGACCCACAACTTCAGCACCAGATATTGGGCTGGTCCAACCCGGCACCGCTCGATGAGCCGTATAATCCTGATTTTATTAACCAGCACTTGGAAGCGATTCGCGGACGCCTTTTCCGCCGTAGACTTGCACTAATGCAGGAGGTAATATCTGATGAGTCTGGAGCAGAGAGGATGCGCTCGGCTGACACGTTGTACGCATTTCCTCAAAGTCTTATCAAAATAGCACCGCGAATGGCTCGATATCTCGAATTGATCTTCAGTGTTGGTAGTCAGTGGTCTTGCAAGCCGCTGTTCTTCAGGGGAATCTATTTCACCTCTTCTATGAGGGAAGGCTCAGCTTTGGACGAGGACCTCGCCGAATCGCTCGGAGTGCCGGTTGATTCTCTTCCGGACGGACGAGTATGGGAACGCGACAGGGCGTACTTTCTCCGAGACCTTTTTATGAAAAAGGTCTTCCGTGAGCAGGGGCTTGTTACATATGCGACAAATGCAAAGAAGCTGCACAGCCGACGAAAGGCCGCTGTCTTAATCGCCGCCGCTGCCAGCGTAATTATACTTCTCTTCTTCACCATCTACGGATGGACACGCTTTGACAAAAGCATCGGTGAGATGGAATATTATTTAGGGGCCCCCGCAGCATTAATCGATCCGAGCGAACCAAAAAAACTCCAAAATGAACTGCAGGTAATAAAGCCTAAAGGCGAAGATCGTTATGACTATATTGGCTCGGCTGGAATATATGTAAAGAGAGGAAGGGATGTTGAGAAACCTGAGAAATTAGATGTTGAGAGGTTCGAGTTTCCCGCACGACTTGCCAGGACAATAAGCCGATGGGAGAAAAAAGGCATACCCTGGATTTTCAAACTGGCAGCCACGTTCGCAGAGGATATTACACGGAAGGATTCAAGGAAAGCCCAGGCGGTTGTTTATAAAACAGGTGTCCTCCAGCCGTTTCTAATTGCAGCCCGAGACATGATGGATACACAAGAAAACGGCCAATGGACGTATGAGGACACTGAGACCAGGGCCATGTGTCAGTTAATTAGGTTCAAAGCAAACAGGCCCTTGAATGAAAAAGATGAATATTCGGCCGAGGCTTTCTTGGACCCTCTCTTTGAATATGTTTTTGGACGCGTTGAAGAGCATGAAGACGAGAAAGACACTGAAAAACGAATAACGTACAACAATATGTATAAGGAACACAAGGACGAGCTGCATCTGCCGCTTGCTGTGATGTATGGTGACCCTAATGATGAGGATAAGCTCAAGCTCCAGTGGCCTCCTGTATCCCTGAGAACTGACCCTAATTCTCGGGACGCCGCAATAGAACAGGGTGTAAAACTTTTTAACGAATATTGGACGGACCCTAACCGGCTGGGCGCACACAATCGAGACTATGCCCAGGTCGAGATTATGGAGAGGCTCAAAAACGCTCTCGAGGATTTCAATGATGCTGAACAACGTATTTTAAGTCTCCGCGATAAGTTTGACCATGGTGAGTGGAACGAAAGCTTCATAAGTCTGAAGGAAGCCAGGGAGAGTATCGACAACTACGACGACGTCCTCAAGAGGCCACAGTCGCTTGAAGAACTGTGGAGCGAGGTGGCCAAAAACGTCCTGCAAAAGGTCAACGAGAATTATGATTTCCTTCTTAACGAGCTGGACGACCCAAACAAGGTTAAAAAGGAACATTTCCTTGGTGGTATTCGAGATACACTTGAAGCAGCTCGTACCAAAATAATAAATAAATTGAGGAAGAGTGAATTTGAAGAAAGACTCAGGCAGCTTGACAGAGGTTTTTGGACTCAGCTTCGAGATGGCAGCCATTTGTACGAAATCCGCTTTGAAATGTATTCAAAGGCAAATGAACAACTTGCCGTGCTGAAGTCCATCTCCGAGCTCAATCAGGTTACTAAAGCCATCGAAGAGGCCAAGAGAGCAGTCAGAGAGGCACGTCGTAAGATTGACGAGCAACTAAAGCTCGGCCGCAGCGCTTTTCGTTTCAAGGAAGCAAATGATATTTCCAGGTCTGCTCTCGGCTTGGCTGAGCAAAGACAACTCTATAATATTGTAAATGATGGCTTAGTAGTAGCTCCCAAGAGCATCAAAGAGCTCGAGGAGCTTATAGAAAAAGAAGCTAAGCGGGATTGGACAGCCATTCCAGCAGAAATTATCGAAAGGAAATATGACCCGAACGCCACCGCAACCGCACTTACTGGTTGGAAGGTTCTGGGAGATACATTAAAGAATAGGAATTACCATTTTCCCGAACAAACACGTCTCAATGGAACATACGAGGATGCAAACGGAATTTACACGGAATATACGAGCAAATGTCTGGATTACTGGCTTGAGAACGTCCCTGTCCGTTGGATTGAAAGCAAGATCCCACGTGAGGATAACTGGAAAGCTCAGCACAAGCAACTTGAGAAGCTGGACGTTTTGGATGTCTTTCGTGAATTAAGAAAGTTTGGCAAATCCATTGAAGAGGAGGTTCTTGATAAATTTGAGAACTACATCCCGGATGGTGATGAGAAGGTCAAACAATTTCGGGACAGCGCGGAAAAACTCAGCGACATATCCTTCGAAAGAAAATGCGACCGAACACTTGAAAGGTGGGGAGGCTTGCGCGATGATGCGTTCGAAGCACGGAATACACTGTTGAACAGCAGGCCTATCCCTCTTGTTAAAGTTTACTTCCCATTTCCTGCCAGGTTACCAGCGGAATTTGTGGATACGTACTGGATCAAGCTAACTGTAGAGTCACTACGTATACTTGCTAACCAAACGCAACGCGGGGGAAAAGAAGCATTTAACGAACTAAAAAAAGAGTATGGCAGTAAGTTCCCCCTGGCACGAGACAGCATGGAGAATTTAACCATTGCTCAACTCAACGAGGCGCGTTCGTTGTTGGGACGGATTCAGACATGGCAGGAGCAATATGAGCCGGGAACAGTCGGACGACGTGACACTGAGACAGAGCTTGATGAGGTAAATAAGCAACTTGAGCGGCTGAGGGAAATACCGCTGCCTGAATCTGACAGAGAATGGACCAGGGCAATCAGGCAAGTCTTCCAGGGCCTTCCCGAAGGTGAAACTCCGTACTACTGCAAGGTGGTTCTTTTGAGCGAGGACAAGCAAAACAGATTTCTGAGAGAGGACGGCATAAAAGGTCAGAAGAAGCTTCTGGTTGCCGATCTGAGAGCATTCAAGTTTGTCCAGGGAAGGCACGAAAGCTTGACAAGAAAAACTGGCTCGCCCAGGGATTTGAACGTGGACACAGTTGAATACCCTGGTCCGCCGATTCGTATTGAGTTCTATCGATATCTCGATGACAGCAAACCGTGGACGAGCTTGCCCTTTTCGGAACCATGGGCACCCTTGCGAATGTTGCATCAATATTATCTCGAAGGCAGAAAGGGATGCATTAGACTCGACGTCCCGGACAAAGAAGGTTTGGGGGGGGTCTTATATCTGCAACTCGAATTTTGCAGCGAATACGACGGCAAGTCTGACATTGACTTACCAAAACCCAATGACTGGCCATCGCTGAAAAGGTAGTATAGATTTTCTTGTGGAGTGCGAAGCTTTGGCTTCGATTTTGAAAAAAATTGTGAAGCGGTTCGATGCAAAGGAACAGGAGGCCACGCCTGAAAGGGTGTTCGTTGCTGCCTTCGGCAAACATCCGGGGTGGGATGACCACATTGATGATATTGGTCTCGAGACAGACGTTTTCGTCAGTGTAAAACGGGTCCTTTATGTTCAGGGCATCGGTGGCAACATTGACTCCGGAACCTGGGATAAGCTCCAGGAGAATCAGCTAATCAAAGAATTCAAACATGCGTTTGTCTGGTGCATGGACGGCAGTGTGATTGTTGGACGAATGTGGTCTTCTCGGGATGGCAAGGGACGCGCAAGCTACCCAATGGTGGTGTGCGCTCAGTGTCGTCAGTTACCGCTGGAGTGGGTCTTGGAGAATATTTTACCTCGGTTGGAAAAAATCGAAGAAATTTGCGTTGCAACCACTTCCGCGGATGACGTCCGGGTGACCATTGAAAATGCTCGAAACGAGTTTCGCCAATTAGCTCAACAATGTCAGCCTTCGCCGGCTTCAGTGGCTGTGTCACCGGATGCTCTCGCCAGGCTTGCCGAGTATCCTGAAATGGGACCAAACCACGAAGGCCTCCTGCGTATCCTGTACCATATCGAACGCGAAGTCGCACGATATAATCCTGATACTACCAAAGGAAAAACCTTCCGGCCAACCTTGCTTCGTGTTCCCGCCTCTCCACCTGATATGCCGCAAAGTACGCTTCTCTGGATTAGCTTTCTACTTACCAGGTTTGGCATGAGTATCCCTGTTCTTATGCTCATGCCGCTGCGAAAGTCTTGGACGGACATAATCATAGGTGAACCCACGACCTCACAACTATATTGCTTGCGGGTTTCACAGGACGTGATTCCACTTACCAGCAGCATTCCATATAATATGGACTCAGAGTTTGTTGACCGGACCGGAAAACTTATCGAGGATTCGCGAAGTAGCGGAACGGGGGAAAACGCCAAAGGCACGACCTGACCTTCATACTTTTCTGTGCCATACAAAAGCATCGGGCTTCACGGACCGAAAACCTTTTTGCGCTCTCAGAGATGACGTATTAGTATTGCGTTGTGCTCAGGTGCTTACAGCCTTTTGGGGCGGTTGTTTCGCAGCCGGGGCGGTTTTGCCGACGTAGATAATTACGCCGGTCGGGCATTTGTTCAGGGCCGTTTCGGTCTGCTCGGTGGGCTGGTATTTTTCGTAATCCAGCCGGGCTAAATTATCTTCAACTCTGAATTGCTCGGTTTGTTTGGCACAGATACCACAGCCGATACACCCGACTTTGCACATTTGCCGTGTCGTCTTGCCCGCCTCTTTACTACTGCAGGCAACGGTCATCATATTTTCCTGAGCGAACGGGACCATTTCAATCAGATAGCGAGGACAAGCTTTTGAACAGGCGCCGCAACCAGTGCATTTCTCATAGTCAACAATGGCCAGGCCGTCAACGATGCCAAGGGCGTCGAACTTGCAGGCCGAACGGCAGTCGCCGAAGCCCAGGCACCCGAATTTGCAGGCCTGCACATTAGGTAATGCGTTTGCGGCGGTGCACGTTGGGATGCCTTGATATTTTCCGTAACAGGTTTTATCGCCGGCGTGAGCACGGCAGTGTACGATTGGCTTTTTAGGGGCGCCTGAATCGCTGATTTGAAGACTCAATATTTCCGCGATTGCCTCTGACGTTTCCGGCCCGCCGGGCGCACATTTTCCCATCAGGTCGGGCTTTTCCAGAACCGCCCTGGCGTATGAGCTGCACCCGGCAAAGCCGCAGGCGCCGCAGTCCAGGTGCGGCAGGGCCTCATGGATTTGCCCTACTTTCGGGTCAACCTTGACCTTGAGTTTTTCACTTGCTATCAAAAGCGCCACCGCAAAGCTGCCGCCCAGGGCCAGCATTGTCACCCCGGCAGGCCACGCTCCTTGCCACAATTCCAAATAGTTCATTGCTCGTTGTCCGTTGTTCGTAGTCTATGAACTATGAACTCATAACTACGAACTATATTATCTTATCATTCCTGCAAAACCCATAAATGCCAGAGCAAGTATCCCTGCGGTAATAAGTGTAATCGGTGCGCCCTTAAGACAGTCCGGCACGTCGGCCAGATTTAGATTTTCGCGGATACCCGCCATTATACAAATTGCCATCGTGAAGCCGATGCCCGCGCCAAAGCTAAGGACCACTGCTTCGAGCAGCTTGTCAATCTCCCACAGGTTTATAAACAGACACAATCCCAGAATCGCACAGTTGGTAGTAATCAGCGGCAGGAATATGCCGAAGCTCTCGTACAATGCAGGGAAAAACTTTCGCACATACATTTCCACAAGCTGAACGGCACCGGCAATAACTAATATGAAGCAGACATATCGCGTGACCTCCAGCCCGAGTTTCATTAAGACCCAATGGTCAATCATCCACGTCAGCGTCCCGCTGAGGGTTACAACGAACGTTACCGCCATTCCCATACCGAAGGCCATATCGATTCTGCCCGATACGCCGAGGTAGGGACAGATGCCGAGAAACTTCGTGAAGACGAGATTCTTGATTAGGACGATGGATATAAACCCGATAAGCAGAATGTGAAGAGTATCCATAAATCTTTCCTTTTAACTTTTTCTGTTACAGACTGCGTTCACCAATCCTAATAGCAGCCCTAAAGTTATAAATGCTCCTACCAGCATGCTCATTACAGCTCATGGCACGAACTCCTCGCTTTCTTTTTGCAGACTATGTTCACCAATCCTAACAGCAGCCCCAAAGTTATAAATGCTCCCACAGGCATACTCATAGCGGCCCACGGCACGAACGCATCGGGCATCAACTGCACCTCGAATATCTCCCCTGTTGAGAGCAGCTCCCTGATGCTCGCCAGAACGCACAATGTTAATGTAAAGCCGATGCCCATTCCCAGTGCATCAATAACACTTACGACGAGGCCGTTCTTACTGGCACAGGCCTCGGCCCGGCAAATGATAATGCAGTTGACGATAATCAAAGGGACGTATGGCCCAAGCGTTTCACTCATCACCGGCTGAAACGCCTTCAGGAACAAATCCGCTATGGTAACAAAGGTTGCTATCGTCAGCGTAAACATCAGGATTCGCAGGTGCGGCTTGAGAAAGTTGCGCATTACGCTGACCACGATGTTGCTGCACAGCAATACAAAGATGACACAAAGACCCATAGTCAAAGCCGGCTTGACTGCGGCCGTAACCGCCAGCGTCGGGCACATTCCTAATAGCAGCCGAAACACCGGATTCTCACGCCACAATCCAGCCAGAAGCGTTTGCTTATAAAGACCGCCGCCAGCTTGTCTGTCACTTGCCATTGCCAATCAGCCCTTCCGTTTTCAACCGTGCTTTTATCTTATCAGTATATTTATTGAATATCTTAACTACTGCCTCACTGCTGACCGTCGCTCCGGTGATGGCAACGATTTCGGTTTCCTTTGTTTTCCCTGCTTTGACAAGTTCGAGCTTAGATGCGGGCGCTTGCTTAAATTGGTTGGCAAAATCCTCATCGGTGATAATCTTGCTGCCAAATCCTGGCGTTTCATTGCTTGAGAGCACTTTGAATCCCAGGAACTTTTCACACTTGGAGTCGATAGCTATCACAAGTTTAATCTTGTCCTGAAAGCCGGGCCCTTCGGCCACGAATGCAAACCCCATCCTGTTGCCGTCATCATCAAGGACCTTGTAAATATCCGTCTCAGTTACCCTACCCCTTTTGCCGGGTATCTGGACACCTTGTATCTCTATCTTGAAGTCATTGGCATCGGTAACGAGCGCTTTCATTAGGTCATTGAGTTTGTCCTTCTCGTTCTGCTTTATTCTCTCATCCAGGCCGGCGTTAGTCACCGCTATCAACAGTCCAAATAAGAATGACGCAACAATCAACAGCCAGCTTTGTTGGATAAAATGTTTTATCTTAAGCATTATTAAACCTTTTCTGCCACCAAAGCACTAAAGTGTTAAGTGCCTACAGTTCAAAGTGCCTGAAGTACAGTACGCATAAGATTATAATAACTTTAGCTCACTTTAGCTCACTTCATACTCAGCTTGCCTCCCGCCGGGACCAGCTTGCAGAACCTGTCAATCAAGGGCGTTACAGCGTTCATTAAGAGCACAGAATACATCACGCCTTCCGGATATCCTCCCACAATTCTTATCAGCATCGTTATCGTCCCCACTCCAATTCCGAAAATCCACATTCCTTTAGTCGTCAAAGGAGCTGTAACGGGGTCGGTAGCTATGAAAAATGCGCCGATTAATAGCCCACCGCTGCATAAGTGGCACACCGGTGGGATGTAGGCATCCGGATTTATTAGGTAAGCAATTGTTGCAAAGACAAAAGCCGATAGCAAGACGGCCAGCGAGATGTGAAAGTTTATCGTCCGTCTTATTAAGAGGTAGATACCGCCAATCAGAAGAGCCAGAGCGCTCGTCTCCCCGAGGCATCCGCCAACCTCCCCGGTAAACATAGCTTTAAGTTGCTCGTTCAGAGCTTGTGCTCCGGTTTTGTCTTTTATGGCCTCTTTACTCAAAGCTAATGGTGTTGCTCGTGTTCGTGCGTGCACGGGACTGTCTTCAGCAACCGCCTTGACCCTATTATCCGGCGCTATTTCGGCCTTCACCGAATCGATCGTCGCCGGAACCGTCCAGCTTGTCATCATCATACCGAAAGAGACGGTCAGAAATGCTCTGCCGACCATAGCAGGGTTGAAGATATTGGCCCCGAGCCCCCCGAAGACCATTTTCCCGATTGCGACAGCGAAAACGCTGCCGATTACCGCTGCCCAAATTTTCAGGCTCGGCGGAAGAGACAGCGCAAGGATTATCCCCGTAACCACCGCACTGAGGTCGCCGAGGGAATTGGGCTTTTTGCGGATTAGATTGCAAAGCCATTCGGTTGCAACTGCTGAAATAACACAGGTGCAAATAAGGGTGAGCGCATAGATGCGGAAATAATAGCCGGCTGCCGCCATAGCAGGGACCAAACCAATTATAACATCTATCATCACGCTGCGGGTCGAAAGCGCTTTGCTGATATGAGGTGCAGACGAAACCGTTATATTGTCGTATCTCTTATCTTCCATCTCGTTTCGTTTCTCGTATCTCACTTCACGCTTCACGAGATACGCTTCACGTTGGTTATCCCGGCGAACTTTCCTTTTGCCCGGCAAGAAGCGTTTTGCCTGTCTTGATATATCCTGTCAGTTCTATATTGGCCGGGCAAACGTAACTGCAGCAGCCGCACTCCATACACGCATTGATATAATAGTTTTCTGCTACATCCAGAAGATTATTTTTTACCGCATGGGCGATTTTGGTCGGGTTCAAATGCTCGGGACAAACTTCAAGGCATCTGCCGCAGCGAATACACGGCGTTTGTTGCCCTGCAAATTTGGCTGCGCCGATTTGTTTTTTTGTTAATACCGTTATTGCGCCGGTGGTTTTTGTAACAGGCGTTGTCAAATCGGCGATTGCTATTCCCATCATCGGCCCGCCAAGAATGACCTTTACCGCTTCCTCGGTCAATCCTCCACAGAATTCGATAAGCTCGCCGACCGGTGTTCCTACCGGGACGTAGAAATTGCCGGGATTTGCAATTCCTTCTCCCGTAACGGTTACGACCCTGTGGGTCAGCGGCGAATCATAAACGACCGCTTCCGCTATCGCCGCGACAGTGGCAACGTTAAGAACCACCACACCAATCATCGGCGGAATTCCGCCTGTGGGGACATCTTTTTTTAGAATCGCTTTTATAAGCTGCCTTTCGCCCCCTTGTGGATATTTTGTTTTGACCGGAACAACTTTGATGCCGTCACTGTCTGCGCAGGTGTTCAGCGCTGCGTTCATCACCTCTATCGCTTCCGGCTTGTTATCTTCGATGCCGATAAAGACCTTGGAGCAGCCGGACGCTCTTCTGGCAAGTTTGATTCCCGCGATGATTTGGTTCGTCCACTCAAGCATAATACGATAGTCGCAGGTAATATACGGCTCGCACTCGCATCCGTTGATGATTAGTATCTCTTTGGGCAATCGCGGGTTTGGTTCTATCTTTACCCTCGTCGGGAACCCGGCGCCACCCATACCAACGATACCCGCCTGACGGACGGCATCGCATATCTGTTCCGCTGAATAGCTGTTTTCATCGAAATCATCCTTTAACTTAAAGTCCGGCCGCTTTGGCGGATAGTGGGGTAGCGCATCTATAACTATTGACGGGCTTCGCCCTAAAACCGGGTGCGACTGCAGGGTGATTTCTTTTACTTTGCCGGTGACGGGAGAATGAACCGGTGCCGACACAAATGCATCCGAGTCGCCGATCTTTTGACCTGCCTGCACCGTGTTTCCTTTTCTGGTCAGAGGCCGGCAAACAGCACCGGTATGCTGGCTCAGCATTATTGCAGCTTGTTTGACGGCAGGGAAAGACTGTATCTTGCTTTCACTGGTAAGCGCTTTGCTTTCCGGAGGGTGGGTTCCGCCCGTAAAAGTAAATCTGCCTTTAGTATCAATTCTCATATTTGAGAAATACCAGGATTATTTGTTTTTACCAGGTTGCCTGTTTATCGCCTTTACAATCGACATCATAACAAAAGTCACTGCCACAGCCAGCACAAAGCTAAGGGCTGTTCTGGCCAAAATCGCTTCAAAAGCTGCTAAAGAGGCAATAAAAACCAATATCGGCAGCAGGAACGCAACCACAGCTTTGAAAACGACCGAGGGGCCTTTAGTGTTTCCCACCTTCTGGTAAACCTCCCGGCAGTCGTGTTTCTGGTTGCAGTCTTGGCAGAATTTTTGCTGGGCCACAGTTTTTCCTATCGTATAAAATAAACCGAATTTATAATAGATATAGTTGAGATTTTCAAACAGAACTTTTCATAATTGCAGGCATAATTATGTCAAAAAAATTGGCCCTGCTAATATCAGCCGTTATATTCTGCCTCTGCACCGGCTGTGCAGTCAATCCCATAACCGGCCAAAAACGCCTTATGATGATTTCGGAACAGCAGGATTTTGAAATAGGGCGCCAATATGCTCCTGAAGTTGAAAAGGAAATGGGCGGCAGAATTGACAATAAGACTTTGCAAAACTACATTGACAGTGTCGGACAAAGAATTGCTCGCGTTAGCCATAAGCCCTATTGGGACTATCACTTTGTCGCATTGAATGATAAATCGATTAATGCCTTCACTCTGCCCGGCGGGTATGTCTTTATCACAAAGGGGATGCTAAAAAAGCTGACAACCGAGGCACAGCTTGCAGGAATATTGGCCCACGAGATAGTGCACGTTGTCGCAAGGCACTACGCAGCCGCTGCCAGCCGCGAGACCAGCGAGTCGGGAATAATGCTTTTAGCTGCTGCCCTCAGTGGTGCGAAAGTACCGGCGGGTGCTTTACAGGCGGCAGACCTCGCTCGACAAATTATTGGCCTTCGATATAACAGAAAGGACGAGCGAGAGGCTGATTTGGCCGGTCTCGATTATATGGTTGCCGCCGGCTACAATCCTTATGGTGTGATTAAATCTATGGAAATGCTTGAGGGGGAGGATGCGGTCAGGCCGGTTGAGTTTTTCTCAACGCACCCGGACCCTCAAAATCGGCTGGCATATTTGAACGGAAGGATTCAAACAAGGTACGGCACCTTCGGCGGCCTAAGAATCGGAAGAGAGGATTATCGAAAGTTTGTCCTCGAACAGTTAGCAAAATTAAAAGATTCAAAAAAGCCCGACTAAATACTTGTCGGCTCGATCTGTGCCATCTGCAGAATCCTGCCGGGCTCTTCCGGCATAGCCGTCCGCGCCGAAAGATAAGCTGATTCAATGACCGCCATATTCTTCAGGTTCTCTCTGCCGCTGCTGCAGAGCTTATTTTCATCCGGCGATAATATACTTAGGGCAAAATTCTCCAGTAGCGCCCTATACCAGCCAACCTCATCGTCGTCGTATTTTAATTCCTCGCTCGTCTGACCAAGCCCATCGCTGACGGTAAGTTGCTTATTGCTGACTGTCAAAATTCTGTCTTTGCCGTAGACCTTCAGCAATTTCTGTCCTGGCCCAAAGGCCTTGCTCGCTATCAGATTGCCAATAAGAGTGTCGCTAAACTTCATCGTTACAACAGCAGTATCTTCTGTCAAATAGAGCCGCTGTTGTCTATCTGCCGCCTGGTTTGTGTTTAATGAATAAACCTGCTCTGGCGTGGGAAAGTTCCAGATTATCTGGTCGATTATTCCGTAACAGTTGCGAAGCAGCACTCCCCCGCCGGCCAGTTTCGGGTCGGTCTGCCAGGCAGGCTGGGTTCCCGAAGGCACTCTATCGTGTTTGGGGTCCCGGTGCGGCTGGTCGCCAACATTGCAAAAGGCGGTTATCAGAAAAATTTGTTCGATTCGGCCTTGTTGAAAAAACTGGCGGAAAGCGAGAAAGCTTTGGGCGAATCGGCTCACGTTTGCAATGGCAAACTTTATGTTTTCATCTTCGGCCAGCCGGACAAACTCCGCCGCCTCTTCAAAATTCCTCGCCGCCGGCGCCAGCTTGAGTATATTGAATTTTTTCTTCATCGCCATTCGCACATACTCATCGCAACTGTACATACCAGCGGCAACGAAGAGGCAATCAAGCTGATTTTGGATTATCAATTGCCGGTAATCGTCGAAGGCCGCACATTTGTATTCCGCAGCGACTCTTTCGGCGAGGGTGGGGTCTTTGTCGGCGACGGCCTCAATCTCGAAATAATCGATTTTCGATGCCGCTTCGAGCAGGAGCCGGCCCTGATCATTGAGGCCGAGTACTGCGGTTTTTAATTTGCCTTCGCTCATCTTATACAATGCCCCCAAATTTGCCTTTCTCTTTGCAATCTGCAACGCAATTCTCTGCTCGGCTGATTTTACATTCCACTTGCGAAAAAGTAACTATAAAACCGGCTATTTTTGTGCAAAATAACACGCCTTTAGGACGGATATTTGACAGATTTTTTTGCCACGAATTGCCACGAATCGAGACAGAATTATTTTGACGGGAATTAAGGGGGAGGAGGGAAAATCAAAGATTAAAATGTAAAATGCAAAATTGTGGAAGCCCTACGGGCGAAGTTTCGACTTTGGTTTCTTATTGGCCAGCCGCCGTGGCTAATCCCTCAAATTCCAAATCTTATGTTTCTGAACATTTGTCGATCTTTTCAATTTGCTGGTTCACCTGGCAAAAACAGCCAGCGTCCTCTGAACAATAAATCGTATCTGTTTG
>JAUVYQ010000204.1 GCA_030603035.1 Phycisphaerae bacterium | reverse complement strand
CCCGAAGGCAATTTGGAATTACTACGGGTATCTATCGCAATAGTGATTTTCTCGCTGCCGAATTCATCTGCCGCTTCTTTAACAATATCCGGATTACGCACAGCCGCGGTATTAATAGACGCTTTAGATACGCCTATATCCATCAACTCTTCAATTGCCTGGCAGTTTCTGATTCCTCCGCCGACGGCCAATGGCACTGTCGATGCCATTGCCTCGACGGTTCTTTTAACCGCATCAAGGAGGGTTTTTCTGTTTTCAACGGTCGCTGTGATATCCAGAAATACTAATTCGTCGGCTCCAGCAGCGCAGTAAGCGGCGGCATTCTCCGCTGGGTCGCCGACGTCTTTTAACCTGACAAAGTTAATACCTTTAACCAATCGGCCGTCTTTTACATCCAAACACGGAATAATTCTTCTGTAATCCATACGTTGTTTCTAACCTGACTTGGCTGATACTGATTAAAATTTCTGTTTGGCAGTTTAGAGTTTACTACCAGGCCTTTTTATACTAAGGTCCTGCGCCGGCATTGCATCTGTAACTTTGATGAAGCCGGCAATTTTGGCTCAACAGTCACTTTTCTTCAGAAGGTACCATAAAAAGCATCTCTACATCCTCAATCACCTTCGCATAACACTTGTCAACGCTTTCCACCATTTCATTAGGAACAATCTTTATTTTGCATTTTAGGGATTTACATTGCTGGCTGAAATAGTCTTCCAGGATAGCAAATTTTCCTTTGGGAAGTTGTTTCCTTTCATCAATGGGGCGGCGCCCAAAAGCTATGTAAACCCGTGTGCCTTCTGGTTCGAGCTTTCGCCTTAGGATATCCACTTCACAGGTTTCGTCACATCCCGTACACATCATCAGCCCCACCAGTTCATTAAACTTCACCAAAGTATCGCATTTGGCACACTTGAGGTCGAAATGAAAGGATTCATCACTTTCCATAAAATTCCAGAAATGGTCTCCCTCGTGGCTGGTCTCCAAAGGCGGCTTGTCGTGATAAGTGAAACACGTCGATACTTTGCCGCAATGAAAACATTTTTTCATTACAACCAAACCGCTGGCAATATTAACCATTTCCCAGAAGTGTGAGCATCTTTCTTTTTGCACATCTGCCCCACTTTAATAATGGGCCGGGTCTTTTTTATACCAGGCCCTGGGCCAGCATCGCGTCCGCCACTTTGATAAAGCCGGCAATGTTCGCACCCATCACGAGGTTGCCCGGCTGACCGTATTCTTCGGCGGCCTCATAGCATTGCTTGTGGATGGCAATCATAATACTGTGCAGCCGCTCGTCCACCTCTTCACGCGTCCAGGAAAGACGCAGCGAGTTTTGCGACATCTCCAGGCCGGATGTTGCAACACCGCCAGCGTTAGCGGCCTTGGCCGGGCCATAGAGTATCTTATTAGTGATGAACTGTTCAATTGCCTCCGGCGTACTCGGCATATTCGCTCCCTCAGTGACAACATAGCAGCCGTTCTTGAGCAGTGTTTTCGCATCATCACCACTAATCTCGTTCTGCGTTGCACTCGGGAAGGCGCAGTCGCATTTAATGCCCCAGGGCCTTTTGCCCTCGAGATACTCGACGCCGAATTTCTCGGCATATTCCTTGATACGGCCCCGTCGCACGTTCTTCAAATCCAGCACAAAGGCGAGCTTCTCATCGTCAATCCCGTCCGGGTCATAAATTGCACCATTAGAGTCAGAGAGGCTGACGGCTTTTGCACCGAGCTGATTGAGCTTTTCTACTGTGTACTGCGAGACGTTTCCGGAACCCGAGACCGTACAGACCTTACCTTCGAAGTTCTCGCCGCGGGTCTTTAGCATTTCTTCAGCGAAGTACACACACCCGTACCCGGTCGCTTCCGTACGAATAAGTGAGCCGCCCCATTCAAGTCCTTTGCCGGTAAAAACACCGGTGAATTCATTGCGGAGCCGTTTGTACTGTCCGAACATATACCCGATTTCACGCCCGCCCACGCCAATATCACCTGCGGGAATATCGGTATTAGGGCCGATATGGCGGTGAAGCTCTGTCATAAAGCTCTGGCAGAAACGCATAACTTCGTTGTCGCTCTTGCCCTTGGGGTCAAAATCTGAGCCGCCCTTGCCCCCACCCATCGGGAGAGTGGTAAGGGCATTCTTGAAGACCTGCTCGAATCCAAGAAATTTCAGGATACTTGCGTTGGCGGTAGGATGGAATCTCAGACCGCCCTTGTATGGACCAAGGGCACTGTTGAACTCAAATCGAAATCCGCGGTTGATATGAACGTTGCCCTTGTCATCCTGCCAGGGGACCCGAAACATAATCTGCCTTTCCGGCTCGACAATCCTCTCGAGAATCTTGGCCTTGACGTATTCCGGATGCTTCTCGAGCACCGGCCCCAGACAGTCCAATACTTCCTTTACCGCCTGGTGGAACTCCACCTCGCCGGGATTGCGTTTGAGAACTTGTTCGTAAACGGCCTGGATTACAGTGTTAGCAGCCACTTGAGTAGCCTCCATTAAAAATTAAAATTTCTGTTTTCCACGACTGTTATAATAAGTTAAACTAATAGCGAAAACACATAATTGCCTTGAAAACGCCAGGCAGATACAATATACTATTTTGACGACCTGGCACAAAGGATTAAATAATAATATAATCTATCAGGACGGCTTATAATGCACATAAAAACCCTAAAGATATTCTGCGATTTAGCTGAATTGCGGAGCTTTTCAAAAACCGCTGAAAAGCATCTTCTAAGTCAATCGGCGATTTCCCAGCAGCTTGCGCAACTGGAACTCACTCACAAGTGTCAACTGCTGGACAGAAAAAAACCTCTGGAACTAACCGCAGCCGGGCAGTTGTTTTACAAGGCCGCCACAGATATGCTTGAAAGATATGAACAGCTAAAAAGTGAGTTGAATGCCTTGAAATCCTCAACCGGAAGCAGAATAAATATAGCTGCAATTTTCAGTATCGGGATGCACACTCTGCCGAGCTACGTTAAAAAATTTATGGTCAGTTACCCGAATGTTAATGTTCATATTGAATACTTTAGCGCCGACAGAATTTATGAGCTGGTTTTGGTCGGCGACATCGATATCGGTCTTGTAGCTGTTCCGAAAAGGGACAAGCGGCTCGACGTGTATGACTTTGAGGATGAGCCGCTGGTTCTGGCCTGCAGCCCGAAGCATCCTTTATCGCACGAATCGCAGGTCGATATTCATAAATTGCAATTTGAAAGGTTTATCAGCTTTGAGAAAGATGTCCCTACACGGATGTGGATAGACAATATTTTGCAGCGTTATAATGTTGTTGTACGCCCGGTGATGGAATTCGATAATATCGAGACCATCAAACGAGCAGTGGAGATAAACTCAGGGATAAGCATATTGCCGGAGACCGCAATACTTCAGGAAGTCGGCAGCGGAACAATAAAGGCGATTGGCTTTTCGAATGAGAGTTTTGTCAGGCCGACGGGTATAATCATTCGCAAGAACAAGATTCTGGGCCAGGCCGGCCGATACTGTATCGAGCTGCTACGCAAAAAAGCTAAATAAAAAATAGCAGATAGCGTAGGAATAATCTTCAATTTATGACTTCCGATTGAAAACCGGAAATCTTCATACGCAATACGACATACGCGATACGATATACGAATACTATGTTAGTTAAAGCTGTAATATTTGATTTGGACGGCACAATAACGCAG
>JAUVYQ010000110.1 GCA_030603035.1 Phycisphaerae bacterium | reverse complement strand
CTCCTGCGCTGCTCTGGTTTGATTCAATGCCTTGCAGACAGCCACTCGGGCAGCGCTATTTTCAGTCTGCTTCAGTACGTCAAGTAGAATCTTTCTGGCCAGGGGGTTTTCACTAAACAGCATTACAGTCGCCGCATCGATACGCATCTGCTCACTTGTGCCTTTGAGCAAGGCATCCCTGTTGATTTTCAATTGCTTGTCAAGCTCGGCCTCTGCGACTGCTTCATTAGCCAACAAGGGTGGTTTGTTTGCACCAACGCCGGCCCGTTGGCATCCTATCACCAACAGCAATATTACCAGATATAACCGTTTCGTACTCATTCGGATGACCTTAAACAAAACTCTGCGTCTCAATTGAACCATAATAACCCCGAAACCCACCCAAGTCAAGTCTCATGTTTCGTGGCTCGAATCACGAGCTGCTATTCACGATTCTACGGTCTTGGGTGGAACTTTTTGTGAATACTTCGCAACCTTTCCTGGTCAACGTGTGTATAAATCTGGGTGGTGGCTATGTCCACATGTCCGAGCATTTCCTGGACGCTTCGCAAATCAGCTCCACCGGCCAACAGATGCGTTGCGAAGCAATGTCTCAATGTATGAACGGTTAGATTTCTGGGCATACCCGCACGAATTGCGTATTTTTTAACTAATCTCCAAATCTCAATACGACTTAAAGGTCGGCCTGTTCGGGAGAGCAGCAGAAAATCGGCGCTGAATGACTTGACCAGCTTTGGTCTAAGGTCTGTCAGGTACTCGACTGTCGCTGCGATGGCGGCTTTGCCGAGCGGGATTATGCGTTCCCTATTACCTTTGCCCAGGCAGCGCAAGTAGCCGATATCAAGGTTCAAATCGCTGGTTTTCAAGCCGGCTAACTCGCTGACACGCATGCCGGTGGCGTAGAGCAATTCAAGCATTGCTTTGTCACGAAGGTAAAAAGGCTCGCTCGGCGAAGGAGCGTTAATAATACTGATAACCTGGTTTTTACTGCAAATAGTGGGCAGTTTCTGCCAGAGCTTTGGGCCTTCAAGGAGTGTGGTGAAGTCTTCGCAGACTCGGCCGGTAAGTTTGGCAAACCGCAGGAACATCCTTATAGCGGCAAGGCAGCGCTTAATCGAGCTTTCACTCTTTTCGGCCCGGCTGAGCACCTGCAGATATTTTTGGATAAGGGCCGGGTCTATTTGCTGTAACTGCTTTATTCCATTGGACTTGCAATACATCAGAAAGCTCTTCAAATCACGGCCATAGGCCAAAACAGTATTGTTAGACAGGCCGGCCTCAACTACCAAATAGTCGAGAAAATCTTTGACGTTCCGTCCTAAAGGCAACGCAAGTACTTTATCCGTAACGGATTGTGTCTGCATCGAGGGCACTGCAATATTCCCCTGGGTTCCCACTTTGTAAGAAACCGCAAAATTGGGGGGGCCAGAAACACTACAAACCGAATAACATCCATATCGGCGTTAAAACGAGACAATCTTTACCCCGTTAGAAATTTTCCCTTGTTGGCCTGGATTTTGGCTGCGCCTGTGTAAAAAATCCGCCTGTGTCAGATAGCTTCTAACGGGGTTTAGCTGCGAATCCATTTAGAAATTCTATAATGGATGCTGGAGGCTTGACATCGAGTACCGAGAGCAGTCGAAAGTGGAGGAAAACGGTATAGACGATATCAAACTGACCCGCCGCGAACTGCTGCGCTGTGTAGCTGGTGGCACATTGGCATTAGCCCGCCTCGGCGGGTCTGACCTGACAGCCGGAGCCAAATCGAAAATTGCAAATCGAAAACCTGCTTCCTATCCGGGCCCCCGCGGGGCGGGAAACCAAATAAGTGGATTCTCAACGACACTTATCCGGACAGAGAGCGAAAACAGCACGTCTATCTCTACAACACAGCGACCGGCAAAAAAGTTCCGCTCGGCCGTTTCTATTTGCCTCCGCAATACCGGGGCGAATGGCGCTGCGATACTCATCCGCGTTTCAGCCCCGACGGCCGAAGCGTCGTCATTGATTCGCCGCACGGAGGCAACAGCCGGCAGATGTACCTCATCGACATCAGTGAGATTGTTGGCTAAGTTCGCTTTTGGCCATACTTTCTGCGACACCTGCCTAATTTGAGAAAATCAATTCGTTCTTGAGTTGAAAGCTCACTGCATATATAATCAGCCCAAATAAAAAAAGAAGCTACAGAGAGCACAGAGGTGCACAGAGACAAAAAATATAAATTATACGTTCTGATTTCTTCGCGGGAACCAAACTCCGTAGCAAAAAATTAAATCAGGAAAATTCAAAATGAATGAACGCAAACAAAAAATTCGAAATTCAGTTTTGGCCTGTGTGGCTCTTTGCTTTTTAGCAGGCTGTGCTGAACAGCAGCAATTCAAAACGGTCGAGCAAATCTGTGTACCGGGTACGGACAAGGCCGAGGCAATGCAGGCAGCCGAGGATGTCCTCGGCAAAATGCACTTTACCATCGATAAGGCCGATGCCGAACAGGGCCTTATAAGAACCAGGCCATTGCCGGGCGCGCAATTCTTCGAATTCTGGCGCAGCGATAATGTCGGGGCCTTCAACTCTTCCGAGGCAAATCTGCACAGTATTCGAAGAGTTGTAGAACTGGATATAAGCCGGCAAGGCGGACAATTGTGTATCGGCTGCAATGTGAAGGTACACAGACTATCGCTGCCTGAGCGCCAAATCAGCAGCAGCGCACGGGCATACCAGATGTTTTCGCAAAGCAGCCCGGCAATGCAGAGGTTGGAACCACACCCCGAGCAGAAAAAAAGTATGGCGTGGCTTGATTTGGACAACGACATTATGCTCGCAACAGAGATTTTGAAGCGGATTGAAAAACACGTGAAGAGTGAAGAGTGAAGCGAAATACGAGATACGAGTAACGAGATACGAGTAACGAGATATGAGAATACTGGTTTGCGGCGGAGCAGGATATATCGGCAGTAATATGACAGCGATGTTGGCTGCCGAAGGTTATGAGCCGGTGGTTTTTGACAATCTCAGCACGGGCCATAGACGGGCGGTCGGGCACGCCGACCTTGTTCAGGGCGATTTAGCCGATTATGAATTGCTCGTCAAGACGCTCAAAATTGACAAAATCGAGGCGGTGATGCACTTTGCCGCCCTCATTGAGGTCGGCGAGTCGGTACAGGCGCCGCTTAAGTACTATCGCAACAACCTTTCCAATACGCAGACCCTATTGAGCGCGATGGAAGCGGCCGATGTCCACAAGCTTGTTTTTAGCAGCACCGCCGCGGTATATGGCAGACCTGAGCGAGTGCCGATTACTGAAGATTCTCCGAAAAAACCGATTAACCCTTACGGGGAAACCAAGTGGGCGGCTGAAAGAATGTGTTACTACCAAAGCCAAACGGGAAAATTGCGGTACGCATCTTTGAGATATTTCAATGCCTGTGGTGCAGGGAATAACGCCTCGCTCGGTGAAGACCATCGGCCTGAATCGCACCTGATTCCGCTGACCATCCAAGCAGCGATGGGAAAACGCCCCCAAATCCCAATTTACGGAACTGATTATCCTACGCCGGACGGAACCTGCATTCGCGACTACATTCATATCGACGATTTGTGCAGGGCGCATCTGCTGGCACTAAACAAATTGGACCAAAGCTGCGAGTTGATATATAACTTAGGCAACAGCGAGGGCTATTCAGTTGCAGAGGTAATTGAAACGGTTAAAAAGGTTTCGGGTAAAGATTTTAAGGTTGTAGCCGCAGACCGTCGGCCGGGCGACGCACCGGTATTAACATCCGACGCCACAAAGGCCAAAAATGAGCTCGGCTGGAAAACCAAATTGCCCGAGCTGGAAAAAATAATCGAAACCGCCTGGCAATGGCATAACGAACACCCTGACGGCTACCAGGATTGAAAAGTAAATGAGCAGACGAGTATTCTGTAACATCTAATTTGATGGGTGGCAGCCTCAAGTGAGTCCCGAAAAATCGGGACGAGCTTGGGGATGGCTCGGAGCAACTTCCAGTAACCACCACGCATTTATCGTGTTACAGACCACGAGTGGATGAGTAGGTGAGTGAACGCATAAACACATTCACGAGGTACGAGAAATGAGTGAAATCTTTGTCGGCATCGATCTGGGCGGCACCAATATCAAAATTGGCTGCTTTGACTCTGAGCTAAAGCTTATCCGCAAAACAGCGGTGGTCACCAAAGCGGATATGGGGCCGGGAGTTGTCGTTGACAGAATAACCCAGACGTTCGAGAAACTGCTCGCTGATGCGGGTCTTTCCCTGGTGGACGTTGGCGCAACAGGTGTGGGAACTCCCGGGCCAGCGAAATACCGGCAGGGCATCATAATAGCCGCTGCCAACCTGCCAAAATTCAAAAACGTTCCTATCCGGCAGATGATAAGTGAGCAGCTCGGTAAACCCGTTGTTTTTGAAAATGACGCAAATGTGGCCTGCTGGGGTGAATACGTTGTCGGGGCCGGTAAAGGCGCCGACGATATGGTCTTTTTTACGCTCGGTACCGGCATTGGAGGCGGAATTATCTGCAACGGTGAGCTTGTCCACGGCTGTGAGGATAATGCCGGAGAGCTTGGGCATATTATAATCTATCCGGAAGGCCGACTGTGCGGCTGCGGACAAAAAGGCTGCGTGGAAGCTTATGCGTCAGCCAGTTCGACAGCGAAAAGAGCAACCGAGGCTATCCAAGCCGGGGTACAATCGAGTCTGAAAAAACTGCTTGATGAAAACGGCGAAATAAGCTGCAAAGATGTTTACGAGCATCTGGCGGCAGGCGATGAGCTGGCCAAACAAATAACCGATGAGACGGCTAAAGCACTTGCAATTGTCTGCGTCAATATGCTGCATACCACAGAGCCGAAGCGGATAGTTTTTGCCGGCGGGATGATTGGTGCAGGTGATGTGCTGTTGAGCCGAATACAGGATTTCTTCAACGAATATATCTGGTCTTTGAAGAAAGAGCCGGTCGAAATATGTTTTGCCACACTGGGAGAAGATGCCGGCATAATCGGCAGCGCTGCACTGGCCCTGCACGCCTGCCGGCATGAAAGGCTGTAAATCTGGCTATACCCCAACCCAAAATGGCGACCGATGGTAAAATTTTGCTTGATTTACCATTTTTTGATTGATTTACTTTGTACGGTTGGTTAGCATTCGGGGTTTCGTTTTATTCTCAATTATTGGTCTATGTACAGTTATTGTGTTTCACAAAGAAAGGAAGTAGACAATGGCGAAGAAAGTAAGCTTGGGCATTATGGAACAGCCGGTAATGCGGCAGGAAACCATCAACAAGAAAGAAGCAGCACAGATTAGAGAGGTGTTTGACCACGTCACGCACGTTGAAGGCAAGTACTTGAAGACCTTGGGGCTTTTGAAGGAAAGAGTCAGGGTGCTTGGAGACGGAAAACCCTTGATTCTGCACGCTCAGTACCCCACCAAGGGCGATGATATCCTGAATATGGCGAACTCAGCCTTCAAGGACCAGCTCGGCGATGAGTTTGCACGGGTAATCGATATGTTCGATCCGGAGTTGTTCTCGTTTCATCTGGGGTTCTCCTGCGAGAAACTTAAATCGGGCGGGCAGTTCGACTTCACCAGGGGCCTGTCTGAAGTCCTTCCGGAGGACGTGGTCAGGCAAAGAATCCTCGACAGCATATCGTTCGTGAAAAAGACGTATCTCAAAAGGGGCGAGATAATTCTGGAAAACCTCGATTATAACCCGAAAGACAAGAGCGGGGCCTACGAGTACGTCTGTGACCCCGATTTCATTAACGACATATTGACCGCCGGCGGCTGCCGAATGCTGCTCGATTTTGGGCACGCTAACTGCAGTGCACAAAATATGGGCTACGATGACGTTATGTCTTTTATCTATAAGCTGCCTCTGGAAAAGGTCGCTGAGGTGCACATGTCCGGTGCCGGGAGAAAGGATGGGCTGGCCCACGATACACATCATCCCATCAATAAGCCAGGCCAGCGAGAAGTGGAATACTTCGAAGAGGCCCTGAAATCCGGGCGTATGACAGGCCTGGCAGCAGTGACACTGGAAACGTTCGAGGACGTCATAGCCCAGCTCGAATTGTTGAGAGATGTGTTGGAGCGGTCCGGATATACGATAGCACCGCTATGATACAGAAACAGAAGGAGAAAAAATGGTGGATAACAACGTTGTGGCTAATCGAGCCCTGTTGGAGAAACTTAGTGCGAAAGCAGTAATCATCCCAGCGCCGGAATCGGTCATTATTGGCGAAGAAGTCAATCTTGATAACGTGGAGGCGGGAGTGGTTATCGGCCCGGGAACGAAGATTCTCGGGGCAGAGACGATGATTGGAGCCGGCACCGAAATCCAGGGTGCCGCTGTCATCAGGAACAGCTTGATTGGAAGAAATTGCAGCCTGGCTGCCGGGGAGTACGCGGACTCGGTACTTCTGGACAGGTGCTCCACCGTCGGCTGGGCCAGGGTTCGCGGCCACAGCGCCTGGGAAGAAGAATCAAACAGTGCCCACAACGTAGATACCAAAACAACGGTCTTAGGATACAAGACAACTCTGGGCTCGTTGATAAACTTCTGTAACGTCCTTATGCTGGGCGGTACGAGCCCGCGCCTGGAAGTGGGTGCGGAGGTGGGGTCGGGGACACTTAATTTCAATTTCCTGCCCTTTGGGGCTACTGTTGCAGCGCTGATCAAGCCGTCCACCGTAGTAGGCTCTATCGAGTCTCCATTCTTAGCTTGTGACGGCGCACCGACAAGATATGTCTTTATAGGCGGTCATACCAGTATCATTGCTCCTGTTGTGATAGGTCTTGGTACTGTTGTCGCTGCCAAATCAAGGGTCAACCCCGGAATATACGGGGACGACAAATTGGTCGGCGGTGGAAACATCGAGAAGCCGTTGGTGCTGGATGTCTCCAAGGTCAAGGTTCTCAAGGAGCAGACGGCGAAATACGAGGTTCTCATCCGCCAGATGGCAACAACGATAGCTTTTCAAAGATGGTGTAATCTTCGGGTAGCCTGGGCCAAAAGAAACAACCTGGACGAGTTCGAAGTAAGACTAATCGAAGAGTTTACGGTCAAAGTAGATAAATATATGCAAGCCCTCGAGGCCTACGGTGATAACATAGCCAAGTATCTGTTGGCAAGCGATGAGAACTCCAGGCCCGACAGTTTAGAGAAGAACAAAGCGCTCGCTACTCGGTGGAATGAGGAGATAAAAGCCCGGCTCGAAGCCGCCGCGACCGATGAGACCGGTTATGCAGAGGCCACGGCCGGGCTGAACACGGAATTAGACAGGGTGACCCACGCCGAACCCGGCGGCGACAAACAATTCTACAATGCGTTGGCCAAATTGAACTATTCGAGCACCGACGTGAAAACGGCCAGGGAATATTTCTCAGCACTGGTTGAAACCATAGTTCGTCAAGCGAATATCTGAGTGCAAGTGCAGATGAAAGAAGAAGACGGTTGCGGCCGTGCGTTGAGAATGCGGATTAGAGTTTACCAGCCGTCCAGCTAACCATATTGGCGAACAGCCTGGCATACCAGTTGCCGACTTCTATAGGCTCTGCTGCTGCTGCCTGGGCTTCGATTCTGCTGTCGCCCCAATCGACCAATCCCGCGGCCCAGTGAGGAGCGACATCACTGGCAAAAGCACATACCCTGCCCTTTCCGTATGAACCGACGACCAATAGAGGGCCGGGTTTTTCGAAAGGTGTAAATATGAACTTGTCTGCCTGGCGAAAAACTTCGAATCTGCGCGCAAGCAGAACTGTGGTGCTTGTGGGCTTACTCTGCAGGCGGTTAAAACCGCCAATAACAGGTGGGTTCTGGTCGAAAGGCAAAGAATTAACTATTTTGTGTTCACAGACTTTTTCAATCAGACACGGCTGGTAGCAATTTACCCGGTCATCGCTGGATTCCATAACCACCGGCAGAACTTCTTTTAAGATAGCATCGGTGTATTCACGATTAGCGCCTGTGAATGACTCCCAGCCGCCAATCATTAAAAGGCCTACGCCGGCGTTGACTTGCTCGGCAATGGAATTTAGTTGACCCGGCGAGAAGTTCCGAGCTGGATAATCGCTTATTATAATGGCCGCATAGTTTTCGCTAAGAAGTGAGTGGCCAAACTTCTGGTCGCAGGCCAGATAGTCAAAGCTGAGACGATAAAAGCTCATAACCCCAGCCAGATATGCACCGGCACCTTTCAGGCTGGTGTCACCTAAATATAACACGGATTTACTCATAGAAACAACTATAGCGTCCGCTTCTTCACATTCAAGCATTTAAAAGTACCATGTCATTGCGAGCAGCACAGCGACGAAGCGATCTCCTCGCTTAGATTTGAGATTGCTTTCCGCCTCTGGTGGACTCGCAATGACACTATTATAAAGCGACCCAAAGCACTGTAGGGTGGGGTTTACACCACCATTTAACTTTAGCTCACTTTGGATTGGACACGCCGTTTTTAACCTGATACAATTATCGAACGAAGCAAATTTAATTGGATGGTAACCGTTCACGGGGTAAGTATGCTGATTTTGAACTGTTATGAACAATTGGATTAACTATTTCGCCAAAAAATCCCTTGTGTCTTATTGTAATTGCACAAACACGCATAATTGTGTGTGCCAACAAGGGCCAATGTAAGTATTTGTTTTAGAAGTAGTTAAAGACCGCGACACAAGGCAGTACAGCCTTTTTTGAAGTTGGCTGTCGGAATAAA
>JAUVYQ010000048.1 GCA_030603035.1 Phycisphaerae bacterium | reverse complement strand
TCTGGGAAAAGACCTCAGGGCCGGTTGTCTCGTAATGAGCGAGAACGTTACTGTCGTTCTCGAATTGATTTGGCATATAATACTTGTCGGGTTCGGCACCGAGGAGCTGATGTGCTTTTCTAATAGCGCCATCGGTGCCCTGGCTTGCAGGGGTAAGCACAACCTCAGCAGCTAAGGCCTCAAGGATACGCTGTCTCTCCGTGCTGACACATTCCGGCATACAAAGCTTGACGCGGTATCCTTTTGCAGCTCCAATCATTGCCAGGGCGATGCCGGTATTTCCGGATGTTGGTTCGAGTATAATTTTGCCTTTGGTGAGCCGGCCTGATTCCTCGGCTTTTTTTACCATCCAATAGGCAGGGCGGTCTTTGACGGAACCTCCGGGGTTGCTTCCTTCAAGTTTTCCCAAAATTCTCACCTCTGGTCTTTTGTTATTCAGATTGTTCAGCTCTATAAGCGGTGTATTTCCGATGGCGGATAATATGCTCATAACGGCTTACCTCCAGAGATTGCGCTTAACTTGTTTATATCAAAGCCAAACTGGTTCGGGTAAATTGCAAAATTGATTTTACTCAGATTATTTTATACATTAAATTGTGGGAAGTGAAGCTAATTTAGCGGGTAATTGGCAATGGAATCGAAAAAAAATCTTAAGCGGAGGATGCTGTGCGGGGCAGCGGGAGGCAGAATATCGAATCCGTCCCGTCTGAAGCCGGGCCGGACCTGGACGGTATCGAACAAGGAATAACTAATTATGAAGTTAAGATTGCCGCGCATCGCTCTGCGATGCCCGCAATGACAATTTAGAAATAGATTCCTCGGCTGCGCGATGCTGCGCATTCCGTCCAAGGACCGGACTTTCAGCGCTTCGCTCGGAATGACGGTGGCGGAGCCATCCCCAAGCTGCGCTTGAGGCTGCCACCCGGGCGTTACGGCTCCACACGACCGATGTTAAGAGACAGGGCAGGCACATAGGCCTGCCCCTACTTCGCTTGAGACTGGCATCCAGCCGCCGAGAGACTGGATTCCCGCTTGCGCGGGAATGACATAGAGAAGCGGGAATGACATAGAGAAGCGGGAATGACATTTCCTTGCTAAATGCGAATTTCCAGTTTAATATAGTTCCTTATGGAATTGAAAGGGACTACTGCTATTATTACCGGCTCGAGCGGGCGCTTGGGCGGAGCCATTGCGAAGGCGTTAGCAGCGGCTGGCTGTAACTGTGTTTGCCATTATAACAGCAACAAGCAAAAAGCAAACGAGCTTGTCGAGCAAATCAAAAAGCTCGGCGTAAAGACGCTGGCAGTTGAGGCTGATTTAGTCGAGCCGGAACAAATAGAGGGTTTGTTTGAAAAAGCGAGTGAGCTTGGCACGCCACAGGTTTTGATAAACTCGGCTGCTGTTTTTTCCAGGCAGCCATTGGCAGATGTTACTTTTGAAGAGGCCCAAGAAATTTTGAATTTGAATTTGATAGCGTCGATTTTAACGAGCAGGGCCTTTGCGAAGGTTGTAAATGAGAAATTCGGCGACGCCGAGTCAGTTGTTGGTAAGATAATTAATATTGCCGACGTTGGCGGGATTCGGCCGTGGTCAGGGAGTGTTCTTTACTGCTCGTCAAAAGCAGGGCTGATTGGTGCTACGAAGGCCCTTGCGAAAGAACTGGCTCCTTGTGTTTGCGTGAATTCGATAGCCCCCGGCGTGGTTACCTGGCCGAGCGATTTCGATGAATCCGAGAAGCAGCGCCAGCTATCATTTATCCCTGTAAAAAGGATTGCGGAGCCGGGTGAAGTTACCGAGGCGATAATTTTCCTGCTCAAGAATGATTACATAACCGGCCAGGTGCTGAATGTCGACGGCGGGCGATGTATTTAATCTCGTATTGCGTATATCGTATTGCGTATTGCGTGAAAGGATGCCGATGTGGAATTCAAGAGGTGGCGTTATGAGGTTGAGCTGGGCCAGTCGGATTACGATTCTTCGGATACTGCTGATAGTTCCGTTTGTCAGTTGTATGTTGAAAATAAATGACACTGAGCAGCTTAACGAGGCGATGCGTGTCGCAATTCGGTATGCTGCGACTGTCATTTTTTTGGTTATGGCGTTTAGTGACGCACTCGACGGCTATTTAGCCCGCAGGACTAAAAAGGTTACGAAACTCGGAGCGGTTCTGGACCCGGTTGCGGATAAATTGCTTATTACTTCTGCGTGCCTTCTGCTGATATCCCAGCGGGGGCACGTCGAGGGTGTTTTACTGCCGCCAACGGTTGTGGTTTTGATAATCGGCAAAGACCTGCTTTTGATAATCGGTTTTCTCATTGTTTACTTTATCACCTCGCAGGTTTTTGTCGCTCCTGTGTTAATCGGCAAGATTGCCAACAACCTGCAATTAACAATGGTTGGGGCAATTCTAATTGCTCCTGAAGTTTACAGTTTTTTTCCCGGCTGGATTTGGGTTTTACGGGTGCTCTGGTGGTCGGCTGCGGGGACGGCTATCCTGGCGACTCTTATTTACATTCACAACGGAACTCGCTATATTGAGGAGTGTGAGCAAGGAAGCGTATCTCGTGAAGCGTGAAGCGTATCTCGCCAGACGAAACGCGAGATGCAGGATGCAAATATGGCAATAGAATTCAGCGAAATACCGGAAGTTCTGGAAGAGCTTCGGCAGGGCAAAATGATTGTCCTTGTTGATGCTGAGGACCGTGAGAACGAGGGTGACCTTGTTTGCGCGGCTGAGAAGGTAACGCCGGAGATTATTAACTTTATGGCCAAGTTCGGTCGTGGTCTTATTTGCCTGCCGTTAACGGCTGAGAAATGTGATTCGCTCGGTCTGTATCCGCAGACGGTTGACAATACGGCCCGGTTCGGGACGGCTTTTACGGTCAGTATTGATGCGGCTGAGGGCGTAAGCACGGGTATCAGCGCCGCTGACAGGGCACGGACGATTCAGGTAGCGATTGCCGACGAATCAAAGGCCCGCGACCTTGTTCGTCCGGGTCATATATTTCCGCTGCGGTCGCGTGAGGGTGGAATACTGGTTCGAGCGGGACAGACCGAGGGGGCGGTTGACCTGATGCGGTTGGCGGGATTGACGCCGGCGGGTGTTATATGTGAGATTATGAATGAGGACGGCACGATGGCGCGAGTGCCGGAGTTGTTGAAATTCTGCGAAAAGCACGAGCTGAAAATTGCTTCAATCACCAAGCTTATAGAATACCGGCTGCAGCGTGAGAGCCAAATCAAGCGGGTTGAGTGCGTGAATTTGCCTACCGACTACGGGGAATTTAAGCTGATTGGCTATGAGAGTATAACTTCCGACGAGCCGCATCTGGCGTTGTGCAAGGGCGGCGTTGGCACGCTTGATGAGCATGGCAAACCTATCGAGCACGATGAGGCGGTGCTGGTGAGGGTGCATTCGGAATGTATGACCGGCGATTTGTTTCATTCGCAGAGGTGCGAATGCGGTTATCAGTTGATAACCGCGATGAAGATGATTGAAGAGGCAGGCAAAGGTGCTTTGATTTATCTGCGGCAGGAGGGCAGAGGTATCGGGCTGACGAATAAGCTGCGGGCTTATAAGCTTCAAGAGGAGGGCCTTGATACGGTTGAGGCGAATTTGAAGCTGGGTTTTATGGCTGACAAAAGGGATTATGGAATTGGTGCTCAAATCTGTCGCGACTTGGGGCTGAGGAAAATACGGATACTGACCAACAATCCCAAGAAGATAAGCCGGCTTGAGGTTTATGGTGTAAAGGTTGTTGAGCAGATACCACTGAGGGCTGAGCCGAGCAAACACAATATTGACTATTTGCGAACAAAAAAATACCATCTCGGCCATATGCTTGATAAGGATTTGTAATCAAAGCAAAAATTAAAAATCAAAATGCAAAATGACAGAGCAAAATTCAAAAATGAGTTTAAGAAAAGGTTGTATAACTTTACACTAAAGCTTATAGAATTCCTGGATAGATTGCCGAAAGATAATGTTTCAAAAAGAATTGGCGACCAATTACTACGCAGTGGTACAGGTATTATTGGAAATTATGTCGAAGGCCAGGCAGCAAGCAGCAGGAAAGATTTTACTAATTTTTTCAATACTTCTCTTAAATGCACTAATGAGAGCAAATTATGGTTTGCATTACTTCGCGACAGCAAACGTGCGAAACCCGAAGAAGTAACCTGGTTTTTAAGTGAGCTGAGCGAAATAGCGAATATCTTTGCTTCAAGCATTCTTACACTTAAAGGGAAGAAATAATTTTACATTTTGATATGTAATTTTGATATTTGCATTTTGTTTTTTGATATTTTGATAGTATTTTGAATTTATCGGAGGACTCAGCGGTGAAGATAAGGATTTGTAGTTTATGAAAGTGGTTGGTGTAATAGCGCAGATATTTTTCCTTGTATTGCTTTTGGTCGAGGCCGGTTGTGGGCCGGCAACACCGGAACTGCCACCTCATAATCGTTCTAATCTGCTTTCTACATATACTGCGTATACTCCGGTGAAAATCGATATTATGCCGCTGACTGAATTTATCGGTGCCGGCAAGCCCGAAGAAGCGCCAAAGATAAATGTCTATGTGAGTTTGTTGGACTCATTTGGTTGTCAGAAAAAGTCGCCGGGGGTATTTCGTTTTGAGTTATACGAGCATATCGAGCGCTCTGCCGAGCCGAAGGGCAGAAGAATTACTATCTGGCCGGATATAGATTTGACCGATGCGGTTGAAAATAACAATTGCTGGCGGGACTTTTTAAGGGCTTACGAATTCAATCTGGGTTTCGAGCCACAGAGCAACCAAAGCTACGTATTGCAAGCGACCTGTCTGTGCCCAAGCGGCAGGCGTCTTTCGGCTGAATTTACCATTAAACAAACAAAATGATGTTTTTGTTTGCTGTCTCCTACAGAGAAATGGAGGGCACGGCCCACCCTACTACTGTTTAACCGGGAAATCCAGGATAAACAATTTCGGGCAATTATATGGCTTCATTTATCATCTCGACCTGTTTAAACCTGCAGAAATGTCGAAGCTCCTTAGTTATATCTCCATAACAGCTAACGCGGTGTATACCATTTGACCAGTTCTTCCATAATTTCTCTGCATCGCCATCAATTTTCACGGTAATTTTAGACCGGCAACCTCTATTAGTCTCGGGAGTGTCAACAATCTTCCCTGTAAAGTAAAGTAATCTCGATGACCCCATCAATACCGCCTGAGTGACTTTCTGGCCAACACGCATTTTTACTTGCAGGACAGCACCTTCCTGTCGCTCCATAACGCTCCGCAACTTATATGGGGCAGCGGGCCCATCGGGACCATCCATCTTGGTAGTTCCCATACAGTGAATCAAAATGGCACTATTTGTAGAAAAATCAAATCCGGGATTATTAACAAAACCCGGCTTCCCTGCCAATCCTTGAAACAGTATGTGGGTCATCGCGCAGGGCAGGTCGGATTGACAAATACCGCCTAATCCCATGTTATTTAGCCGAGTGAATCCTATACACGGGTAAGCATAAGATTGGCAAAGTGGGCCGTACATACTGCCATAACAGTCCACCGTCATTACGGTCGCATCTTCTTCATCCAGTAGCCTCTCAAACGCTAATGCAAGTTTACATGACTTGACTATCTCTTCTCTTGATGGCTCCACAACTTCCAAAGCTCCTTTTATCCATATATCGGCTTCCGCTTCTCCCTTGTTATCGCTGATGGCATTGTAAGCATCAAGCAGGCGTTGTAGCTTGATTTGTTTCATCTCTGTCCCAAATTTCTTTCTCATATCTTGAGCGTACTTATTGAAAGATTGAGTGGTGATGTTAAGAATCTTGGCTTCTCTCAGATGATGGATAGCCCGGAAGGGTCTTATTGCAGCAGCCAATTGACTGTAGTCGCTGGTAAGAAGGCATTGAAGGTTCTGGCCTTTCTTCTGCTTGTAGATGGCGCTTAAATTATGCCATTCGTGGCCCGAATATGGAGCAGAAAAAACCATAGTGGGATGGCCCAGGCGCAGGATTTCATTTAGGATTGGCATTATCCAGAGAGTCAAATGAATTGCAAGGACACCATCAACCTCTTTTAGCTTGTCCCTGAATTGGCTGAGCTGCTCCACAGAAGTGACCAACTCATCCACAACGAAATCCACATCTGCCAGTTCATCTTTGAGTTTCGCGAAGTCGGCGTAGATTCTCCAGTCTCGATGTTCGTTTGCATTTGCCAATGTATTGCGTGAAACATTCCCGTGTATTCCGCAATGGTAAAGTTTCGGCTGCATTGCCCAAAGACAGTTTTCGATGTCTCGAAAGCTCTGGCGATATGTTATCTGGGCAAACGCCATACAAAGGTATTGATCGAAACAGGAAAAAGTTTTTATTCGATGGTTGCCACAATATCGCTGAACGCATCTGTCGAATTGTTTTTTGGGAAGAAAGTCTAACAGTTGTGAGAAAACTATTCGTCCGGTGTACATTGGCCGACCCTTTCAATGAATCAGTGAAAGTTTTATGGCCAAAGTCTATGGGAGATTTCAAGTCGATCCCAATCATTTTTTCTCACAACTTATTATATTTATTCGGTTTACAACAATTTAGTCACAAGTTAATGGGACAGTAGTGATATGCGAATATATTTTACATCAAAACTTTCTCACAAGTAGAATATACCAGCAAGCCCTCCACTATTTAAATTGTGAATGTGAAAGCGTATTGCCCGCTGCATTCAACATGCACAACGACAATGTTTTCTGGTCCGCCTTCAATAACATAACGGTGACCCCTCCCAATGAAGGCCCACCACCAATACGAAGGGGATACGGAAGAGAGTTTTCATTCGCACAAACACGCCCCTTGTCAAGCACACGCCACTGATGATCATGGCCTGCAATAGCTAAATCAATGTCGGCATCAGCCAAAACCGGGGCCCAGATACTTCTGCAGTAATCAGCAAACCAGTTATTAACATTATAGAGAGGGATATGGCTGGCAAAGATATGGTATTTCGCGGAACGGTAAGCCGGTTTTTTTATTTCACTCGCAAGCCATTTGGCTTGCCGCAGTCGATACGGACGAAACTGCTCAGCCCGCTTATTTCCATCTTCTCCACAGTCATTAAACAGAAAGTACAGCGGCCCTGCTGCAAATGAGAAATGATAGTCCTGCTCATAGTATGGTGCAGCCGGGTTCAGATTGGGCAGATCAAACAAATAGCCCATTCTTCCACTAAAGTTGCCGCGACACTCGTGATTGCCACGGACATATAAAATCGGCTTTTCGGCACCATTTAAGATCCTGATAAACTCCGACAGCCTATTCGTAACGAAATAGCCATTGATTCCCCAATTTGGGTCACCCCAACAGTCCCCCAGAAGAATAGAGAACTCGTAGTCATCAGGAGCAACATGCTTCATGAGTTCCTCAACGATCCATGTCTGGTCATGCACATCATTCAAAACAATGCAGTGAGTCGTCAATGCTGCCAATGATGGTGTCGTAAAATTGTGCTGCTTTTCAACGACTTGCTTTCCATCAACTTTATATTCTATGTTGTACTGATACTCCGTACCGCTGCTCAGTCCCGTAAGACGCACCTTCCACACCGTAACCGCCGTTCTTGGAATCAGCACTCCAACTGCCGAATGAGATGTACCATCACCTCCCGATGCGTTCTCTACAACAGCAGAAACTTCCTGCGCATGATCCGAAAGAAAACAAATCGTCATACTCGTCGGAGAGGGATTCTGCAAATACGGACCAATGGTCCACTTAACAAACGCTTTTTCCGCTTCTTGCCGAGCTTTGATGATAGCTTCTCGATCAGCCACTGCAAGTTGGGGGCAGATGATAATCGCCACAAACAAAATTAGAAGCAAACGCTTAATACTCATCATTATTCCTCTCTTCTATTAGACCATATACTTATCCAACATTAGTTTGTATGTCGTCAGCAGAAATGAGACAAATTTAGCTTTGAATTAGAGAGCGATTTCAGCTCCTGTTTTCATGATTTTACTGTTATACTGCTCTTGATTGAAAAATCCCGTATTTTTCAATCAGAAGACACCTTGTGTCCGATAAACAGTGTATATGAAGGATTATACGTTGTCAAAAGAGAAAATAGCTGAACTTGAAAAATTTCATCGTTCCTTGCGTGATAAACGTCACGCCGACCGCGTCAAAGGGGTCATTGCTTTATCCAGAGGATGGTCGGCGGCTCAGGTAGCGGAGATTCTTCTCTTTGATGAGAAAACGTCCCGACACTATTTCGAGCGTTATCAGCAAGGCGGTCTCAAGGCGTTGCTGGATGACCACTATTCCGGAGCAGAGCCAAAGCTTGACACGCATCAAATGAGCGAACTTGAAAGTTATCTTGAAGAACATATTCTGCCCGACGCTAAATCGGTCATTGCTCATATTGACAAACAGTACGGGGTGCGTTACTCGGTCAGCGGAGTCACCGATCTGCTGCATCGCCTTGGATTTTCCTACAAGAAACCGACGCATGTTCCCGGCAAACAAGACCCCGCCCAACAACAGGCATTTCTCAAAGAATATGAACACATCAAAGCAAACAAGGGTGAAAACGATCCGATATATTTCGCCGATGCCACCCATCCGCGAAGAATATCTTGCTGCGTAACAATGCATTACTCTTGCTCGCAGGCCAGATGCTTCGCTGCGCTCAGCATGACAGCTTGAACCAGCCATTTTAAGTTAAATTAGATTGACCGAAAAGGGTAAATCTGCGATTATATCCTGTGGTTGAGCCCCATTTTTTGTATCTGTTTTACCGCCGAGAGCACGGAGACCGCAGAGATGACAGAAAAAGATAGATTAGACCAAATCACGGATAGTATTATCGGTGCAGCCATCGAGGTACATCGGGCCTTGGGGCCTGGCCTGCTGGAGTCCGCCTACGAGGCCTGCCTGGCTTTTGAACTTGCCGAGCGCGGCCTCAAGATAGAACAGCAAAAGCCGCTGCCGGTAATCTATCGGGAGGTCAAGCTGGATTGCGGCTACCGCTTAGACATTCTCGTCGAAAACGCGGTCATTGTTGAGATCAAGGTTGTTGATCGCCTCGCACCTATCCACAAGGCCCAGTTGCTTTCCTACCTGAGACTTTCTGGTTGTAAAGTGGACTTGCTGATCAACTTCAATGTCAAGGTTCTCAAGGACGGCATTGTCCGGGTGGTAAATAACTTTCCTGATTCTCCGCGTTCTCTGCGGGCTCAGCGGTAAAAATTGCCTATTTTTACAGGAACTTTTTGGGGCAATATCGGTCTAATTGAGGAGAAAAGGTGTGCAATCGGAGAATATCAACATCGACGATGCCGTGTTAGTTGAGCAGTGGCGGCAGGGCGATTCTGAGGCGGCCGAAAGTCTGATACTTAAGTATCAGAACCGCATCTATAACGTCATACTGAAGATATGCGCAAACGCTGAAGATGCTGCGGAACTTACGCAGGAAACATTTGTCAAAGTAATAGAGAATATAGACAAATTCGAGGGCAGAAGCGGTTTTTATACCTGGGCGTTTAGAATAGCGGTTAATTTGACTTTGAATTACTGCCAGAGAAGCGTCAAGCTCGGGCTCAAGAGCCTGGATGCCGAGGACGATGGGCAGGCAAGGCAGCAGTTGAAGGAGTTTTTGAACGATGATAGTTCGCCTGACCCGGCGGCGGTCGCTGCGAACAAGGAGCTGTGCGAAATAGTTATAACGGCGCTGATGAAATTGAATGATGCGCAAAAAACGGTTGTCGTCCTGCGGGATATTGAAGGTATGAATTATGCTCAGATTGCAGAGGTGCTGGATATCGAGCTGGGCACGGTCAGAAGCAGGTTGAGCAGGGCCAGGAGCAATCTGAGAGAGATTATGGAGGCCATTTTGCAATGAACCAGAGAGAAGAACATAATATGGATACATACGCTTCTAACAGGCGTATTGAAGAATTGCTCAATAGCTTCGTTGACGGAGAGCTGACGCAGAGAGAGGCGACTGAGGTTGAACGGCTGATAGCAGATGATGCGCGAATTGCACAGCGGCTTCGGGAACTTCAGAAGAGTAAAATGTTAGTCGGCTCTTTGCCTCGTTCCGAGGCCCCGGCTGAGATGGCCGATGAGATAAAAGCTTCACTGGAAAGAAGAACACTGTTGGTTCAGTCCCAAGGGGGACGCCCCTCGGCGCAGGCCGAACGTTTCGACGAGCCCCGCCCCTTCGAGGGGCTGGACGAGCGGACAGGTGCGAGGCATTTGCTGGTTCGGAAGGTTTTGGCCGCCGCTGCTATGGTTGGACTGGTAGCTATTTTAGCGGCCGTAGTTTACACGATTGTTGCCCCTGAAAGTGTCCCACCAACTGCAGGGTTCAGGGGCAGACTTGAATTGAAGACAAGCAATGTGATTGCGGTTAACTCATTTATCAAAAAGGCGATCGAGGATAACGGCTTAAAATACAGCAGCCCGGGGAGCCAGGGGGACAAAAGCATATATGCTCTTAGTTGCAGCCGGGAGGACTTGAGCTCGCTGTTGGCTGATTTGGACAATATATGGGAGAGATTCAATTCGACAACCCTGTTCGTTGAGACCAAAACGCCCGGTAAGGAAGTAGTGGTTGACGGAGTTAGCGCTGAGCAAATTGCCGATTTGATAACCCCGCAGAAGCCGCGTGTGCTTGGGGGCGAAGAAACGATTGAAAAGCCAGCGATTCGAGCGGCAGATGTGGGAAAAGTGCATCTGACTATTGTGGTTGGAGGCAGCAAATAACGGATTGGCTCTACGGAGGGGGCTTTATTTGCACTTTTCAGGATGTCTGAACATCCGCAATTCAAACAAATCACCAAACTGATAAAGTAATTTCCACGCTTCTTTTTTTGCGTCATTACTATTTTTGTTAGTTTCTGGCGAGAAAAAGGCGAAAAAATTTCAAAAAATATTTATTTTTTTTCTTGACTATTCGACATCTGTCGTATAACTTCTAATTTAATCGATATATGGAGGTAAATTATGGCAAGACCAAAACAGACCAACAAAGCCGGTACGGAGCTAACCGAAGCCGAATGGGTCATTATGAAGGTTGTCTGGGAAAATGAGCCGTGTGCAGCCGGAACCGTCCAGGAGGCCCTCGCCAAGAGTAAAGACTGGGCCTATAGTACCGTAAAGACCACTATGGACCGAATGGCAAATAAAGGTTTTCTCAGAATCCAAAAGATTCGCAACCTGCAGCTTTTCAGTTCCGCTATAAGCAAAGTTGACGCAAAACGAGGTGAATTCCGCAAAATGCTCAAGCGTGCTTTCGACGGGGCACTGACGCCGATGATGCAGTTTCTAATCGAACATGAAGGCCTTTCAAAAGCCGAATCAGCCCAGCTTCGCAAACTTGTCAACAAGGCTAAGAGCAGGAAAAATTGAATGCAAAGCAAAATCATAGCCTATACCGGGAGATTAAAAAATGAACCAGGCAATTAACACTTGTATAACGGGTTTGAACAATATAGGCCAGGGCTTTTGGGATTACGCAGTGAGCATATTTGTCCAATCCAGCGTGCTGATTATTCTGCTGCTGATTATTGATTTTTTGCTGCGAAAGCGGGTGCGGGCTGTGTTTCGCTATTGCGTGTGGATGCTGGTATTTGTCAAACTCATCCTGCCGACATCTTTCGCACTGCCTACCGGAATCGGATACTGGCTGGCCGATTACTGGCCGACTGAAACTTCTGTATCAGAACAGAAGCCGACGCCAACAGTGGAACAAGCTGTACCGGCTGCGGTGCCGACACAAGCGGAAGTTGTTACTTTAGAATCAGCGGTGAATGAAACGGTACCGGCTGAGGTTAAGCTTGAGCCAATCTGCTGGCAGGGGTTGGTGTTTTTGGGCTGGCTTGCAGGGGTGTTGGTTCTCTCAGCGTTGCTCATTCAGCGGGTGTGGTTTGTTAAAGCACTGGTCGCTCAAAGCAAGCCCGCGAAGGGACGATTGCTTGATGCGCTCAATGAGTGTCGTTCTCAGATCGGCATTCGAAAAACTATCGAATTGAGATTGTCTGACAATATGGCCAGTCCTGCTGTTTGCGGATTATTTAAGCCGATGATTTTGATGCCGACTACGCTTCTCGAAAAGCTGTCGCTGGAGAAGTTAAAGGCCGTTTTGATACACGAACTTGCTCATATTAAACGGCGGGATATATGGGTGAATGTAGTGCAGACCGTTTTGCAGATAGTGTATTTTTACAATCCGCTGCTGTGGCTTGCAAATGCGATGGTGCGCAGGGTCAGAGAGCAGGCGGTTGATGAGATGGTGCTTGTTGCCCTCGGGGCAGAGGCCGACAGCTACAGTAATACGCTTATTGACATCGGGGAGATGGCGTTCTGGCGGCCGAATTTGAGTCTGCGTGTGATAGGTGTTGTGGAATCGAAAAGTGCATTAAAGGAAAGGATAAAAATTATGTTAAATCGACCAATACCGAAAAGTGCAAAAGTTGGAATTTTGGGATTGTTCGCAATAGTTGTTATTGGCGCTGTCGTATTGCCGATGGGTTGCGGCCCAGCAAGACAAACCGCTTTAGAAACACCTATAGAAGTCGGCCCAAAAGAGTTAAACGAAGCACAGAGAGTTTATATGGAATGGACCGAAAAGAAATTCGCTGATTATTTAGATCGTAGCGAACATACCGACCTTTCTGAATCAGCCAAGGCAGAGTTAGAGGAAAAATGGATTGCAATCTTGCAAGGGCCTTGGAATAAGAAATATTATAACGCTATAAATAGTCTTGCGGCTATCAAGAGCAAAAAGGCCGTTAAGCCTCTGCTTAAGATTGCTGCCGAGCATCGTGAAAAAGATAACCGGGATCGCTGGATGGCTACCAGAGCTTTGGGGATTATTGGTGATGACTCGGTGGTTCCTGAGCTGATTCATCTCGTGTACCACTACAATCAGAATACGCGTTTCTGGGCACAAATATCTCTTGTACGACTGACCGGTAAAAATTTCGGGACAGATTGGCAACAATGGGGTAAATGGTGGAATGAAGAGGGTAGAAAGCCCGCATTTTCAGGTGAAAAGATAAAATGGACAACCCGCTGGGTCGAATATGCAGACCCACAAAAGCAGAAAGAAAGTGACAGAAAATTTGTTGAGCGTTTCAAGGACAAAAAAACCGAGGTTAGAATTGAAGTTGAAAGAAGTTTGGCCACAGAGAATAATCAAAAAGCCGCTGGGCAGATTGATTTTGATATCACACCTGCGGATTTTGATATTCGTTTAGACGAGAAACGAGGCCTTTGTAATCTCGTGGTTTCTATTCATAATCAGAGTAATGTTAATATTCCTAAATTAAAACTAAGATTCTATCGCGGTAATCCAGCAAATAATTTGGATGAGGCCGGTAGTGCGCACAGTGGCTGGCATGAAGCAGGACCAATTGAGCCTGGAAAAAGCTGGAATGAACGCACACGTGATTTTCATTTGCCGGATGGACAGTATGAATTCCATGTAATTCTGGATTACGACAATGCGATTGAAGAGTCCGATGAAAACAACAATCAGACTGCGTTACAGGTAAAAATGTCGAATGGACAAATTGCGGAGAAGTTGGCCGCTAATGATACTGTAGCTCAACAACAATCATATCTGGTCAACTTTGAAATAACAAAACAAGGATTTTTGGAAAACGACTGGATTGAAATTACCCAAATATTAGGCCCTTTCTACAGGCTACAAGTCGGCCAGACTTACACAATAAAAGGAAAATACAGGTTGTTCTCACACGAGCAGGCAATGCTCCACATTTACGCAACCAACGGCGAAACTCGCAGCGAACAAGGCCCAATCGTAAAACGCGGCACCGGAGAATTTACACGCACCTTTACTTATCTTAAGGACGGCTGGCTGCATTTGAGCTTTTATCCAGGCGATGGCGGCAGTAGCTTCGGCAATCTATATTTTGCAGAAAAAGGCTCTAATCAACAAGTGCCGGATATATCCCGCATAACCTCAGTCGTTGGAACTACAAAACCAGCCAGACAAAAAGCAAAAACTGCAAGAATTTTAAGGATTGATGTTGACGAAAGCAGTGAAGCTGGGGTAAAGGATATTTCGCTTAGAATTCCATTGGCTGGCTTAAAGGCTGCGAATGCTGTGCTGCCGGAACCGGCTAAAAAGCAAATGGCTGCGTACGGAATTACACTCGAAGATATTATCAAAAAGGTCGAAGCCGGCTTAGAGCCAATAGTATTGCTGGAGGTTAAGGAAAAAACCGAAGAGGGCAGCTGCTACGTTAGAATTTCACTCGAATAGGCGACAGTTTCAGGTTGGTTTCTTTTCGTTTTTTGTACCGGGTTTTGTTTTGTCAGTGGTTTTTGAATCTTTGGTTTTGGTCTCGGTTTTCTTTTTCTCGGTTTTGGTTTTCTCGCTTTTTTCGGCTTTTTTGTAGCTTTCGCTTCTATAATCGGTTTGATAGAACCCGGCGCCTTTGAAGATTACGCCTGAGCCGGCGCCGATTAGCCGTTTCAAGGTCGCTTTATCACAATTCGGGCATTTGCGGATGGGTCTGGCGGATATAGACTGAAACCGCTCAAACTCATATCCGCAACTTTCACATATATAGTCATAAGTGGGCATTTTTTCGTATTGCGTATATCGTATTGCGTATTGCGTATTGCGTAAAATAAACGCAATACGGTATCACTCCGTATCGTTTTTTTCATATTTGTCGGTTATTTTTTCCGGTGACTGCGCCTGCTGCTGTGGCTTTTCTTCAGTGGGCATCTGCTGTTGAGCTGTTTGTTCTGATTGCAGCTTATTGACAATCACTTTGGTTGGCCGAATGACCCGGCCGTTGAGTTTGTATCCCTTCTGGAACTCTTCGAGCACAATGTTTTCTTCCTGCTCTGGCTCGACTTTTTGTGTCATTGCCTCGTGCAGGGCGGGGTCGAACTTTTCACCTAATGCCTTTATCTGCTCAACGCCGTGCGATTTTAAGATATCGAGCATCTGGTCGTAAATAATCCGGACGCCCTTGATGAGCACATCGGTATTTTCGGCTGAGTGTGCATCCCGGAGTCCGCCTAAGGCGGATTCAAAATTATCCAGGGCCGGCAGCAGCGTTTTTATGAACCTTTCCTTTTCGTAGCAAATCGTGTCGGTGATTTGTTTGGGGACCCGCTTTTGGAAATTTGCGTAGTCGGCGCTGACGCGCTGGTATTGAGCGAAAAGAATGTTCGCGTATTCTTTCCAACCGCTATTTATTGCCTTTTCAAACTCAAGCGCGTACTTGAGGTCATCCTTTTCTTTATCTCGTATATTTACCAAATGTTTCTGTTTTTCTTCTAGTACTTCTAAGAAGGATTTTTTGCCCAGCGGAAGTAGTTTGTCCAGCAGTCCATAGAAGGAGTCTGATAGCTCACTGTTTCTTACCTCAGCCTCTTTTTGTTCTTTTGGTTTTTCTTTACTTTTATTTTTCATTCCGCCTCCGGCGGATTACCAAAATACTTTTTCAGTTTCTCGAAAAACCTTCTGGATTGAGGGAAAACGGTTTTGTTTTCGGTTTTGGCGAATTCTCTGAGGAGCTCTTGTTGTTTTGCGTTTAGTTTTGCCGGCGTTTCGATAGTGATTTGCACAAGCTGGTCGCCTGTTCGGTGTGTTCTGATGTCCGGCAGGCCCTGGCCTTTTATTCTAAAGATACTTCCGTATTGGGTGCCTGGCGGGATTTTCAGGCCTCTTGTGCCGTTGAGACTTGGCACCTCGATAGTTGTCCCCAGAGCGGCCTGGGTAAAGCTTATGGGGACAACTGCAATCAGGTTGTTCCCATCCCGCTGCAGGAATTCGTGCGGTTTTATTCTGGCGTAGCAATAGAGGTCGCCTCTTGGTCCGCCTGCTCGGCCGGGTTCGCCCTCGTTGGCGGCCCTTATACCCTGTCCTTCGTGGACGCCGGGTGGGATTTTGATATTGACGCTTCTTTTTTTGGGGACTCTGCCGGTGCCTTTGCATTTTTTGCAGGGGCTGGTAATGATTTGTCCGCTGCCTCTGCATTGCGGACAGGTCGAGACCATCTGGAAGAAGCCGCCTCCTCTTGCGACCTGGCCGGTTCCGCCGCAACTGGTGCATCGGCCGGGTTTTGTTCCTCTGGCACAGCCGGTACCGCTGCATTCGGAGCACATATCCTGCCGCGTGAATTCGATGGTTTTTTCGGCGCCTTGAGCAATATCGTTAAGCATTAGTTCGACGATGGTTTCCAGGTCATAGCCGCGAGCCGGCCCGGTTCGCCGGGCTGTCTTTCTGCCGCGACCTCCGAAGATACCGCTGAAGAAATCGTCGAAGCCGAAGATATCTTCAAATATACTGCCGATATCCTGCCACCTCATATGCGTGTAGTCACGCATTCCTATTCCGCGAAGACCTTCGTGGCCGAACTGGTCATATCGCCGGCGCTTTTCGGGGTCGCTTAAGACTTCGTAGGCCTCGGCGCATTCCTTGAACTTTGCCTCGGCCTGTTTATCATCCGGGTTCTTATCGGGATGATGCTTCATTGCCTTACGCCGATATGAGCGTTTTATATCGTCGGTAGAGGCGCTTTTACTTACCCCCAGAACTTCATAATAATCCCGCTTGGCCATAAGCTCGTATTGCGTAT
>JAUVYQ010000144.1 GCA_030603035.1 Phycisphaerae bacterium | reverse complement strand
GCTGGGACAACATTGAATTTTTTGCGATCCTAAAGTGGCCAAAGCCCAAAAACGACGTATGGAAAAAGATGATGAGTGTTCAGTCTTCTTTTGCCACGAAAAAACCGCTCAAAATCAGACGTTGTGAGAAATGCGGGTTAGTGTCCAGCATAGGAGAATATGTTTATAGTCCATGTTTTTGCCCGTGTTAAGCCCAATCAGGTTGAGGTCTTCCGGGCCACCACACTACTTTTCGAGACAGATTTGATATTCTATTAGGAAAGATGCCCAGTGATGTAGCTGAGCAATGATATAAAATGTTATATGGGAAATGTCAGATTATGAGAAGACTATTGCTAGGCGTATGTACCGTCGTTTGTTTGGCCCTGGTGGCCAGAGCGGATGTTAGACAGAAGGTCGAGGCGAACCGGGTAGTGGAGATCACGCTGGTTTCCGAGAAGACTTATCAGAACCCGTTCAAGGAAGTAGAACTCGATGCCATTGTCACGCAGCCGAACGGAAGTCGATTGCGGGTCCCAGGGTTCTGGGCCGGCGGCAACCGCTGGTGTTTTCGCTACGCATCAGGTCAGGTCGGGAAGCATGCGTGGCGGACCGAATGCTCAGATACAGGCAATCCGAAGCTTCACGGTGTTGAAGGCAAAATCGACGTTGTCGCCTATGTAGGCGACAACCGGCTCTACCGGCACGGCCCCATTTGCGTAGCCAAGGACCAACGGCACTTCGAACATGCCGACGGCACGCCGTTCTTCTGGCTGGGCGACACTTGGTGGAAGAACCTGTGCAAACGGATGACCTGGAAAGGATTCCAGGAACTCACGGCCGACCGCAAAGCCAAGGGATTCACCGTGGTACAGATCGTGTGCGGGACGTACCCCGATGATGGGGCGTTTGAATCACGATGGGAGAACGAAGGCGGAAAACCTTACAAGATCCAGGACTTCAGTGTGGTTAATCCTGAGTACTTCGATTACGCGGATCGCCGCTTTAAGCATCTGATCGATGCGGGGATAGTCCCGGCGATCGTTGGCGGTTGGGGACGAAGCAACTGTGATGGTATGGCGGTGGTCGGAGTCGACGGTTTCAAGCGGCATTACCGGAATTTGGTGGCGCGGTATGGGGCCTATCCGGTGGTCTGGATTCTGGGGGGTGAAATTCAAAATAGCACCAAATGGGGCAAGGGACCGTGGGCCGAAGTGGCAAGGTATCTGCGCAGCATCGACCCCTACCACCGACCGCTCACCTGTCATACCGCTGGCGGTCGACGGGGCTTGAAGGGTGATGAAGTGCTGATCGACTACGACATGGTTTATGGCACCCATGACGGCGCGGTTGCGGTAACCAGAAAAATGCTTTCGAGGCTCACCGCAGCGTACTCAAAAACGCCGAGCATGCCCGTGCTTTGCGGCGAGACCGCCTATGAAGGCCACATGCAGCACAATTTCCAGGATGTTCAACGTCACGTGTTCTGGATGCATATGCTCAGCGGTGCAGCGGGCCATACCTACGGCACGGCGGGGGTCTGGCATGCGAGTGTGGAAGGCGATCCCGGTATCACGCCTTGGGTCTATGATTGGACGACTTGGCGCGAAGGTATGAACTATCCAGGTTCGGCCCAACTGGGGCTGGGCAAGAAACTGCTCGAGCAATATCCCTGGTGGCGCTTTGAGCTGCACCCGGAGTGGGCTGAAGCGGACTGCTTCGCCGCGGGGATTCCGGGCGAAGTATGGTTCATCTACCAGCCAAAGCGTGGCGTCTACAATTGGGGCGGGGCCCAGCCAGGTGAAGAACCTTGAACGTGACGTGCCATATAACGCCTTCTACTTCGATCCGGCCAGTGGGAGACGGTTTGACCAAGGCACCGTGATGAACGCCGGCCGGTCACTCAAGCCCTTTGATGGTCATACGCAGCCCAGGCTCTTTGAAGATCATTTCGAACAGGCCAATGCCTCGGACTGGAAGGACCACGGCACCCCAACTCAACGCAAAGAAGGTCAATTGGTAGGCGCCAAAGGCATGGTGACCATTGTTGAGAAGGTCACCGACACCGACTTGATGGCCAGCGCCGACGCCCGAAGCGACGCCGAAGCGGGCATCATCCTGCGCTTCCACGATGCCGACAACTACCTCGTCGCGCTCTATAGTCCGTTGCTCAAGAGTATTTTCCTCCATGACCGAAAGAATGGGCAATGGGGTGCAGGACTAGGAACAGTCGCCGTGCCCGAGATCGGACCAAAGATCCGGCTCACCGCTGCGGCTTGCGGGGAATACGCGGCCCTGGTGCTAACGGATGGGAAAAAGTCCTACCACACGGGGCCTCTCCCGGTTGGAAACATCACCCCGGGAAAAGTTGGTCTGTGGCACTTTCAGATCGGTGAACGGCAGGCCTACGACAACTTCGAGGTGTCGCGGACGCAATTTACTCCCCTGCACAAGATCAAGAAAAGACAAGTTCTGACCGAGTCCGGCGAATACAAGGCGCCTCCACTGCCTTCGCCTCAAGACTGGGTCCTAGTGTTAGAGCGGGTGAAATCCTAGAAAATGCGGAAAAGAACTCACCAAACACGGATCATCGTACTAAATAGATTTGCGCGAAAATGAGGCCAATTGTAAAATGAGTGTTCCCAATAACTTACGTTACTACTTTTTGTGTCGGCGGAGCCGACAGAAAGGAAACACTCATGGAAAGGATTGTCATCAAACTAACACGCCAAGTCAAGCGCCGTTTTCGCGGCGCCAATCCGCCATCTGACTTTTGCCGTCAAAAGTTATGTACTCCACCCACTGCTGCATCTCCAGCACCGTGCCGCTGCCCACGTTGCCGCATATATACGGCTCGCAGCCTAACTGTTCGCACAAATCAAGGAACTAGTGTGTGCCGAAATGGTTGTTCTCGGTTACACCGCCCCAATGGGTATTTATCATAGTGGGACGTTTTTCGCGCGGGCCGATACCGTCTTTCCAGTGATACTCATCGTCGAAGCAGCCTGCACCTTGAAGTGTCATTGATAAAATGTAGAAAAACAATAAAATATTTGAAATCTTATCCCTTGACAAAAGTCATTCCATATCAGCCCCCTGCTCCGCAGGGGGTCTTCTTCATATTTCCCCCGCTTGCGCAGGCACAAGTTACGCTGATTTTGCGGATTTTTAGAATTGACGGATTGCAAGGTTTCGGGTATTTTGTAAATTTGAAAGTTAAAACACCCGTCAGATCAAAGCTTCCTCAAAATAACTTAAAATAATAAATTGCCTTTCACGAGATACGATATTTGAGATACGCTTCACGAGATACGAGATATGAATTTGTTTGACGGGAATGGGGGGTTTGGGTAAGATGCGAAAATGCATGGCTGTCCCTATTATTTAATATTATTTACAATTTATTTCTTTTAAGGATTTAACATGCCTAATCGCGAAGGACACAAAATATTTGGTACTGTAACGGGAGCTGTTACGGCAGTTAGTTAGTTCCTGTTGCGGAAAGGATTTTATGTAAAAACTTATACAAAAAAAGCCTGCTCCTGTTATCATTGAGTTATTGAAAAACCAATGAGAAAGGAACAGGCAAATGAGAACAAAATCTACAAAACAACAATACTTGGACTTCTCTCGTAAATCAAGGCTAAAAGTTGTGAACGAATACAGAAAAAAATACAAAATAATCTCACAACTGCTGGACGATAATCCTCAATTGGTTTCTCTGGTCCATCAGGATTTGGCCAAGATGCTGTCGCAATCAAAGCGTGGCCGTAAAAGCGAATATACTTCTGAGCAAATCCTTCGGTCGCTGATCGTAATGTTCGTCGAGCAGGACAGTCTCAGGCAGGTCGTCATTCGCATCGAAAACAGCGAAGAATTCAAAGATGGCCAGCGTTTTCGTGCCGGCTGCGAAGGGGGTATCTCGGTGTTAAAACGCGTTTTTAACCTTGGCCGGTGCCTTTTCAAAGGATTTAAGAACTATGCAGCCGGCGTAGGCTGTGCTGTCTTTTGCCACAACCTGATTCTATTGACCCGATTGTAAGGCAGAAGTGGCCAAAACAGATTGTTTTTGAAAGTGTCGTTAGAGATGGTCTGTCCAGAAAACTGATTTTTTAACTTTTTAAAGAGCGTTAGCGGACAGTTTAACAAAAACGATGCTGAAACTGGCCTTGTCCTAAATCGGACGATTAATTCTTTACCGTTTTTAGTGCTTTCCGCAACAGGAACTAAGATAGATTATCATTTATCATTTATCAATAAAAGAAAGGAAGCTATTTATGTCGGCGATTAAACCCATCGATTCGAATTTCAGTGCTGAATTACGCAAGAAGGCAACCTTTGTCAATAATACGCTACGGTTCCTTTTGACTCAGCAGCCGATAAGCGGTGATTTGAGAGAGGTGCTGATATATGTTATCGAGGCGCCGGGCAAGCGGGTACGTTCGGCGTTGGTTCTCTGGTGCTGCGAGCTTATCAGCGGCAGGATAAACCACAATGCCGAAATTGCAGCGGCGGCGGTCGAGATGGTGCATACCTATTCGCTTGTGCATGACGATTTGCCGGCGATGGATGACGATGACTTTCGACGTGGTCAACCGACCTGCCACAAGGCCTTTGATGAGGCAACGGCTATCCTGGCCGGCGATGCCCTTTTGACACTTGCGTTTGAGATTCTGGCAAAAGAGATTGACGAGCCGGCCATTGCGGTAAGATTGATTGGCCAATTGGCAGAGGCGGCCGGCCCCGCCGGTATGATTGCAGGCCAAATGGCTGACATCAAAGCCTCAATGCGCGATGCCGAACGCTCATCGAGTATCGAGAATCAAGAATCGAGAATTGAGTATATCCACACCAACAAAACCGGCAAGATGTTCCGATGCGCCGCTGCCTGCGGAGCTATCTGCGGCTTGGGACAGGTTTTACAGGATAAAACAGAACTTGAACGAAAAAAGCAAATCCTGTTAATCCCGTCTAAAAAAGAATTTAAGTGTCTCTGTGAATATGGTTTGAAGATTGGGCTGGGTTTTCAGATAGCTGACGATATTCTTGATGTGTGTGCTTCGAGTGAGCAGTTGGGAAAGACCGCCGGCAAAGACGCTAAGGCCGGCAAAATGACTTACCCCGCAATAGTGGGAATTGAAAAGTCAAAGCAGTTGGCGAAGAAACTCGCTGACGAGGCGGTAGCGGTATTGGAACCGTTCGGCACAAAAGCCGACACCCTCCGCCAACTCACCATCGCATTACTGCAAAGAACAAGGTAATTGAGAAGAACGAGAAATTTTATGAGCACTACGTATAATATCTATTGCGATGAATCATGCCACCTTGAACACGATCATATTCCAATAATGTTACTGGGTGGAATTTGGTGCCCTATCGGTAAAGTTAAAGTTATTTCAAAAGAAATAAGACAGATTAAAGCTGAACATAACGCCAAAGGCGAACTGAAATGGACAAAAACATCCAACAGAAGACTCAAGTTTTATGAAAATCTAATAGATTATTTCTTTGGCAGAGACGAATTAAATTTTCGATGTTTAGTTGTTGATGGGAAAGACAGACTTAACCACGATTACTTCAATCAGGGTAGCCACGACTCATTTTATTACAAAATGTACTACCAGCTACTCTTAAACATAGTTAATAAGCCAGATGCTAAGTTTAATATTTATCTTGACATTAAAGATACACGCGGAAGCAGAAAAATAAGGGAATTACGTAAGATACTGCATATCAAATTAGGTGACCGCGAGCGATTAACTATACCCCAAATACAACTGGTGCGTTCCCACGAATCCGAGTTAATTCAGCTTGCGGACTTTTTGATTGGTGCAGTTGCCTATTGCAACAGGAAAGACATTCCTAAAAACAACCGAGCGAAGATAAATATTATAAGAAAAATTAAGTCATATACAGGAACTGATCTCACCCACACTTCACCTCCTTGGGAAGAGAAATTCAATCTGTTTATCTTTCAGCCGCGGAGATTAAGCAATGAGCAATAAGCCTGATTTTCTCCCGCCGATGATAAACCTTGATGGCTTATACGATGAAATAATAGCAAGATTGTATCACGTTTTCCGTAAGGATTTTATCGAAAGCTATAATACACCCCAAAAACTGGGCGCATAATTAAGGTGGATTTGTCGCCTGAGACGATAACACGTTCAGGAGACAGATTCATGAAAAACAAAAGACGTAATCACAGTGCCCAGTTTAAGGCAAAAGTCGCACTTGCAGCGG